>JBKHDP010000019.1:0-24302 GCA_046541255.1 Paracoccaceae bacterium | reverse complement strand
GCTGCGCCCGAAGCGCCGCCGCCACCGCGTCCAGGTCGGGGCCCTCGCCCTCGGGCACGATCAGGGCCAGCGGGCTTTCCCCGAAATCGGGATGCGGCACCCCGATCACGGCGCTTTCCAGCACGCCGGGCTGCGCGTCGAGCGCGTCCTCGATCCCCTTGGGATAGATGTTGTAGCCACCCGATATGATCAGATCCTTGGACCGGCCCACGATCTCGAGATAACCGTCCGGGTCGATCCGGCCCAGATCGCCGGTGATGAAGAAACCGTCCGGGCGCAACTCCTCGGCCGTCTTTTCGGGCATCTGCCAGTAGCCCCTGAACACGTTGGGCCCGCGCACCTCGATCACGCCGGTCTCCCCCGCAGGCAGGGCGCGCCCCGCTGCATCGCAGATCTTCAGCTCCACCCCCGGCAGAGGAAAGCCCACGGTGCCCGCCCGCCGCTCGCCCTCGTAGGGGTTCGAGGTGTTCATGTTGGTCTCGGTCATGCCGTAGCGTTCCAGGATGCGGTGCCCGGTGCGCGCCTCGAACCGGCGATGGGTCTCGGCCAGCAAAGGGGCAGAGCCCGACACGAACAGACGCATGTTGGCGCAGGTCTCGGCGGTGAAGGCCGCCTCGTCCAGCAGACGGGTATAGAAGGTGGGCACGCCCATCATCGCGGTGGCGCGCGGCAGGTCGCGGATGGTGGCCGCGGCGTCGAACTTCGGATGGAAGATCATCGCCCCGCCGCAGAGCAACATGATGTTCGTGGCCACGAACAGCCCATGGGTGTGAAAGATGGGCAGCGCATGCAGCAGCACGTCGCCTTGCGTGAAACGCCAGCAATCGGTCAGCACCCGCGCGTTCGACAGCAGGTTTCCCTGCGTCAGCATCGCCCCCTTGGAACGCCCCGTGGTGCCGGACGTGTAGAGGAAGGCCGCCAGATCGTCGCCGCTGCGCGGCACGGTGTCGAAATCCTCGGCGCAGGCCGCCGCTCGGGTCGCGAAACTGCCCGTGCCGTCGGCATCCAGGGTTTCCAGCCGGGCGCCGTGCTGCGCGGCCACAGGCGCAAGCGAGGTCGCGGCCCGGCTGTCGCACAAGAGCAGCTTCGCGCCGGAATTGCCCACGAAATACTCCACCTCCGCAGCGGTATAGGCCGTGTTGAGCGGCAGGAAGACCACCCCCGCGCGGGCACAGGCGGCATAGACCGCCAGCGCCTCGGGCGACTTGGCGATCTGCACCGCCAGCCGGTCGCCGGGCACGAGGCCCGCCTGCGCGATCGCATTGGCGAAGCGCCCGGCCATGCGCAGGAAGGCATCATGCGACAGGACGCGCCCGCCGGGCAGATGCAGGAAAGGGGTGCCAGCGCCCGTGTGCCGGCCGAAAAGCGTATCGTAGAGCGGGTTCGTCATGCCTTTGCCTTTGCCTCCGCGCGCGGCAGAAGCGCCGCGCCCTTCTTCGCCGCCTGCACCACGGCGCGGGCGGCGGCGATCTCTCCGTCCTCGGCAAACCTCTGATGCCGCTCGACGATTCGGCGGGGATCATAGAGGTAGTTCACCATCGCGCCCAGCGATTGAGCCTGCCCGCGCGCCGATGCATCGGCGCCGGGATGAACCTTGTGGACCTCGGCGCCGTTGCGCAGGTGGAATCGCGCCACCGGGTCGAGCGGGCGGCCATCGGGGCGGCGCGCCTCCAGCAGGTATTGCGCCGCCAGCGCCTCGTGGCTGTCCGGGGCGAGCGCCTGCGGCTCCAGCCCGACGCGCTCCAGCCAGCGGGTGAAGCCGGGTATGGGCGACAGCGTCACGAAGGTCTGCAACTCGCGCAGTTCCAGCGACAACCGCTCCACCACCTGCTTGATGAGGATGTCGCCGAAGGAAATGCCCGCCAGCCCCTTCTGGCAATTCGAAATCGAATAGAACACCGCCGTGTCCGCCTCTTCGGCGGGCAGCGGGGCGGAATCGGGCGCCAGCAGCGGGCCGATCGCTCCGGGAATGCCGCGGGTCAGCGCCACCTGAACGAAGATCAGCGGATCGTCCGGCATCGCCGGGTGGAAGAAGGCGAAACAGCGCCGGTCCTCGGGTTCCAGCCGCTGGCGCAGCTCCTGCCAGCTGCCGATGCTGTGCACCGCCTCGTAGCCGATGATGCGTTCGAGGATATCGGCAGGCGTGTGCCAGCTGATCGGCCGCAACACCAGGAAACCGCGGTTGAACCAGCTGCGGAACAGGTGGCGCAGATCCTCGTCCACCGGGCCCAGCTCGGGGCGCTCGGGCAGCAGTCGCAGCAGGTCGGCGCGCATGTCCACCAGCCGCCCGGTGGCCCCCGGCAACTGGTTCAGCCTGCGGGCGATCTCCTGTCGGCGCGGCTCCGCCGCCTGTTGAAACGCGCGGTAGCTGGCCCCGTCGGCCTTGGCACGCCATCCCGCCAGCGCGGTGCCCAGCGCATCTTCGTCGAGCCCGTAGCGGGTCAGGAGCAATTCGAAGAACTCGGCCCGTCCGGCCTCGTCCATTGCGCCGTAGGTGTCGAGGATCTCGGCGGCGAGCGAACTGCCCGACACGTCGCCGAGACTGCCCAGAAGCGAATCGAGAAGCGTCTGCATCGGCCTGCGGCTGCGGCGCGGGCGGAACGCGTAGCGCCGTTCCATCAGCGTGGACAACATGTCGCCGAGAATGGTCATGGATCGTCTGGCCCTTTCTTCGGTCTTGCCGCCATTGCGAACGGGCGGCCCCGGTCGCCAGAATAGCGCCCGAACCGGCCGGGAGACAGGGGGATCGCGGGTCCGGTGGTGGGTGATGAGAGACTCGAACTCCCGACATCCTCGGTGTAAACGAGGCGCTCTACCAACTGAGCTAATCACCCTTCGGGACGAGAGCGTTTAGCCTCATTGCCCGGTTGTTGGCAAGCCCGTCGGGTGCGGATCGCGCAGCAGCAGCACCGGGCAGCGCGCCGCCCCCAGCAGCGCGCGCAGCCCCTCCGGGTCTGTCCCCGGCAGAAGGTCGGGGCCGATCACCACCGCCGCCGCCCGACGCCGCGCCAGGCGCGCCGGCAGTCGCACCGGGTCGGACGCATCCAGCACCTCTACCGGCCGGCCCAGCGCCTTGCCCAGCTGCCGCGCCAGCTGCGCGGCCGCCCCGGCCTCGGGGCCCAGCGCGAGAATCGCGCCCAGCGGGCCGCGTGCGGTGCCTTGCCCGAGGATCAGCAGATCACCCTGCCCCCCCTGCAACGCGGCAAGGACGCCGCGAACCAGCTCGCCGCCCTCGCGGCGGAAGGACCAGCGCAGCATCTGCGCCTCGGCCAGCCGGGCCAGCCCCTGCTCGAAGGCGCGCGCCTCGCGGTCGAGCATCCGGCGCAACGCTTCGGGCGCGGGCGGCGGCATCATCCGGCCCGATTGCGTGACCACCTGCCGGCCCGGAAGCTGGGCAAGCGCCAGCGCCTCGGTCTCTTCCACCATCAGCCCCAGAAGGTCCGAGGCCAGCCCCGTGCCCAGCCGCTCCGCCAGCCGCAGAGCCGCCTGCGCATCGGCGAAGCTGGTGGCCGCGATCAGCAGCCGCATCCGCCGGCTCCGCGGGCTCATTGCCCCGCGCTCCCGCCGCCCTGGCCGCCCTCGCGCAGGAAGTCGCGGCGGCGTTCGGCGAAGGCGCGCAGCCGCGCCTCCACCGCCGCGTTCACCGAGCCCTCGGGGAACGACCCGTCCTTGCCGCGCGCGCCCGCCGCGCGTCCTGTCAGCAGCGCGATGCCCTGTTCGATGGTGGCCACCGGCGTGACCGAGAACCGCCCCGCGGCGACCGCCTCGACAACCGGCGGGCGCAGCATCAGGTGCTCCACATTGGCCTGCGGGATCAGCACGCCCTGGCTGCCGGTCAGCCCGCGCCGGCGGCAGGTCTCGAAGAAGCCCTCGATCTTCTCGTTGACCCCGCCGATGGCCTGCACCTCGCCCAGCTGGTTGACCGAGCCGGTCACCGCCAGATCCTGCCGGATCGGCACATCCGCCAGCGCCGAGAGCAGCGCGTAGAGTTCGGCCGACGAGGCGCTGTCGCCGTCCACCCCGCCATAGCTCTGCTCGAAAACAAGGCTCGCATGCAGCGAGAAGGGCAGATCGGGCGCGTAGGTGGCCGCCAGGTAGCCCGACAGGATCAGCACCCCCTTGGAATGCAGCGGGCCGCCCAGCTCCACCTCGCGCTCGATATCGATCAGCTTGCCCGCGCCCATCCGCACCCGGGCGGTGATTCGCGAGGGCCGGCCGAAACGGAAATCGCCCAGCGAGATCACCGACAGCCCGTTGACCTGGCCCACCTTGCTGCCCTCGGTGTCGATCAGCACGGTGCGGCGTTCGATCGCCTCCTGCATCCGGTCGCGGATGCGCGCGGCGCGCCGGTCGGCGGCCTCCAGCGCCCGCGCCACATCCTCGGCCCCGACCTGTGCGCGGTCCGCCTCGGCCGCGTAGTGGTCGGCCTCGCGCATCAGGTCGGCCAGCCGCTCCACCTGCAGCGAGAGCTTGCGGTTGTCGTCGGCCAGCCGGGCGGCCTCGTCCAGCACCCGCGCCATCGCGGGCGCGTCGAGCGGGCGCAGCTCGTCGCGCGCGGCCTGCGCGGCCAGCAGCCGCGCATAGAGGCCCAGCGCCTCGGGCGTGCGATCCAGGTCTTCCTCGAAATCGGCCTGCAGCTTGAACAGCTCGCCGAAATCCGGATCGAGCAGCGTCAGCAGCATGTGCAGCAGCCGGTCGCCCACCAGAACCACGCGCACATCCAGCGGGATCGGGTCGGGCTCCAGCGAGGTGGTGGACATCAGGCTCAGCCGCTCGGCCAGCGAGGTGATCGCGATCTCGCCCGACTTCAGGCACCGCTTGAGCGCGTCCCAGGCGTAGGGCTCCGACAGCACCTCGCGGGCGTCGAGCACCAGGTAGCCACCATTGGCCCGGTGCAGCGCGCCGGGCTTGATCATGGTGAAATCGGTGACCAGCGCCCCCATCTGCGAGGCATGCTCGATCCGCCCCGCCAGGTGGTCAAGCGTGGGCAGATCCTCGGACTCCACCGGCGCGCCGGTCTCTTCGTCGGCATGGCTCACCATCACGTTGACGGCGTAGCGCCGGAACGGATCGGCTTCGTGATGGCGGCCGGTGGCTTCGGGGAACGGTCCGTTGCCGGCCTGCTGCGCCACCGCGAGAAACAGGCTCGCATTGTCGACCATGTCGTCGCGCACCGCGGCGAGATGGTCCTTGACCCCGGGCAGATCGCCCAGTTCCCGCGTGGTCTCGGCGATGCGCGCCGAAACCGCGCGCTCGGCCATCTCGGCATTCAGCGCCTCGACCCGGCGGCGGTGTTCCTTTTCCAGCGCGGGCGCGGCGCGCAGCACCTCGCCCAGTTCTTCCTGCAGGCGGGCGATCTTCTCGTCGATCTCCTTCTGCTCGGCCTCGGGCAGTTTCTCGTAATCCTCCTTGCGCACCACCTCGCCGTCGCGCATCGCCGCCAGCATGTAGCCCATCGGCGTGCGCAGGATCGCCACGTTCTCGGCCCGCGCCCGATCGGCGAAATCGGTCATGGAGCCTTCCTGCTGCTCGCCGAATTCCTCGTCGATGGCGCGGCGCTGGGCCTGGTATTCCTCGGATTCGAAGATCGAGGGGATCTCGATCGCCAGATCGTCCACCAGCTCTTCCATCGCGGCCTTCAGCCGCTCGGCCGAGCCCGGCGGCAGGCGCAATGCGCGTGGCCGGTGCGGCGCGTCGAAATTGTTCACATAGACCCAATCATCGGGAACCGGCCGGGTGCCGGCGCGCTCTGTCAGAGCACCCGACACCGCACGGTGCCGCCCGGTACCGCGCGGGCCCACCACGAACAGGTTGAAGCCGCGATGCGCCATCCGCGCGGCCAGCGCGATGGCATCCATCGCACGATCCTGCCCGATCAGCCCGTCCAGAGGCTCGGCCTCGCCGGTATCGGCGAAGGGCAGATCGGACGGATCCACGCGCGGGCCCAGCCGGTCGGCGGAAATCGGTTCCGGGCTGTCTGGCATGGAACTCTCCCCCTTTGCGTTCCCCCATCGGCGCCCATCCTGCCCGATCGTTGCGCCGGACGCCTTGACCGCAGTCAACCCGAGCCGGGTTGACGACGCAAGCCGGATGGACCCTGATGGGGTCCAGCGGGGGCCCGGGCATGGGAGGCGGCGAGGATGGACCTGGTGCAAGAGGCGGAATACGCGACGCCCGCCACGCTTCGACCGCATCAGCAGGCGGCCTGGCGGGCGCAGGCGCGCTACGTGGCAGAGCACTCGCCGTTTTACGGCACCCTCTGGGCCGGCGCCGCGCCGCCCGGTGACCTGCGCGATCTGCCAGGCCTGCCCCTGACGGACAAGGCGCAGCTGCGCGCCGCGCAGGCCGCGCATCCGCCCTTCGGCGATTATCTCGCCGCCCCGCGCGCGGCGGCGGTGCGGTTGCATCGCACCTCGGGCACCACCGGCCAGGCGATGAACCTGGCGCTGTCGGCGCGCGATTGCGCGATCACCGCGGCGGTGGGCGGGCGCAGCCACCGCGCCGCCGGGCTTGGCCCTGACCATACCGTGGTCCATTGCCTGAACTACCAGATGTGGATGGGCGGCCTGACCGACCACCTGACGCTGGAGGCCACCGGCGCGCTGGTGGTGCCCTTCGGCGTGGGCGGCACCGACCTGCTCATCCGCACCATCCGCGAGGTGGGCATCACGGCCATCTCCTGCACCCCGTCCTATCCGGCGGTGCTGGAACGGGTTCTGGCCGACCGCTTTCCGGGGCTGGCCCCGCGCGACCTGGGCCTGAAACTGGGGCTGTTCGGCGGCGAACCCGGGCTCGACGATCCGGCCTTCCGGGCCCGGATCGAAAGGATCTGGGGGATGCAGGCGCGCAACGCCAATTACGGCGTCTCGGACGTGTTCTCGAACTTCGCCGCGCAATGCGGGCAGGACACGCGGCTGCATTTCCTTGGCGCGGACGTGCTGTGGCCGGAACTGATCTCCCCGGAAGACGACAGCCCGCTCCCGCTGGAGGCCGGGGCCGAGGGCGAACTCGTGCTGACCCATCTGGCCCGCGACTGCCAGCCGCTGGTGCGGTTCCGCACAGGCGACATCATCGCGGTGGACGCCACCGAGCCCTGTGCCTGCGGCCGCACCGGCTTTCGTTTCCGGGTGATCGGGCGCAGCGACGACATGGTGGTGGTGCGCGGCCTGAACCTGTTTCCAAGCATGGTGGCGGCGGTGGTGAACGCCATCCCGGGCCTGTCGGGCGACTATCGCATCGTGCTGGACGGCCCGCCGCCCTACAGCCACCTGCCGCTGGAGGTGGAACTGGCGCCGGGCGCCCCCGAAACACCCGGCCTGGCCGAAGCCACGGAAGCCGCGATCAAGCGCGAACTGGGCGCCACGGCCCGCGTGACCCTGCGCCCGGCAGGCCATTTCCCGGTAACCGAGGGCAAGACGAAACGCGTGACCCGGAGGGATGCATGAGCGAATTCACCTATGACACGGTGCTGAGCAGCTTGCACGAGGGCGGCGTGCGGCGGGTGGCGCTGAACCGGCCCGAGCGGCTCAACGCGATGAACCTGCGCCTGATCGAGGACGTGGCCCGCGCCTTCGATGACGCCAATGCCGACCCGCGGACCCGGGCGATCCTGTTCACCGGCGAGGGCCGGGCCTTCTGCGCGGGAGACGACCGGCACGATCATGTGCAGCCGGAGACCGAGGCGCAGGCCCGCGCGCTGGTGGAGGCGATCCAGCGCGCCACCCGTGCCATCATGCGCGGGCCCAAGCCGGTCGTCGGCGCGATCAACGGCTGGGCCGTGGGCGGCGGTTTCGAATGGGCGATCAATTGCGATTTCGCACTCTGGGGGGAAAGCGCGAAAGGGTTCTTCCCGGAGGTCTCGCTGAACCTCTTCGTCACCGGCGGAGTAACCGCGCTGCTGCCCGCGCTGGTGGGGCTGGCGCGGGCGCGCGAGATGCTGTTCCTGGGCGAACGCTACGACGCGGCCAGGCTGCAGGAATACGGGCTGGCCTGGCGCGTGGTGCCCGATGCCGTGCTGGAGGCGGAAGCGATGGACCTGGCCCGCCGGCTGGCCGCGCTGCCACCGCTGTCCTGCCGGGCGATGAAGCGGGTTCTGAACGCGGTGGCCCCTGCCGAGCTGGACCGCGCCATGGCGCTGGAAACCGACGCGACCGTGGCCGGCTTCCTCGATCCCGAGACGACGAGACGCCTCAAGAATTTCTGATCTCGTCGCCCTGCGGCGACGGGTCCGGCCTGCCGAAACTGGGCCAGGCATGGGCCAGCATGGCAGAGAGGAACGCCATCTCGCCGCCATCCTCCAGGATCCCGAGAATGCCCGAAGTCATGCTGAGTTCCTCCGAGGCACCGTGCAGCAGATCGATCCCGATCGCGCAGAAGACGACACCCCCGAACAGGACGGCTTGCGGCAGCAGTTTCGCGCGTGCTTCCGGCCCGCTGCCCGGATAGGCGCGCACCAGCAGCGCCAGCGCGATCAGACCCAGCAGCGCCCAGACCGCCAGCTCGCCAAACGGAAAGATCCAGGGCCCGTGCCGCAGATGCAGGTCGAAGGCCATCAGAACATGGGCGCTGTTCTCGTGCAGGCGCAGGCTGTCATCGGCCAGAGCCAGCAGGAAGACACCGGCCGCCGCGGCATAGAGCGGATCGCCATGCCGCTGCCATGCCGCGCGCAGAGAAAGGACCACCGCCAGCCACTTGGCGTAGCCGAACAGCTCGCCCAGGCTGGCCTCGCGCGCGATGTTCAGCATGTCGGGCCAGGGGGCGGAGGGATCGGCCGCCCGGCGCAAGCCCAGAACGCCGTGAATGCCGATCAGGCACAGATCGACCGCCAGCAGGGCCGCGAGCAACCACAGATCCATGCGGCCCCGGCCGGCAGAAAGTCGCAAGGCGCGCATGTGAAACACTCCCACCAGGGCGGTTCGTCATGAAACCGTTACACTATGACTGGGCGAGACGGCCTCGTCAAACCCGCGGCAACGCATGGCAGGTCTGGTCTTTTGCGGCGCGGGCCCCTATGTGGCGGCGGAACACATAAAGGACATTTCCTCGACATGGATCTTCGCAACATCGCGATCATCGCGCATGTGGACCACGGCAAGACGACGCTGGTGGACGAACTGCTCAAGCAATCGGGCGCCTTCCGCGTCGGTCAGGCCGTGGCCGAACGCGCCATGGACAGCAACGATCTGGAACGCGAGCGCGGCATCACGATTCTCGCCAAGGCCACCTCGGTGGAATGGAAGGGCACGCGGATCAACATCGTCGACACGCCCGGCCATGCCGATTTCGGCGGCGAGGTGGAACGAATCCTGTCGATGGTGGATGGCGTGGTGCTGCTGGTGGATGCGGCCGAAGGGCCGATGCCGCAAACGAAATTCGTCACCTCCAAGGCGCTTGCGCTGGGGCTGCGTCCCATCGTGGTGCTGAACAAGGTCGACAAGCCCGATGCCGAACCCGACCGCGCGCTGGATGAGGTGTTCGACCTGTTCGCCAATCTGGGCGCCGACGAGGACCAGCTGGATTTTCCGCATCTCTACGCGAGCGGACGCAGCGGCTGGGCCGATGCCGAGCTGGACGGGCCGCGCAAGGATCTCTCGGCCCTGTTCCAGCTGATCGTGAACCACGTCCCCCGGCCGCGCCAGCAAGCGCGCGCCGACGAGGATTTCCGCATGCTCGCAACCACGCTGGGGGCCGACCCGTTCCTGGGCCGCATCCTCACCGGCCGGGTGGAAACGGGCCGGCTCAAGGTGGGCGCCACGGTTCAGGCGCTCAGCCGGGTGGGCCAGAAGATCGAACAGTTCCGCGTGACCAGGATCCAGGCCTTCCGCGGACTCGGCATGCAGGAGATCGACGAGGCTGTCGCCGGCGACATCGTGAGCCTCGCGGGGATGCAGAAGGCCACCGTGGCCGACACGATCTGCGCCCTGGCGGTGGAAGACCCGCTGCCCGCCCAGCCGATCGACCCGCCGACGATCACCGTCACCTTCGGGATCAACGACAGCCCGCTGGCGGGCCGCGACGGCAAGAAGGTGCAATCGCGCGTGATCCGCGAGCGGCTGATGAAGGAGGCCGAATCGAACGTGGCGATCCGCATCACCGACACGCCGGGCGGCGAGGCCTTCGAGGTGGCGGGGCGCGGCGAATTGCAGATGGGCGTTCTGATCGAGAACATGCGCCGCGAAGGGTTCGAACTGTCGATCTCGCGGCCGCAGGTTCTGCTGCGCGAGGAAGATGGCCAGACGCTGGAACCGATCGAGGAAGTCACCATCGACGTGGATGACGACTATTCCGGCGCGGTGATCGAGAAGGTGACCGGCGCACGCAAGGGCGAACTGGTCGAGATGAAACCCGCCGGCGCCGGCAAGACCCGGATCGTGGCGCATGTGCCCTCGCGCGGGCTGATCGGCTATCACGGCGAGTTCCTCACCGATACCCGCGGCACCGGCGTTCTGAACCGGGTGTTCCACGGCTGGGCGCCGCACAAGGGGCCGATCCCGGGCCGGCGCGCGGGCGTGCTGATCTCGATGGAGGATGGCCAGGCGGTGGCCTATGCGCTTTGGAACCTGGAAGAGCGCGGCCGGATGTTCATCGGCCCGCAGGAACAGGTCTACCAGGGCATGATCATCGGCGAGCATTCGCGCGAAAACGACCTGGAAGTGAACCCGCTCAAGGGCAAGAAGCTCACCAATGTCCGCGCCAGCGGTACCGATGACGCGGTGCGGCTGACCCCGCCGGTGCGGATGTCGCTGGAAGAGGCCATCGCCTATGTCGACGACGACGAGCTGGTAGAGGTGACGCCGAACGCGATTCGCCTGCGCAAGCGCCATCTCGACCCGCATGAACGCAAGCGCGCCGCCAAGACGGCCTGAGTCAGGCCGTCTTGGGCTCGGGGCGCGCGGCGGCGGGAGGCCACGGCGCGCCCGGCGGCAAGTCGGCACGATTGCCGTCGATGGCGGAAAGAGCAAACCGGGCGGTCGCGGCAGGCGCCAGACCCCCGGGTCCGGGCGGTGCGGCGTTCGGCCAAACCTATTCGCTGGTCTCGACGATCAGCAATTCACGTTCGGACGCATCCCGCGCATGGCTGAGCGCCTCCTGGTATTCGGGCGAATGATAGCACGCCTCCGCCGCCTCGACGGAGGGAAACCGCGCCACCACGTTGCGCGGCCGGTCCTTGCCCTCGAGCTGCACGTAGCGCCCGCCGCGCGCGATGAAATGCCCGCCATGCTTGGCGATGGCCGGGCCGGCCAGCTTGGCATACCTGCCATAGGCCTCTTCGTCGGTGACGGTCACATGCGCGATCCAGAGTGCCGGCATCTGTCTATCCTCCCAGAACGGTTTCCGCGGCACGAATGGCCGCCTCGGCATTGGCGGCGTCCTTGCCACCGCCCTGCGCCATGTCGGGCCGCCCGCCGCCGCCCTTGCCGCCCAGTTCCGCCACCGCGGCCCTGACCAGATCGACGGCCGAGAGCCGGCCGGAAAGATCGTCGGTAACGCCTGCAGCGACCGCGGCCTTGCCGCCAGCATCGGCGATAAGCAGCACCGCCCCCGAGCCCAGCCGCGCCTTGTGCTCGTCGATCAGCGGCGGCAGGTCCTTGCCCGACACCCCTGAAAGAACTTGAGCGACGAAACGTATCCCGTTGATATCCTTTGCGTCCACGCCGCCGCCCTGCCCCGCGCCACCGGCCATGGCAAGCTCGCGGCGCAGTTGCGCCACCTCGTTGTCGAGCGCGCGCAGCCGCCCCTGGTCCGCCCGGATCCGCTCCACCACCTGATCCGGCGCGCAACGCAGCTCCGCGGCCGTGTCGGCCACCAGCTTGCGCAGCCGCGCCACATGGGCGCGCGCGGCATCGCCCGTCAGGGCCTCGATCCGGCGGACCCCGGCGCTGGAGGCACTGTCGCCCAGCAGCACGAACTCCCCGATATCGCCGGTGCGGCGCACATGGGTGCCGCCGCACAATTCGATCGAATAGGTCGCGCCATCCGCGCCCCGGCCCGAGCCCGGCTGCACACCCATCGACACCACCCGCACCTCGTCGCCGTATTTTTCACCGAACAGCGCCTGCGCCCCCAGCGCGCGCGCGTCATCCGGTGTCATGATCCGGGTCTCGACGGGGCTGTTCTGGCGGATATAGGCGTTCACCTCATCCTCGACGCGGCTGATCTCCGCCTCCGTGAGCGCCTTCGCATGGCTGAAATCGAAGCGCAGCCTGTCGGGCGCGTTGAGGCTGCCGCGCTGCGCCACGTGATCGCCCAGAGCCTCGCGCAACGCCTCGTGCAGCAGATGCGTGGCCGAGTGGTTGGCGCGGATGCGGGTGCGGCGGGCGTGATCGACCTCCAGTTTCGCGGCCTCGCCCGGGGCCAGCCTGCCCTCCTCGACCTCCGCGAAATGGATGAAGACACCGGCCACCTTGCGCGTGTCGGAGACCCGCGCCCGGCCCGCCTCGGTGACGATCTCGCCGGTATCGCCGACCTGCCCGCCGGCCTCGGCATAGAACGGGGTCTGGTTCAGCACGATCTGCACCGCCTGCCCGGCATGCGCCTCGGCGATCTGCCGGCCATCCTGCACCAGCGCCACGATCTGGCCCTCGGCGGTTTCGGTATCGTAGCCCAGGAAATCCGTGGCGCCATGCGCCTCGGCCAGATCGAACCAGATCGCCGCGTCCGCCGCCTCGCCAGAGCCCGACCAGGCGGCCCGCGCCTTGGCCTTCTGCTCGGCCATCGCCGCGTCGAAGCCCTGGGTGTCGACCGCGCGGCCTTTCTCGCGCAGCGCATCCTGCGTCAGGTCGAGCGGGAAGCCGTAGGTATCATAGAGCTTGAACGCCGCCGCGCCCGGCAGGGCCGCGCCCTCGGGCAGCCGGCCCAGTTCCTCGTCGAGCAGCCGAAGCCCGCGATCCAGCGTCTGCTGGAAGCGGGTCTCCTCCAGCTTGAGGGTTTCCTCGATCAGCGCCTGGGCCCGGCCGAGTTCCGGGTAGGCGGCGCCCATCTTGGCCACCAGCGCCGGCACCAGCCGGTGCATCAGCGGCTCGGACACGCCCAGAAGATGCGCATGGCGCATGGCGCGGCGCATGATCCGGCGCAGGACGTAGCCGCGCCCGTCATTGCTGGGCATCACGCCGTCCGCGATCAGGAACGAGGTGGAGCGCAGATGGTCCGCGATGACCCGATGATGGGTCCGGCCCGGCCCGTCCGGATCGGTGCCGGAAGCATTTGCGCTGGCCTCGATCAGGGCGCGCATCAGGTCGGTGGCGTAATTGTCGTTGGTGCCCTGCAGCAGGGCCGCCACCCGCTCGATTCCCATGCCGGTGTCGATCGAAGGCCGCGGCAGGTCGCGTCGGGTGCCGTCCTCGAACTGCTCGTATTGCATGAAGACGAGATTCCAGATCTCGACGAAACGGTCGCCATCCTCTTCCGGCGATCCCGGCGGCCCGCCCCAGTACTGCTCACCATGATCGAAGAAGATCTCGGAACAGGGACCGCAGGGGCCGGTCGGCCCCATCATCCAGAAATTGTCATCCGTTGCGATGCGCAGGATGCGTTCGTCCGGCAGGCCCGCGACCTTCTTCCAGAGATCCGCGGCCTCGTCATCGGTGTGGTAGACCGTGACCAGCAGCCGGTCGGCCGGGATGTCAAGCTCGCGGGTGACCATCTCCCAGGCATAGGGGATCGCCTGTTCCTTGAAGTAGTCGCCGAAGCTGAAATTGCCCAGCATCTCGAAGAAGGTATGATGCCGCGCCGTGTAGCCGACATTGTCCAGGTCGTTGTGCTTGCCGCCGGCGCGCACGCATTTCTGCGCGGTGGCTGCCCGTGAGTAGTCGCGATGCTCGACCCCGGTGAAGAGGTTCTTGAACTGCACCATCCCCGAATTCGCGAACATCAGGGTCGGATCGTTGCGCGGCACGAGCGGGCTCGAGGGCACGATCTCATGCCCCTGCTTGGCGAAATAGCTCAGGAAGGTCGACCGGATGTCGTTCAGGCTTGGCATGGCTCGCGGGCTCTTTGCAGCATTGGCTGGGGACGTCCCGGCAGGTTTATCCCCCTGCTCCGGGACTGTCCATGCCCTGCGGCCGGGCGCTCAACCTTCCATCACATCGCTGTCGCCGCCCTCCTCGGACATGTGGAAATCGAGCCCATGGGCCGCCCGGATGCGATCCTCGATCTCGTTGGCGACGGCAGGGTTCGCCTTGAGATAGGTCTTGGCGTTCTCCCGGCCCTGGCCGATGCGTTCGTCGCCATAGCTGAACCAGCTGCCCGACTTGTCCACCACGCCGGCCTTCACCCCCAGATCCAGCAGCTCGCCTGTCTTGGAGATGCCCTCGCCATACATGATGTCGAACTCGACCTGCTTGAAGGGCGGGGCCACCTTGTTCTTGACCACCTTGACACGGGTGGCGTTGCCCACCACCTCGTCGCGATCCTTGACAGCGCCGATGCGCCGGATGTCGAGCCGGACGGAGGAATAGAATTTCAGCGCGTTGCCGCCCGTGGTGGTCTCCGGGCTGCCGAACATCACGCCGATCTTCATGCGGATCTGGTTGATGAAGATCACCATGCAATTCGACCGCGAGATCGAACCGGTCAGCTTGCGCATGGCCTGGCTCATCAGGCGCGCCTGCACGCCCACGCTCGAGTCGCCCATGTCGCCCTCAAGCTCGGACTTGGGCGTCAGCGCGGCGACGGAATCGACCACGACCATGCTGACCGCGCCGGAGCGCACCAGCGTGTCGGTGATCTCCAGCGCCTGCTCGCCGGTATCGGGCTGCGAGATCAGCAACTCGTCCAGATCGACACCCAGCTTGCGGGCATATTGCGGGTCGAGCGCGTGCTCGGCATCCACGAAGGCGCAGACCCCGCCCTTCTTCTGTTCCTCGGCCACGCAATGCAGCGTGAGCGTCGTCTTGCCGGAGCTTTCCGGGCCGTAGATCTCGATGATGCGGCCCTTGGGCAGCCCGCCGATACCCAGCGCGATATCCAGCCCCAACGACCCGGTCGAGGTGGATTCGATATCCTTGACGGGATTGTCCGCCCCGAGCTTCATGATGGAGCCCTTGCCGAACTGGCGCTCGATCTGTGCCAGCGCGCTGTCGAGCGCCTTCTGCTTGTCGGGGTTCTTCCTGCTGTCCATTGAGAGAAGATCTGCCGTTGCCATGGGATTTCCTTCCTTATTCCACACCCTGCCGCCCGCGGCAATCGCCGCTTTTGTTCGTTATATGTTCCCCTCGCAGGATGGGATCAAAACAAGAACATTGCAAGCCCGAATCCATGCTTTCGATTATCCCTGCCCCGGGTTAACCAGAGCTTAAGCCGCGCGGGGAAGCGGCAAGTACAGCGGGAGACGTGAAAGATGCTCGTTTTCATGAAGGAAGGGTTGGTCTTCCTGTCGGTTCCCAAGACCGGCACCTCCGCCTTCGAGGCCGCGCTGGGCCCCCGCGCCAGTCTGGTGGTGCGCGACCCGCCCGAGCTCAAGCATGCCCCGCTCTATCGCTACGATCGATTCTTCCGGCCGATGTTCGAGAAGGTCTGCGGCGCACGCCCCGAGACGCTTGCGGTGATCCGTGAACCGATCGATTGGCTGGGAAGCTGGTACCGCTACCGGCAGCGCCCGTTCACGCGCGGCAAGCCGGTCTCCACCCACGGCATCAGCTTCGAAACCTTCGTGGAAGGCTATCTGAAGGGACAACGCCCCGCCTTCGCCGATGTCGGCAGCCAGGCGAAGTTCGTCTCGCCCCGGCCGGATGGCCCGCCGGTGGATCACCTGTTCCGCTACGAGTCGCAGCAGGAGCTGCTCGGCTTTCTCGAGGCCCGGCTGGGCCAGCGGATCGACCTGCCGCAGCGCAATGTCTCGCCCGAGGCGACGCTCGCGCTGTCGCCCGAACTGGAGGCGCGGCTGCGCCGCAAGCATGCCGCGGATTTCGACCTGTGGGAGAGCCTTGGCTGATCCGATGGCAGCGCCGGCTCAGTGCAGCTGGCGCTGCACGGTTTCGGCGAGATCCTTCAGCGAGAAGGGCTTGGGCAGGAAAACCGCGTTGGGCAGGCGCGCGCGATCGCCCTCGAAGCTTTCCTCGGCATAGCCCGAAACGAAGACCACCCTGGTATCGGGCCGATCCCGCAGCGCCTCGCGCACCCAGCTGGGACCGTCACGCCCGGGCATCACCACGTCGGTCACGAAGACATCGACCGAGAGATCGGCATCCTTGAGGGTTTCCAGTGCCTCCTCCGCGGACCCGGCCTCGATCACCGTGTAGCCTCGCAGGCGCAGCGCGCGCGATGCGAAGGCACGCACCGGCGCCTCGTCCTCGACCAGCAGGATCACCGCGTCCCGACGCAGGGCCGGCGTGCGGGCCGGGCGGGAAATGGCCGGCTCTACCGGACGTTCGGCGCCGGAATGCACCGGCAGGAACAGGGTGAAGCAGCTGCCCGAGCCCGGCGCGCTGTCGACGAAGATGAAGCCGCCGGTCTGCTTGACGATGCCGTAGACGGTGGACAGGCCGAGCCCCGTACCCTCGCCCACGCGCTTGGTGGTGAAGAAGGGCTCGAAGACCTTCTCGATATCCTCGGGCGGGATGCCCACGCCCTCATCGGTGACCTTGACCGTGACATAGGCGCCGGCCGGCACGGTGGCGCGGCCGCGTTCCAGCGGGGCCTGCAGGGTCAGCCCCTCGGTCTCGATGCGTATCTCTCCACCCTCGGGCATGGCGTCGCGCGCGTTGACCACGAGATTCATCATCACCTGTTCGAGCTGGCGCTTGTCGGCCCGCACCGGCGGCAGCACGGGATCGTGGCTGAGCGTCAGGCTGACTTTCGCGCCCACCAGCCGGTTGAGCAGATGGGTGAGATCCGACAGCGTTTCGCGCAGGTCCAGCACCTGGGGCCGCAGCGTCTGCTTGCGCGAGAAGGCGAGCAGCTGGCCGACCAGCGCGGCCGCGCGGTTCGCGTTCTGGCCGATCTGCACCAGGTCCGCGTAATCCGGATCGCCCTGGTCATGACGCAGCAGCAGCAGATCGCAATGGCCCGAAATCGCGGTCAGCAGGTTGTTGAAATCATGCGCCACGCCGCCGGCCAGCTGCCCGATCGCCTGCATCTTCTGGCTCTGGACGAACTGCGCCTCCAGCGTCTTGAGTTCGGTGGCGTCGTTCAGCACCGCGATCAACGCCGCCTCGCCGCCATCGGTGACGGGGTTGAGCGTGACCTGCACGAACACCTCGCGGTCCTTGCGGTTGAGCCGCAGGAACTCGGACCGGTTCAGGCCGCGCCCCGCCGCGGCATCGGCCAGCCAGTCGTTCAGCGGGCGGCCCAGCCCCTCCATCAGATCGGCAAGCCGCGTCTCGGCGTCGAGGCCGCCGCCCAGAAGTCGCCTCGCTTCGCGATTGGCCCTGACCACACGCCCGTCCGCCGCAAGATGCAGAAGCGGCACCGGCAGGAATTCGACATCGCCCGACGCCGCGGCCACAGGCGGCGGGCCCTCCGGCGGGGGAAACAGGAACATTTCCCTGCGACCGGCATGCGAAGGCAGATCCACCACCAGCGCCGGCACCCGCCCCTCCGCGGTGTCCAGATCGCAGACCGTGCCCGAGACCGGCGGCACCGCGAACAGGCGATCCAGCGCCCGCGCCCGGCCGCCCACCAGCCGGCGCGCCGGATCGTTCATGAACAGGATGGCGCCACCGCGGCCCACGGTCAGCCGCGGCACGCCCACCGCCTCGCCGCCGGCCAGCGCATCGGTCCGGTCCGCGAAGGCCTCTGCCCGCCACAGCAGCGCGCGGCGCCCGATCCGCTGCGCCGAGAGCCGCAGGTTGCCACGCCGCGTCACGACATCCTCGCGCGCGGACCCGGTGGAGACCGCCCGATCGCGCAGCCGACCGGTCACGGCCTGCGGGTTCGCAAGCGTGCCCCGCAGCGCACCGGCCAGCGTGCCGGCGCCCCCCGTCGCATATATCCGCTCGGCGGCCTGATTGCAGAACTGCAGGTCCCCGGCATCGTCGGTCAGGAAAATTGGCACCGCGTCATGGATCACGAAATCCGAGATCGCGGCCAGCGCACGGTTCCGGCGCCAGCTTGCCACGGCGCCGGCAAGGCGCATCCCGACCGAGACGCCCAGCAAGGTCACACCCGCGGAAAACGCCCCGATCCCCGGGGATCCGGGCAGACCCGCCAGGCCGGCCAACAGCAGCGCCACACCCAGGACGGGCATCACCCAGAGACGAGGCCCCATGCGCCAGGCAGCCCTGGTCACGGGCCCGGGAGTGAGCGCGGAGCGAAGCACCGTTCGGGCACCCTTCAGAGAATCATTTGCACGCCCATTTCGCCCGCCGGACCTTAAGCGCCGCTTAACAGATGCATCTTGCACCCATAGGTTGATTAGACCTGTCAGGCGCGCCGGGTCAACACCGCAAGGAAGAAGCCGTCTCCGTCGGGCCCCGGACTCCAGTGGTCTTGCCTTGTCACCACCCAGCCGGGATGCGCGTCGAGAAACGCGGCGAGACGTTCCTCGTTCTCGGGCTGCAGCACCGAGCAGGTCGCATAGCCCAGCCGGCCTCCGGGCGCGACCAGCCGCGCCGCCGATCGCAGGATCGCGTCCTGCGTCGCGTTGAGGCCGGCCAGCGCCTCGGGCGTGAGCGCCCATTTGCCCTCGGGATCGCGCCGCCAGGCGCCGCTGCCGGAACAGGGCGCATCGCACAGGACCAGGTCGAAGCCGGGTTCATCGGCGGGTGTCCCGGTCAGCCGCACCTTGGCCCCGGCGCGCGCCGCCCGCGCGGGCAGCCCCGCCATCCGGCGCGGGGCGGCGTCATGGGCGAGGATCTCGCCGCCCGACAGCGCCGCGAGCGCCAGCGTCTTGCCGCCGCCCCCCGCGCAATAATCCAGCACACGCCCGCCGACCGGATGCAGCGCCTCGACCACGGCCTGGCTGGCGGCATCCTGCAGTTCCACCAGCCCGGACCCGAATGCCTGCGAGCGCGCGACGGCGCGCGCACCGTCGACCACCTCCAGCGCGGTTCCGGCGGTCTCCAGCGGGCGGGTGCTGATGCCCTCGCGGGCCAGCGCCTCGGCCGCTCCGGCGCGATCGGTCCTGAGAAGGTTGGCGCGCAGGTGAACCGGCGCGCGGTGGCGAAGGGCAAGGGCGACCTGTTCTGCCGCCGGACCCAGCGAGGCCTGGAACAATGGCCACAGCCAGTCGGGCAGATCGCGCGCCTCGGCCGCGTCAGGGGCCCTCCCCGCCATCCGCTCGGCCGCGGTCAGCGGCGCCGGGGCGTGGCCCTGGCCGGTGAACAGAGCCTCCGGGTCCTCCCCGCTCTCGCGAAGATGGCCCAGCATCAGCGCCCGGCCGGTCTCGGCCCCGCCCAGCGCGGTCAGCGAGCGGCGCCGCCGCAAGGCCGCATAGACAAGATCGCGCACCGCGGCGCGATCCTTTGAGCCGGCATAGCGCGCCCGGCGGCCCCAGGAGGTCAGCGCCTTTTCGGCCGGGCTGCCCGACAGGATGTCGTCCAGCAGCTCGGCCGCGGCCTGGATGCGGGCGCCCGGAGTCATGCCCAAGCCTCGCGCAAGACCTCAAGATCATCTTGCACTGTCTTGAAAATACTAGCCAAGACGGTAGTTCGGGCTTTCGCGCGTGATCTGCACGTCATGCACATGGCTTTCCTTCAGCCCGGCCCCGGTGATGCGCACGAACCGGCAATCCCGGCGCATCTCCTCGACGGTGCGGCAGCCGGTATAGCCCATCGCCGCGCGCAGCCCGCCCACCAGCTGATGGATCACGTTGGCGGCGGTGCCCTTGTAGGGCACCTGCCCCTCGATCCCCTCGGGAACCAGCTTGTCGGAGGCCGCGTCCTTCTGGAAATAGCGATCGGCCGAGCCGCGGGCCATGGCACCCAGCGAGCCCATGCCCCGGTAGCTCTTGAAGCTGCGGCCCTGGTAGAGGATCACCTCGCCGGGGCTCTCATCGGTGCCCGCGAGCATGGAGCCCACCATCGCGCAGGAGGCCCCCGCCGCGATCGCCTTGGCGAAATCGCCCGAAAACTTGATGCCGCCATCGGCGATCACCGGCACATCGCCCGCGGCCTGCGCACAATCCATCACCGCGGTGAGCTGCGGCACCCCGACCCCGGCCACCATCCGCGTGGTGCAGATCGAGCCCGGCCCGATCCCCACCTTCACCGCGTCGGCACCCGCGTCGATCAGCGCCCGCGTCGCCTCGGCGGTGGCCACGTTGCCGGCCACCACCTGCACCTCGTTCGACAGCTTCTTGACCCGCTCGACCGCCTGCGCCACCGCCAGCGAATGACCATGCGCGGTGTCGATCACGATCAGGTCCACGCCCGCCTCGATCAGCGCGGCGGACCGCTCGAACCCGGCATCGCCGACGGTGGAGGCCGCGGCACAGCGCAACCGGCCCAGCCCGTCCTTGCAGGCGGTCGGGTTGAGCACCGCCTGCTCGGTATCCTTCAGCGTCAGCAGCCCGGTCAGCCGCCCTGCCCGATCGGTCACCAGCAGCTTCTCGATCCGGCGCGCCTTCATCAGGCTCTTGGCCTCGTCGCGATCCGCCGGTTCGGTGAGCACGGCTAGATTTTCGGAGGTCATCATCACGCGAACCGGCGTGTCGTCGGAGGTGGCGAAACGCATGTCGCGATTGGTCACGATGCCCACCACATGCCCATTCGCATCCACCACCGGAAAGCCTGTCACCCGGTAGCGCGCCTGCAGCGCCTTGGCATCCGCCAGCGTCTGCTCCGGCGTAAGCGTGATCGGATTGTAGACGATGCCGGATTCGAACCGCTTGACCCGCCGGACCTCGTCCGACTGCTCGTCCACGTTCAGGTTGCGATGGATCACGCCCATGCCCCCCGCCTGCGCCATGGTGATGGCCATCTGGCTTTCGGTCACGGTATCCATGGCCGAACTCAGCAGCGGAATGTTGAGCGAGATCGCCTTCGTGACGCGCGTGGCGGTGTTCGCTGTGCTGGGCATCACGTCGGAGGCCGCGGGAACAAGCAATACGTCGTCGAAGGTCAGCGCCTCACGAATCTCCATCGGGTCTCTCCTGCGTGGGATCGTTTGGCGCTTCCCTATTGCATGGAACGCAGGGCGGGAAAACCCCGATTCCGGCTTGCGCCGGCCGCTGCGCCGCCAACCCGGGCCGATGCCTCGAAAAGCGGGGGCGCGGGTCTGTGCCACGCTCGACACCGACGCCTTCTGCCTCTCCATCGCGCCGGGCATCGGTACGCAAGGCAGCCATTGTGGCTTTCATCATCGCGGGGTGCCGGAACGGCCGCAGCAAACGGCGCGGCGGTCCGGGGTAGTGGGCCTGGCCCCGGTGGAGATGGCAGCCGATCCAGGCCCGGCGGCACCATGGCGGCGCTGGCGGCGCATGTGCTGCTGACCCCCGGGCTTCCTGGTCCTCCTCCGGGCGTGCGCGGACCGGCGGCATTGAACCGGGCGCATCACCGAGTTGAGAAGTTTTCATGCGTCGATGACGCCTGCGGAGGGGATTCTGCCGCATCCCGCCTTTATGCTGGCCTCCCGGAGTCTATGTTCCGGCCAGCCCCTCGTGACAGGACATTGCCTGATGACCGCCGATCCCCTCGTCGTTTTCACCCCCTCCGGCAAGCGCGGCCGCTTTCCCGCCGGCACCCCGGTGCTGACCGCCGCGCGCCAGCTCGGCGTGGATCTCGACTCGGTCTGCGGCGGGCGAGGCATCTGCTCCAAGTGCCAGGTGACGCCCAGCTATGGCGAGTTCTCCAAGCATGGCGTCACCGTGCGCGACGGCGCGCTGTCGGACTGGAACGCCGTGGAGGCGCGCTATGACGAGAAGCGCGGGCTGAAGCCGGGCCGCCGGCTGGGCTGCCAGGCCAGGATCATGGGCGACGTGGTGATCGACGTGCCCCCCGAGAGCCAGGTGCACCGCCAGGTGGTGCGCAAGTCCGCCACCCTGCGCACCATGGTGATGGACCCGGCCACAAGGCTGCATTTCATCGAGGTGGATGCGCCCGACATGCACGAGCCCACCGGCGATTTCGAGCGGGTGGCGCGCGCGCTCAAGGCGCAATGGGGCATCGACCGCGTGACGTCCGACGTCTCGCTGCTGGCCCGGCTTCAGCCGGTGCTGCGCAAGGGAGACTGGAAGATCACCGTCGCGCTGCACCGTTCCGACGCCGCGGCGGTGCCGCGGGTGATCGAGGTCTGGCCCGGGCTGCACGAGGCCGGGCTCTACGGTCTCGCGATCGACCTGGGCTCGACAACCGTGGCCGCGCATCTGACCGATCTGGACACCGGCGAGGTGATCGCCTCATCGGGCATCATGAACCCGCAGATCCGCTTCGGCGAGGATCTGATGAGCCGGGTGAGCTATGCGATGATGAACCCGGGCGGCGATGCCGAGATGACCCGCGCCGTGCGCGAGGCGATCGACACGCTGGCGCTGGAAATCGCCCGCGAAGGCGGGATCGAGCCGTCGCTCATCGTCGAGACGGTCTTCGTCTGCAACCCGGTGATGCATCACCTGCTGCTCGGGATCGACCCGGTGGAGCTGGGCCAGGCGCCTTTCGCGCTGGCCAGCTCGGACAGCATCGAGATGGAGGCGCGCGATTTGGGCCTGGGCGCGATCAACCCCCGCGCCCGGGCCTATATCCTGCCCTGCATCGCGGGCCATGTGGGCGCCGACGCCGCCGCCGTGGCCCTGTCGGAGGAACCGGGAAAGTCCGAGGATCTGGCGCTGATCGTCGATGTCGGCACCAATGCCGAGATCCTGCTGGGGGATCGCTCGCGCGTGCTGGCCTGCTCCTCGCCGACAGGCCCGGCCTTCGAGGGGGCGCAGATCTCCTCGGGCCAGCGCGCCGCCCCCGGCGCGATCGAGGCGATCCGCATCGACCCGGTGACGAAGGAGCCCCGCTTCCGCGTGATCGGCTGCCCGCTCTGGTCGGACGAGGACGGTTTCGCCGAGGCGGTCGGCCCGGGCGCGATCACCGGGATCTGCGGCTCGGGCATCATCGAGGCGGTGGCCGAGATGCGGATGGCAGGGCTGCTCGACCCGTCGGGCCTGATCGGCTCGGCCGACCAGACCGGCACCGCGCGCTGCGTGGCCGAGGGCCGGACCCATGCCTATCTCGTGCATGACGGCAGCGCCGAGGGCGGCCCGCGCATCACCGTGACCCAGGGCGACATCCGGGCGATCCAGCTGGCGAAATCCGCGCTTTACGCCGGCGCGCGGCTGCTGATGGACGAGCGCGGCGTGGACAAGGTGGACCGCGTGGTGCTGGCCGGCGCCTTCGGCGCGCATATCTCGCCCCTGCACGCGATGGTCCTCGGCATGATTCCCGACGTGCCGCTCGACAAGGTGACAAGCGCCGGCAACGCCGCCGGCACCGGCGCGCGCATCGCGCTGTGCAATCTCGGCGCCCGGCGGGCGATCGAGGCCACGGTGCGCGAGATCACCAAGGTCGAAACCGCGATCGAGCCGAAATTCCAGGAGCATTTCGTCAATGCCAACGCCATCCCCCATGCGACCGATCCGTTCCCGGAACTGGCCAGGATCGCCACGCTGCCGGATGTGAGCTTCAACACCGGCGGCGGGGACCAGGCCGAGGGCGGCCGCCGCCGGCGCCGCCGCAAGGCCTGAAACCGCCAGGGCCGCGTTCTGCCCCTTGACCAGCGGCCTGCGGGATTCTAGAGATCGGCGCTGCCCGGGCGGGTATGGTGAAAAGGTATCACGCGAGCTTCCCAAGCTTAAGTTACGGGTTCGATTCCCGTTACCCGCTCCAGATCGCTTCCTTCCTCTGCGAACACCGCCGGCAGGACCATGGTGCCGCGCTCGGGCAGCGGCATGGCGCGCGATGCTGGCGCCTCGCCCGGCGGCACGGCCTTTCCCGCGCCGCAACCGGGGCTGTTCAGCGATCCAGCGCGCGCATCGGGCCGAAAACCTGCTCCCGCATCCATCTTGCAACTGGGGTCCGGTCGGAACGCTTGTGCCAGAGTCCCACGATCAGCGGCGGATCGATTGGCATCCGCGGCTCGAAGACCGCAAGGCCGAGCCTACCCGAGGACATGCCGGCGATCGAGAACTCCGCCTCGCCTGACCAGCTGACCTTCACCGGCCCGCCCCTGGCCTGAGCGCCTGCCCTGCCGGCCGTGCGGGCCCCTGGACGCCGAACGCCCCGCACCGGCCCGGCGGGCCCGGATCCGGCCGAGCTGCGACGCGTCCGGCTGTGCGCACCACAGTCACCAAGGCGCACGCCACGGGAACAACGGCTCGTCCGGTTCATCGACCGCAACGCGGCCGTGTACCGGCCGAAAACCGGGCAACTGGAGGGAGTTCCAGG
>JBKHDP010000018.1:0-24583 GCA_046541255.1 Paracoccaceae bacterium | reverse complement strand
GTCATTCGTAATGATGGGGTCGGGGGTTCGAGTCCCTTCACCGGCACCAGATCCGCAATCGGGGCGTTTGCGGATCAACCATCAGGAAAAGGTCACGCCCCCTCCTCGCCATGCCAAGTCCCGCCCGCAGGGTCTTCGCCAACGGCCATTTCTGCGGCCGGCGCGAGGCAAATGCCGGCCATCCCGCCACGTCGTTCATCCCCCGGCGTCATGCACCTTGCGCCCGGCAACCCAGGTGGCGCGCACGCTGTCGCGGGTGGCCAGCATCACGATCTTCTGCAACAGCGCGTCGCCCGGCAGATCGGCGCCCACGAGGTGATCGGGCGGCAGCGCGACCAGCATGGCGTCGAACTGCCGGCCCGGCGCGAAACAGCCCACAGGCAGATCGAGCGTATCAGCCCCGCCCATCGTGGCCAGCCAGAAGGCGGTGCGGAAGTCGATCCGGCTTTCGGGCGTGCCGCGCGTCTCGGGGCCCCTGGTCGGGTCAACCCCCTCCTCCAGCAGCCGCGAGGCGGAAATCGCCATGCGGGTGGTGTCGAACAGCGAGGCACTGGGCCCCCCTGAGATGTCGGTGCCCAGCCCCACCCGCAGGCCCTTTTCCAGCGCCCGCCGCAGCGGAAAGACCGCGTTGGAAAAGTAGATGTTGGACAGCGGGCAATGCGCCACGCCTGCCCCGGCCCCGGCGATCAGCGCCATGTCGTCCTCGCCGATCAGGTTGGAATGCGCCAGCACCGTGTGGCGGCGCAGCAGGCCGAAATCGTTCAGGGCCGCGGTGTCACTCTGGCCGCAGCGATGCAGCACATGGCCATGTTCCCAGTCGCTTTCCGAGCAATGGGTCTGCACATGCGCGCCGCTTTCCCCGGCCATGTCGCCCAGAGCCTGCAGCACCTTGTCGGAACAGCTGGGAATGAAGCGCGGGGTGATCACCGGCTTGACCAGCCCGGAATTGCCCCGGATCGCCGGCACCGCCTCCAGGAAAGCCGCCGTGCCCTCGATCGCCGCCTCGGGCGAGGCGTCGCGATAGTAATCGGGGCATTCGCCGGGCAGGTCCATCGCCACCTTGCCCACCAGCGCGCGCTGGCCCATCTCCAGGCAGATCTCGGCCAGCCGCAGGCTGGATTCGTGGTGGATCGTCGCGAAGTAGAGCGCCGTCGTCGTGCCATTGGCCAGCAGTGTCCGCACCAGCGCCCGATACACCCGGTCGGCATAGCCGATGTCGGAATAGCGCGCTTCCAGCGGGAAGGTGTGCGTCTGCAGCCAGACCTCCAGCGGCACGTCCAGCGACTGGCCAAGCTGGGGAAATTGCGGCGCATGGATATGCAGGTCGACGAAACCGGGCAACAGCGCCCCGCGCCCGCGCAGATCCGTGATCTCGGCGCCGTCATGGGCGGTGCGGTCCGGATCGCCTGGTGGCAGCACCGCCTCGATCATGCCATCGCGGAGCACGATCAGCGCGTCGTCGATACGCTCGATCGAGCCTCGCCGGGGCGTGTGAAAAAGGTCGGCGCGGAAAATCTGGGTCATGCGGTCAGTACCCCGGGACGGGCGGCCCCGGGGTGCCCTTTCATCGTTTCGGTATACGGGTTTCGACGCCCTGCACCGGGCGAAGAAGGTCGGTCATGCTTGCGGCTCCAGCCCCGCCGGCGAGCAGGCCCAGGGTCGCGACCGGGCAGCCAGGGGTCTTGAAGGGACTGATCATGCAACATGATCCTTTCACGTCGAGACATTCTCAGGAAGTCTTGAAATCGCCGTCAAGGCCGTCCGGCTGTGCCGCCTGATGAAGAACAGGTTACACCAGATCATGGCCAGCATCGGGATCGTGATGGTTTCGGGCCGCAGGCCACGCGGCAGGTCGCCCGGTGGTGCGATCGTCTTGTCCCCGAACCGCTTGCCCGCCGCAAGGCCGGAACGCCCCCGAAGAACGACAGCAGAACGGCCCCATCCCGCAAGAACCGCTTCATCTCGCCAGGTCGCGTCGATGCCCGCACCAAATCGTTGTTCCTTTCCCCGGATGCGCCAACCCCGCGATTGACAGGCGCAAATGTTTCAAAATAGCATCCTTGAAGTTTCGCTTTGCGAAACTCTTCCGGTACGCCGGAAGCGGGAGGAGACAACAAGAGGCGGCCGGGAATGCCGGAGAGCGGCGGAGCTTCCGTCCAGACGATAGACCGTGCCGCGCGCGTTCTGCGGGTGTTGGCCGGTGGTCCGGCCGAAGGGATGCGGCTGATCGACGTCACCGCCCGGCTGGATCTGGGCAAGGCCACCACCCGCCGCCTTCTGATGGCCCTTGTCGATGTCGGGTTTGTCGCCTTCGACGAGACGACCAAGCATTACTCGCTCGGCTACGGAGTGTTCGCACTTGGCCTCGCCGCGCGCCGTTTCCACATCGTCGAGCTGGCTCGACCCGCGCTGGTGCGACTGGCGGCGGCGACGGGCGATACCGTCTACCTGTCGGTGCGCGACGGCGATCAGGCGATCTGCGTCGATCGCTGCACCGGTCGCTTTCCGATCCGCACGCTGACGCTGGATGTGGGCGACCGGCGCCCGCTGGGCGTGGGCGCGGGATCGCTGGCGCTGCTCGCCTTCCAGCCGAAGGCGGATATCGACCGGGTGCTGCGCGACGATCATGCAGCACGCGCCCGTTTCGCGGGTTTCGACGAGGACAGCCTGCGCCGGATGATCGACGCCACCCGCGACAGGGGCCATGCCTTCAACGACGGGCGCATCGTCAGCGCCATGGCGGCGGTGGGCGTGCCGGTTCTGGACGCTGCCGGACATGCGGTGGCCGCCCTGTCGATCGCGGCGATCCGCGAGCGGATGGACGCCCCGCGCGATGCCGAACTGGTGGCCCTGCTGGCGCGGGAAGCCGCCGATCTGGGGCGGCTTCTGGTCGGCCGTGACGGGCCCGCCCCGGCCATCCCGGAGATTTCGAGGGAGGAGCAGTTTTGACCCAAGCCGCCACAGGCCGCGACGGGGCCGTCGCGAATCTCGATACGGATCGGTTCCTGCCGATCCTGTCGCTGATGTGGAAGATACGGGCCTTCGAGGAACTGGCCATCGAGGCCCAGAAGGAAGGGCTGGTGCTGGGCGCCATCCACCCCTCCATCGGCCAGGAGGCCGTGGCGGCGGGCATCTGCCCCAACCTGTGGCGGAGCGACCTGCTGTTGTCGACCCATCGCGGGCATGGCCACACGCTGGCCAAGGGCGCCGATCCGCTGGCCATGATGCTTGAACTTTTCGGCCGCGCGGGGGGCACCTGCGGGGGCAAGGGCGGCTCGATGCATATCGCGGATTTCGGGGTGGGAATGCTGGGCGCCAATGGCGTTGTCGGTGCGAACATTCCCATCGGGGTGGGCGCTGCCCATGCGCTGAAGCTGCGCCGCGCAAGCGAGGTGGCGGTGTGCATCTTCGGCGATGGGGCGATCAACCGCGGGCCCTTCCTCGAAGGCTTGAACTGGGCGCGGGTCTTCGACCTGCCGGTGCTGTTCGTCTGCGAGGATAACGGCTTTTCCGCCACCACGCGCACCCGCTCGATGACGGGGGGGCGGGGGGCGGTGGCCCGCGCCGAGAGCCTTGGACTTCCCGCCGAGGAGGTCGACGGAAACGACGTGCTGGCGGTGGATGCCGCGGCGCACGCCGCGATCGAGGCCATGCGCCGGGGCGAAGGGCCGCGGCTGCTGCATTGCAAGACCTACCGCATCACCGGCCACACGGCAGTGGACCCGGCGCCCTATCGCGATCCGGCCGAGGTGGCGGAATGGCGCACCCGCTGTCCCATCGTCCGGCTGGAGGGCGCCTTGCGGCTGGCCGGCGTGGCGCAGGCGCGGCTGGATGCGCTGCGCGAGTCGGCTCAGGCCGAGATGCGTCAGGTGCGCGACACGGCGCGCGTTGCGGACTGGCCGGACAGCGCCACCGCCTATGCCGATGTGCAGGATACCGGCTGTCCCACCGAGAGGGCCTTCTGATGCCGCAGATCAGCTACCTGGAAGCAGGCCGCCGCGCCCTGATCGAGGAAATGCAACGCGACAGTCGTGTCTGGGCGCTGGGCGAGGATCTGGGTCGGGGCGGCGTCTTCGGCCAGTATCGTGGCCTTCAGGACATGTTCGGAGACGAACGCATCGCCGACACGCCGATCTCGGAGGCCTGCATCATGGGCGCCGCCGTGGGGGCGGCGATGACCGGAACGCGCCCGGTGGTGGAAATGCGGTTTTCCGATTTCGCGCTCTGCGCGGTGGACGAACTGGTGAACCAGGCCGCCAAGGCGCGCTTCATGTTCGGCGGGCAGATGCGCGTTCCGCTGGTGGTGCGCGAGCCGGTGGGCATGTGGCGGTCCTCCGCGGCGCAGCATTCGCAGTCGCTGGAGGCATGGTACGCGCATATTCCGGGGCTGGTGGTTGTGGCCCCCGCGACGCCCGCCGACAATCTCGGCCTGCTGAAATCCGCGATCCGCTGCGATGACCCGGTGGTCTACATGGAGCACAAGAACCTCTGGGGGCTCGAGGACGAGGTGCCGGAGGGCGAGCACCTGGTGCCGCTGGGCAAGGCGGACATCGCCCGCGAGGGTCGCGACGCAACGCTGGTGACATGGTCCGCCATGCGCCACGTCTGCCTGCGCGCCGCGGAGGCGCTGGCCGGGCACGGCATCGAGGCCGAGGTGATCGACCTGCGCACGCTCTGGCCCTGGGACCGGGACGCGGTGCTGGCCTCGGTGGAGAAGACGGGCCGCCTGATCGTGGTGCAGGAGGCGGTCTCGGTGGCCGGTTTCGGCGCGGAGATCGCCGCGACCGTGGCCGAGGCGCTGCACCACCGGCTGAAGGCGCCGGTGCGGCGGCTGGGTGCGCCGCGCATCCCGGTGGCCTACGCGCCACCGCTGGAAGAGCGTGCGCGGGTGCGTGAAGCTCAGATCATCGAGACGGTACGGGGCATGACATCGCCCCTGCCCGTTTCATGAACCGGCAGGCAAGCAGGACCTGCCACATTTTCAAGGGAGGAAAGACGGCATGAATTTCGTCAAGACACTGATGGCGGCCGGGGCCGCCGTGGCCATGCTGGGGCTGACGCCCGCGCAGGCGCAGGATTACAAGGAAGAATACCGCGTCTCGACCGTGGTGCCGGCACCGTTCCCCTGGGGGATCGCGGCCGAGCGCTGGGTCGAACTGGTGGCGGAACGCACCGACGGCCGGATCAACATGAAGGTCTATCCCGGCGTGCAGCTGGTGCAGGGCGACCAGACCCGCGAATTCACCGCCATGCGGCGCGGGGTGATCGACATGGCCGTGGGCTCGACCATCAACTGGTCGCCGCAGATCAAGGAGCTGAACCTGTTCTCGCTGCCCTTCCTGATGCCCGATTACGCGGCGCTCGATGCGCTGACAGGCGGCGAGGTGGGCGAACGGGTCTTCGAGATCCTGCGCGAGAACGGGGTGGTCCCGCTGGCCTGGGCAGAGAACGGCTTCCGCGAGGTCACCAACTCGAAAACCGAGATCCGCCGCCCCGAGGACATGGAGGGCCTCAAGATGCGGGTCGTGGGCTCGCCCATCTTCAACGACATGTTCTCGGCCATGGGCGCCAACCCCACGCAGATGAGCTGGGCCGACGCCCAGCCGGCGTTGACCACCGGCGCGGTGGACGGCCAGGAAAACCCGCTCACCATCTACTCGGTGCTCAACATGCACGAGCTGGGACAGACCAACGTGACGCTTTGGCACTACGTGGCCGATCCGCTGATCTTCGCCGTCAACCAGGAGGTCTGGGACAGCTTCACGTCCGAGGACCAGGAGATCCTGCGCCAGTCCGCGATCGATGCCGGCGCGCATGGCATCGAGGTGGCGCGCAAGGGCCTGACCGAGGATGACCAGAGCCTCGTGGAAGAGATCCGCGGGCATGACGTGACCGTCATCTCGCTGACCGACGAAGAGCGCCAGGCCTTCATCGACGTGACCCGTCCGGTCTACGAGAAATGGACCGAGACCATCGGTGCCGACCTGGTGAAGATGGCCGAGGAGGCCATCGCCAATCGGTGATCCCGCCATCCGCGCGGCTGCCGCTGACGCGGCGGCCGCGTTCCTTGCGCAGAGCGAGAGTTTCCCATGACCCCGCAGACTCCGAGGGATGACGCGCCCGACCCCGGGCCGGAAGAAACCGGCGCCGAACATGCCCGCGTGCCGGTGAAGATCGAGGAGGCCCTGGGCGCCGCCGCACTGGGCGCGATCTGCCTGATCTCGCTGGGCAATGTCGTGGCGCGCTACGCGACCAGCGCCTCGTTCGCCTTCACCGAGGAATTCTCGGTCTTCCTGCTGGTCTTCATGACCTTCGTGGGGGCCTCCGCCGCCTTCGCCACGAACGAGCATATCCGCATCACCTTCTTTCTCGACCGCTTCCCGGCGCGGCTGCGCTGGCTGGCGGACCTGGTCACGATGGCCGTGACCACCGCGATGTTCTCCATGATCGTCTGGTATGGCGGCCGGGTGACCTATGACGAGTGGCACTGGGGCGAGACCTCGCCGGGGCTGGGCAACCCGGTCTGGCTCTACACGATCTGGCTGCCGCTGCTGTCCGTGGCGATCATCCTGCGGGTTCTGGGGCGCGGCTGGGCCACGCTGCTGCGGCCCCGCAGGCAGGGCTAGGGGCGCGCCATGGATCCCAACGCGCTTCTCCTGCTGACCTTCGCCGTGCTGATGGTGATCGGCACACCCATCGCCGTGGCGCTGGGCTTTTCCGGGGCCGTGGGTATCTATGTCGGGCTCGACCTGATGGCGCTGGGGATGATCGGCCCGAACACCTATGCCGCCGTCGCCAAGTATCCGCTGATCGCGATCCCGCTTTTCATCCTGACGGGCATGGTGTTCGAGCGGTCCGGCGTGGCCGGCCGGCTGGTGGAATTCGCGCAGTCGCTGATCGGGCCGCGCCGCGGCGGGCTGGCGCTGGTGGCCGTGATCGTCTGCCTGATCATGGGCGGGATGTCGGGCTCGGGGCCCGCCGACGCGGCGGCCGTGATTACCGTGATGCTGCCCTCGATGGTCAAGGCGGGCTATCCACGCCCCTTCACCGCCAGCGTTGTGGCGGCCTCGGCGTCCACAGCGATCCTGATTCCGCCCTCGGTGGCGATGATCATCTATTCGGTCATCGTTCCGGGAATGGACCTGCGCGCACTGTTCGCCGCCGGGCTTGTGCCCGGTCTCATGGTCGGGCTGGCCGTCGCCATTCCGGCGCTTCTGCTCAGCCGCAAGCACGATTTCGGCCTCGACGAAGACCCGGATCGCCCCGCGATCTGGCCCAGCTTCCGCCGGGCGATCCCCGGCCTGCTGGCGCCGGTCATCATCCTGGGCGGCCTGCGCTCGGGCCTGTTCACGCCCACCGAAACCGCCGTGGTTGCCGTATTCTACGGGCTGTTCGTGGGTGTCGTGCTCTACCGGACGATGGGTCTGCGCGAGATCTACGAGGTGTTGGCGGCCAGCGCCAAGATCTCGGGCGTGGTGATGCTGATCATCTCGCTGGCGGGGCTTTTCGCCTGGGCGGGATCGACCATGGGGGCGTTCGACGCCACCACCGAGGCGCTGCTGTCCATCACAGAGAACGAATGGCTGATCCTGCTGTTCCTGATGATCCTGCTGCTGCTGGCCGGCATGGTGCTGGACGGGGTGTCGATCTACCTGATCGCGGTACCGCTTCTGGTGCCGATCGTGCAGGCCTTCGAATGGTCCTTCGTCTGGTTCGGCGTGGTGATGGCGATGCTCGTGGCCATGGGGCAATTCACCCCGCCGGTGGCGGTGAACCTGATGGTCGCCGCCAAGATCGCGGGCGTGCCGCTGGAAAGCACCTTCCGTTGGGTCGGCTGGCTGCTGCTGGGCATGGTGGTGGCGCTGGGGCTCATCATTCTCTTCCCGGAACTGGCGCTCTGGCTGCCGCGGGTTCTGGGCTATCGCATCACCTGACAACACGAGGAACGCATGACGGAACAGGGGCGGAACGAAATGACCGGTGGCGAGGCGCTGGCGCGGATGCTGCAGGCACATGGCGCGGGGCCGATCTTCGGGATGGGGGGGTTCCAGCTGCTGCCGTTCTACGATGCCGCGCGGCGGCTGGGCCTGAACCACAACCTCATCAACGACGAACGCTGCGGGGTCTTTGCCGCCGATGCCTATGCCAAGGTCTCGGGCCGGGTGGGGCTGGTGGACGCGACGCTGGGCCCCGGCGCCACCAACCTGGTCACCGGGCTGGTCGAGGCGCTGAACGCGGGCAGCCCGCTGGTGGCGATCGTGGGCGACACGCATCGCGAGCACGCGTGGAAGAACATGACGCAGGAGGCGCGGCAGGCCGAGATCCTGCGCCCCGCCGTCAAGGAGGTGATCCGTGCCGAAAGCGTGGCCCGTCTGCCCGAGCTTGTCCGCCGCGCCTTCACGGTGGCCACGACCGGGCGGCCCGGCCCCGTCGCGCTGATCGTGCCAGAGGACGTGGCGCATGGCACGCATGGCTTCGCGGAAGACGCGTTCGCCGCCGACCCTCGCTACCAGTCCGCGCCGGCGCTGCGCACCCGGCCCGATGCGGACAGCCTGGCAAAGGCGGCCGCGCTGCTGACGCAGGCCGAGCGGCCCATGATCCTTGCAGGCGGCGGGGTGCATCTGTCGCAGGCGGCGGAGGTGCTGCAAGCCTTCGCCGAGGCCCAGGGCATCCCCGTCGCCCACACCATGAGCGGCAAGGGCGCGATCCCCTGTACCAGCCCGCTCTCGGCGGGGCTGTTCGGGCGTTACGACCGGATCGCCAACGACATGATCGCCGAAAGCGACTGCCTGCTGGTGGTGGGCTGCAAGCTGGGCGAGATCGCGACCAAGCGCTACACCGTGCCCGCGCCGGGCAAGACCCTGATCCACCTCGATTGCGTGGCCGAGGAGATCGGCCGCACCTACCGGCCCACCCTGCCCCTTTGGGGTGACGCGCGCGAGGGGCTGCGCGACCTGGCCGCGGTGCTGGAGGGAAGCGCGGCTCCGGAGGCGCGCAGGACCTGGGGCGCGGAGGTGGTCTCGCGCATGGCGGCATGGCGCGAGACGGCGCGCGCGCGGCTCGCAAGCGACGAGGTGCCGGTCTCGATGGGCCGGCTGATGGGGACGCTGAATGCCGGGCTGCCCGAGGATGCGATCCTGATCGCCGATGGCGGTTTCGCCGCGCATTGGGGCGGGCTGCTTTACGACCAGCCGCGCGCCGGGCGCGGCTTCGTGCCCGATCGCGGCTTCGCCTCGATCGGCTACGGGCTGCCGGGCGCCATCGGGGCGCGGCTGGCCGCGCCCGACCGTGCGGTGGTGGCCCTGACCGGAGATGGCGGTTTCAACATGGTGCTGGGCGAGTTGGAAACCGCGCGGCGGATGGGTCTCGCCCTGACGGTGATCGTGGTGAACAACGCGGCGTCGGGCTACGTCAAGGCGCTGCAGCACCTGATGTATGGCGAGGGCGCCTACCAGTCGAGCGACCTGGCCGAAACCAACTATGCCAACGCGGCCGAGGCGCTGGGATGCCGAGGCATAAGGGTGGAACACCCTGACCAGCTGGCGGGTGCGCTCGCGCAGGCGCTGGCCGAGCCGGGCCGCCCCTCGGTGCTTGACGTGGTGGTGACCCGCGATCCCGGCAAGATGCTTCCCGCCGCCGACAGCAGGGCCGTACAGGTGAAGAAAGGCGACCGCATTGCCTGACACCGGCGGCCCGGTACTGGCCGACAGCGTGACGAAGCTGGGCCCGGATGCGGCAGGCCGGGTCGTGGTGTCCGGCTCGCATGGCGGCATCTATGCGGCCGCACTGGCCTGCAAGGCCGGCTGCCGCGCGGTGATCCTGCATGACGCGGGCGTGGGGCTGGATCGCGCCGGCATTGGCGGGCTGGACTGGCTGGACGCCCGGGGTATGGCCGCGGCGGCGGTGGGCCATGCCAGCGCCCCGATCGGACAGGCGGCCGAGATGCTGTCAACGGGCCGGATCTCGCATGCCAACGCGCAGGCGCGAGCCTGCGGGGTGGGAGCGGGCATGGAGTGCGCCCGGGCGGCCCGGCTGCTGGAAAAAGCACAGTCGCCGGAACGCCCGTGCCCCGATGTGACCGAGGCCCGCGAGGTGCTGCACTTTCCGGGCGCGCGCCGGGCCCTGGTACTGGTGGATTCCGCAAGCCTGGTGCAGCCCGACGATGCCGGGCAAGTGGTGGCGACCGGCTCGCATGGCGCGGTGTTCGGCGCCGATCCGCGCAACGCGTTGAAGGCGGATGCGTTCCTCGCGCTGTTCAACGATGCGGGCGGCGGGCCGGGCACCGGCCGGCTGGTCGTGCTGGAGGCGCGGGGCATCGCCGCCGCCACGGTGGCCGCGTCCAGCGCGCGGATCGGGCAGGGGCGCTCGACCTGGAAGGACGGCGTGATCTCTGCCCTCAACGCCCGGGCCGCGGCGCTGGGCGGCGCCGTGGGGCAGCCCGCCCGCAGATTGATCGCGCGGGCGCTGCAAGCAGAGGATTGATCCTCAGAAGTCCAGATTCTCCACGCTCAGGGCATTTTGCTGGATGAAGTCGCGGCGCGGTTCGACCACGTCGCCCATCAGCTTGGTGAACAGGTCGTCGGCCTCTGCCATGTCCTCGATCCGCACCTGAAGCAGCGTACGCGCCTCCGGGTCCAGCGTGGTTTCCCAGAGCTGTCCGGGATTCATCTCGCCCAGTCCCTTGTATCGCTGAAGCGTCAGACCTTTCTCGCCCTCCGCCAGGATCGCCTCCAACAGGTCGAGCGGACCGTAGATGTCCTGGAAGCGGTCCTTGCGGTAGAGCCGCGCCGGCCGGCTATAGATCTCGCGCAGCGCCTCGGTCATCCGGCCGAGCTTGCGCGCCTCGCCCGAGCGCAACACCTGGCCGTCCAGCGTACGCACCTCCTCGACGCCGCGCAGCACGCGGGACAGCCGGATGCCGCGATCCTGGGTCGGCCGGCCGGTCCAGCCGCGCTCGTATTCCAGCGCGATCAGATCCAGCCGTTGGGCCACCTGTTCGGCCAGTCCCTGCAGATCGGCATCGGCCTGCCCCTCGACAAAGGCGCCGGCGATGGCGGCCTGTTCCAGGATATGCCGGGGATAGTGGGTCGGGAAGGCGTCGAGGATGCGGCGCACCTGCCGCGCCTCCTCGACCACGCGCACAAGATCCGGGCCCGCGATTTCCTCGCCGTTGCCCAGCCGCAGCATCGCGCTGTCGGTTCCCTGTTCGATCAGGTAGTCGTTCAGCGCGGTCTGGTCCTTCAGATAGACTTCGGACTTGCCGCGCGCGACCTTGTAGAGCGGCGGCTGCGCGATGTAGAGATGCCCGTCCTCGATCAGCTCGGGCATCTGGCGGTAGAAGAACGTCAACAGAAGCGTCCGGATATGCGCGCCGTCCACGTCCGCGTCCGTCATGATGACGATCTTGTGGTAGCGCAGCTTGGAGACGTCGAACTCGTCCCGGCCGATTCCGGTGCCCAACGCCATCACCAGGTTGCCGATCTCCTGGCTGCCGAGCATCCGGTCGAAGCGGGCGCGTTCCACGTTGAGGATCTTGCCCCGTAGCGGCAGCACCGCCTGGGTGCGGCGGTCGCGCCCGGTCTGCGCCGAGCCTCCGGCGCTGTCTCCCTCGACCAGGAACAGTTCGGTCTTGGAGGGATCCTTCTCGGAACAGTCCTTGAGCTTGCCGGCCAGGTAGTTCACGTCCATCGCCGTCTTGCGCCGGGTCAGTTCGCGCGCCTTGCGGGCAGCCTCCCGGGCGAGCGCGGCCTCGACGATCTTGCCCACGATCACCTTGGCCTCGCTCGGGTTCTCCTCGAACCATTCCGAAAGCTTTTCGCTCATCATGCTCTCGACCGCGGGACGCACCTCGGAAGAGACCAGCTTGTCCTTGGTCTGGCTGCTGAATTTCGGATCGGGCACCTTCACCGACAGCACACAGGTCAGCCCTTCGCGGGCATCGTCGCCGGTGAAGCTCACCTTCTCTCGCTTGGCGATGCCGCTGTCCTGCGCGTAACGGGTGAGCGTGCGTGTCAGCGCCCCGCGGAACCCGGCCATATGGGTTCCGCCATCCCGCTGCGGGATGTTGTTGGTGAAGGGAAGCACCGTTTCGTGATAGCTGTCGTTCCACCACATGGCGATTTCCACGCCGATCCCGTCACGCTCTCCATTGATGTAGATCGGCTCCGGCATGAGGGGATGCTTGGAGCGGTCCAGATATTTCACGAATTCCCGCACCCCGCCCTCATAGAAGAGCTCCGAGCGCAGCGGCTCGGCCGGGCGCTCGTCCTCCAGGATGATGCGGACGCCGGAATTGAGGAAGGCCAGTTCGCGCAGGCGCTTTTCCAGTGTCTCGAAGCTGTAGTCGAGATTGCTGAATGTGTCGGTGGAGGCCATGAAACGCACTTGGGTGCCTTTCTTGCCACTTGCATCGCCGACGACGCGCAGATGTTCGACCGTGAAGCCGCCCTCGAACCGGGCGTAATGCTCCTTGCCATTGCGCCAGATGCGCAGCTCCAGCCAGTCGGACATGGCGTTCACCACCGAAACGCCCACGCCATGCAGGCCGCCCGACACCTTGTAGCTGTTCTGGTCGAACTTGCCGCCGGCATGGAGCTGGGTCATGATGACTTCGGCCGCGCTGACGCCTTCCTCGGAGTGGATGTCCACCGGAATGCCACGCCCGTTGTCGGTGACCGAAACGCTGCTGTCGGCGTGAATCTTGACGTGCACGTGGTCGGCATGACCGGCCAGCGCCTCATCGATGCCGTTATCCACGACCTCGTAGACCATGTGATGCAGGCCCGAGCCGTCGTCAGTATCCCCGATATACATCCCGGGGCGCTTGCGAACAGCCTCCAACCCCTTGAGAACCTTGATAGATTCTGCGCCGTATTCTTGGGGGTCCTGCGCGTCTTCGGCCATGCCTGTCGTCCTTGTATTGGCTGCCCGGTTTATAGGCGCTGGCGGGGGGAATGTCACGCATGTGACACGAGATTCGGTGGCTGACCCGATGGCGCCGAAAGCTCAGGTGAAGGGGATCGCCAGCCCCACCAGGATCAGCAATCCCCCGGCGACGAGATTGGTCCGCCGGATCGCCGCGCGCGAGGTCAGGCGGCGGCGGGCGCGGTCCACCAGCGTGGCGAAGACGAGGTTGCACAGGAAGGGCACGACCATCGAGATCGCCACGATCACGGCGATGTCGACAGCAACGATCGTGGACAGGTCGAAGAAGCCCGGCAGCATCCCCATGTAGAAAAGGATCGCCTTGGGATTGCCCAGGATCGCCGCCAGCCCGGCGAGAAAGCCCGCCCACATTCCCGGCCGGGCAAGGCGGCTGTCATCGGCGATCGTCCTGTCCGCGTTGCGGATCACGGCAACGCCCAGCCACAGGAACACCGCCGCCGCAACCCAGCGCAGCGCCACCATCGCCCCCGCGTGGGAAGACACCACCCAGGCCAGCCCCATCAGCGCCAGGAAGGACCACAGCGCGTCGCCGATCACCACCCCGGCCGCCAGCGGCCAGGCCGCGCGCACCCCGCCCGCAAGCGTACGCGCGGTCAGCGCCATCCAGACCGGCCCCGGCGTCATGAAAAGCACGAAGACGGCGCCGGCATACAGCGCCAGCTGAACAGCGGTGACGGTCATCGGCAGGGATCCTTTCGGCGCGCGAGGTTAAAAGCTCTCAGCCCGGCTGCAAGCGCGAAATTCCCGCCTCCTCGGTCACCTCGACGCGCTGCGCGCGTGGGCCCAGCGCCTCGAACAGTTCCGGCCCCGTGCCCGTCATCCAGGCCTGCGCGCCCAGGGCGCATATCTCGTCATAGAGCGCCGCGCGGCGCTGCGCGTCCAGATGCGCCGCGACCTCGTCCAGCAGCAGCAGCGGTGGCGCGCCCAGATCTGCGGCCAGCGCGCGGGCATTGGCCAGGATCAGCGAGACCAGCAGCGCCTTCTGCTCGCCGGTGGAACATTGATCGGCGGGAACGCCCTTGGCGGTGTAGACACCGCGCAGTTCGGCCCGGTGCGGCCCCACCAGCGTCCGCCCGGCCGCCAGGTCGCGAAAGCGGCCTTCCTCCAGCGCGGCGGCAAGATCGGCCTCGGTCTCCGGCATTTCGCCCTCGGTCTGCGTGAGTTCCAGCTCGGCCGCGGGGAACGCCGTCTGCGCACCCGCCTGGGCCGCCTCGATCCGGGCCAGCGCGGTCTTGCGGCCCTCATGGATGGCGATGCCGGCACGCGCCATCTGTGCCTCCAGCGCGCGATACCAGCCCGGATCGCGGCGCTGCTCCTTGAGCAGGCGGTTGCGGTCTCGCATGGCCTTCTCGTAGGCGAGGCTGGCCTCGGCATGATCCGGCAGGAAGCTGAGCGCCATGCGGTCGAGAAAGCGCCGACGGCCCTCGGCGCCCTCGATCCAGAGCCGGTCCATGCTGGGCACGAGCCACAGCACGCGGGCCAGCCGGCCCAGCGCCAGCTGGCTTTCGGCCTTGCCATCGATGCGCAACTGGCGCGCGCCACCGGCCTCGGCCCAGGTCTCGATCTCGTGCAGGCGGGCGCCGGCTTGCAACAGGGCGGTGATCTTCCAGCCCAGCGCCTCGGGCCGGCGCGCCATGTCCTGCGCCGCCGCGCGGCGCAGCCCGCGCCCCGGCGACAGCAGCGAGACCGCCTCCAGAAGGTTGGTCTTGCCGGCGCCATTGGGCCCGTAGATCGCGACGGGGCGCCCATCGCATTCCAGCACCGCCCGCTTGTGAGAGCGGAAATGCGACAGGGAAAGACGGGTGACGGCAAGGCTCATGGGCGAGCGCCCGGTTTCGTGCACGAGACCGGGCCGGGACTCCGGAAAATTCCGGCCCTCCTCACACCCGCATCGGCATCACGACATAGACCGCGCTGGTATCGTTACCCTCGCGCATCAGGGTCGGGTCGCCGGAGGAGTTGAACAGGAACACGGCGTTCTCGCGGTCCACCTGGCTGGCGATCTCCAGCAGGTATTTCGCGTTGAACCCGATCTCCAGCCGCTCGTCGCCATAGGCCACGGCAAGCTCCTCCTCGGCGGCGCCGCTGTCGGGAGCGTTCACCGAAAGCACCAGCCGGTCCTCGTCGAGCTGCATCTTCACCGCGCGCGAGCGTTCGGAACTGACGGTCGCCACCCGGTCCACCGCCCGGGCGAATTCGGCCGCGTCCACCTCGAGCCGGCGGGTGTTGCCCTGCGGGATCACCCGGCTGTAATCGGGGAACGTGCCGTCGATCACCTTGGAGGTCAGCGTGATCTCCGGCGTTGCGAAGCGCACCTTGGTCTCGGACACGCTGACTGCGATCTGGGCATCGTCATCGTCGAGCAGCTTGCGCAGCTCGCCCACCGTCTTGCGCGGCACGATCACGCCGGGCATGTCCGCCGCGCCCTCGGGCAAAGGCGCGTCGATCCGGGCGAGGCGGTGCCCGTCGGTGGCCACGCAGCGCAGCACCTTGCCTTCCTCGCCATCGGCCACATGCATGTAGACGCCGTTGAGATAATACCGCGTCTCTTCAGTGGAGATGGCGAATTTCGACTTGTCGAACAGCCGTCGCAGAACCGGCGCGGGCGCCGCGAAATTGGAGCTGTATTCGGAGGAGGCCATTACGGGGAAGTCCTCCTTGGGCAAGGTGGCAAGGTTGAAATTCGAGCGTCCGGCCTCCACCGTCAGGCGGCCCGAAGCGCCATCGTCGGTCAGCGTGACCAGCGCACCGTCGGGCAGCTTGCGCACGATCTCGTGCAGGGTGACGGCGCTGACCGTCGTCGCCCCGGCGCGGACCACCTGAGCGGGCGCGCGATCCACCACCTCGATATCGAGATCGGTCGCGCGGAACCGGACCTCGCTGTCTTCGGCCTCCATGAGCACGTTCGCCAGGATCGGGATCGTGTTGCGGCGTTCGACCACCGACTGGGCCTGCGCCACCGCCTTGAGCAGCGTGCCGCGTTCGATGCTGATCTTCATCCCTCGTCCCTCCACGATGCCGGGAACGGAAACCTATCCCGTTGACCCGGCCGCACAAGCGTTTTCAGGGTTGTCGGAGAGAAAACCGGGGCCGTCAAGTGCCGCCCCCGTCACGCCCTGCCGCCTGTGCCCCTTGCGCCGGATCAGGCCTCCAGCGTCCGGCGCAGCAGTTCGAGATCCTCGGCGATCTGCCCGTCCTGCACCTTCAGCTCCTCGATGCGGCGCACCCCGTGCATGACGGTGGTATGATCCCGGCCCCCGAACCGGCGCCCGATCTCGGGCAGCGAGCGGCTGGTAAGCTGCTTGCAAAGATACATCGCCACCTGCCGCGGCCGCGCGAAATTGCGCAGACGCTTGGGCCCGATCATGTCGGACAGGCGGATGTTGTAATGCTCGGAGACCTTGCGCTGGATCTCCTCGATCGTGATCTTGCGCTCCGAGGCGCGCAGCACGTCGGCAAGGCAATCCTGCGTCAGCTCCATGTCGATGGGCCGTCCCACCAGCGACGCGAAGGCAAAGAGCCGGGTCAGCGCGCCTTCCAGGACGCGGACATTGGTGGAGATGCGCAATGCAAGGAATTCAAGCACGCCCTGCTGCAACTCCAGGTCGGGATATTGCGCCCGGTTCAGTTCGACCTTGGATTGCAGGATGCCCAGACGCAGCTCGTAGTCGGTCGGGTGCAGGTCCACCACAAGGCCGCATTGCAGCCGGCTCTTGATGCGATCCTCCAGATCCTTGATCTCGCCCGGCGCGCGGTCGGCGGATATGATGATCTGCTTGTTCTGGTCCACCAGCGCGTTGAACGTGTGGAAGAACTCTTCCTGGGTGCTGTCCTTTCCGGCGATGAACTGCACGTCATCCACCATGAGCACGTCGACCGAGCGGAACAGTTCCTTGAAATCCATCATGCGGCGGTCGCGAAGCGCCTGGATGAAACGGTACATGAACTGTTCGGCCGACAGGTAGAGCACGTTCAGCTGGGGCGAGCGGTCCTTCAGCTCCCAGGAGATGGCATGCATCAGGTGCGTCTTGCCCAGCCCCACCCCGCCGTAAAGGAAGAGCGGGTTGAACGTGACCGGCCCGCCCTCGGCCACCCGACGCGCGGCGGCATGGGCCAGTTCGTTGGGCTTGCCGACGACGAAGGTTTCGAACCGGAACCGCTCGTCCAGCGGGGCGCCGGGCAAGGCATCGGCGCGCGGCTCGGGCGCGGCTGCGGCGGAAGCCCTGGCCTGCGAGGAGGTCGCGGAGTGCGCTCTGCCGGCCGAGGGGTTCTGCGCGCCCGCCGGACGGGCTGCCGGCACGACGAAGCGCATGCGCCGGATTTCGGCACCTGCCGAGGCCATCTGGTAGAGCAGGAGATCACCGAAATTCTGCGAAACGTAGTTCGCCATGAAATTCGTGGGAACATGGAACACGGCCACGCCATCGGTCACACCGGCGAATTCCAGGGGCTTGATCCAGTTGGCATAATTGTTCTTGCCCACTGTCTTTTCGATGGTGGCCTGCAACTGTCCCCATTGTTCCTGCGTCATCTTTCCCTCGATCCAGCCCCAGGATTATTCAGGTTTCCGAGCGTTGAGGCCCGGCCTGTGCAACACACGCATCAAGGGACACAGGTATCGGTCCGGCAGAAATGGCTCTGCCGGTCGGACCAGTGCGGCGCAGACCACATGCAACGGAACGAACCTGTCCGGCCCCACCCGAACGGTTCACCCGACGGCACACGTGTCAACTCCAGGACTGGCTGCGGATCGCTCCGCCGTCACGCAAGATGGAGGCTGCACATGCAGCTCCACGGCTTCGGATGCCCCGAACATCCGGATCCAGCGCGCAACGCCTGTCCCCCCAAGGCGACGTGAATCGCAGGATCAAAGTTACCAAGCCGGGCATCCCATCGGCAACCGAACTTGTGACTTGACTCGGTGGCCCGGGGAAAAGAATCTCTGCCGCGTCGAGCGCCGGCCCAACGAAAAAGGGCGCCGGATGTACCGACGCCCCTGGCTTTTCATGGATCTTTTCGAGCCGGTCAGCCGAGCGCCTTTACCCTGGCCGACAGGCGCGACATTTTCCGCGCCACGGTGTTCTTGTGCAGCACACCCTTGGTCACGCCGCGCATCAGCTCGGGCTGGGCAGCGCGCAGGGCGACCGCAGCGGCTTCCTTGTCGCCGGAAGCGATGGCTTCCTCGACCTTGCGAAGGAAGGTGCGGATGCGCGAGCGACGCGCCTTGTTGATGGCGAAGCGGCGTTCGTTCTGACGGGCGCGCTTCTTGGCCTGGGGCGAATTTGCCATGTCGGATCTGACCCTTGTCCTGGTTCGGTGTATGTTCAAAAAACGCCTGTCATACCCGAACGGGCCCCGGCCTTTCGCCGGACGATTCCTGCCTGAGCGGGCAACACGCGCATGTATGGCAGCGGCACATACATCCTTGAGCCGCTTTTGGAAAGCCCTGAATCACCGGGTTCAGCGGTCGCGGAACTGCGCCTCGCGCTTTTCCAGGAAGGCGCCCATGCCTTCCCTCTGGTCTTCGGTGGCGAAAAGCGCGTGGAACAGGCGCCGCTCGAAGCGCAAGCCCTCGGCCAACGAGGTTTCCTCGGCCCGGTTCACCGCCTCCTTCACCGCCATCGAGGTCAGCAGCGACTTCTCGGCGATCTTCTGCGCGGCGGTCATTACCTCGTCCATCAGCGACTTGGCCGGCACGACGCGGCTGACGAGACCCGAACGCTCCGCTTCCTCGGCATCCATGAAACGGCCGGTCAGGTGCATTTCCATCGACTTGGCCTTGCCAACCAGGCGAGTCAGACGCTGGGTGCCGCCGATCCCCGCGATCACGCCGAGGTTGATCTCCGGCTGACCGAACTTTGCGGTGTCGGCAGCGATGATGAAATCGCACATCATGGCCAGTTCGCACCCGCCGCCCAGCGCATAGCCCGCGACAGCGGCGATGATCGGCTTGCGGACCTGGGTGATGCGTTCATGCTCGCGCCCGAAGAAATCGGACATGTACATGTCGACGAAGCTCTTCTCCGACATCTCCTTGATGTCGGCCCCCGCGGCAAAGGCCTTGGACGAGCCGGTCAGCACGATGCAGCGCACCTTGTCGTTCGCGTCAGCCTCTGAAAGCGCGCGGGCGAGTTCCGTCAGAAGCTGGGAGTTCAACGCGTTCAGCGCGTCGGGGCGATTGAGCTTGATGGTGGCGACGTGGTCTTCTACTTCGACGATGATCGTCTCATAGGCCATGAAACCGGCTCCGTTGATTGCGGTCAGGCCCGAGTCCTTACCATCCCTGCCCTGCCGTTCAAGCTATCTTTGACAGGCCGCGCAGTAGAAGGAGGACCGGCCCGACTGCACCACACGCCGCACCGTTCCGGTGCATCCCGGACGCCGGCAGGGCGCACCCTCCCGACCGTAGACATCGAAGCTGTGCTGGAAATACCCAAGCTCGCCATCGGCTTGCCGGTAATCGCGCAAGGAAGACCCACCCGCGGCGATGGCGTCCTGCAACACCGCCCGGATCGCCGGCACCAGCGTCGCGGCGCGCCGTGCCGACAGGCGCCCTGCCTTGCGCAACGGAGAGATGCCGGTGCGAAAGAGCGCCTCGCAGACATAGATGTTGCCCAGCCCGGCGACCACATGCTGATCCAGCAGCGCCGCCTTGATCGGGGTGTTCCGGCCTTTCAGGCGGCTGGCCAGATAGGGCTCGTCGAAAGCGTTGCCCAGCGGCTCGGGGCCCAGTGCCGAAAGCAGCTTGTGGCTGTCTGCCGCCGCGGTGGCGAACAGGTCCATCGCGCCGAAACGCCGCGGGTCGTTGAAGGTGACCCGCGCACCGCCTTCCATGTCCAGCACGACATGGTCGTGCCTTTCCGGCGCCGGGTGGTGGTGCAGGAACCGGCCCAGAGGGTCGCCCGAGATCAGGATGCGGCCCGACATGCCGAGATGGATCAGAAGCGTCTCGCCACCGTCGAGATCGGCGAGAATGTATTTCGAGCGTCGCCGCAACTGGATGACGCCCTGCCCGGTCAGCCGTTCTGCCATACTCGCCGGGAAAGGCCAGCGCAGGTCGGGGCGGTTGACCTGAGCGCGCAGGATGCGGCGGCCCTCCATCACCGGGGCGAGGCCGCGGCGCACCGTCTCGACCTCTGGCAATTCCGGCATTCCGCTCTCCCTCCCCGCGACAAGGGGCGCATTGCAGCGCCCCGCAAGCGCCCTATAAGAAGGCCGGAGGCAAGGATCGGCAAGACCCATGAGCGAAGAGACCGGCGGGACCACGCATTTCGGCTACCAGACAGTGCCGGAGAACGAGAAGGCAGGCCGCGTGCGCGGCGTGTTCAACTCCGTCGCATCGAAATACGACGTGATGAACGATGCGATGTCCTTCGGCATACATCGGATCTGGAAGGATGCCATGATGGACTGGCTGGCCCCGCGGCCGGGCCAGCGGCTGCTTGACGTTGCGGGGGGCACGGGGGACATCTCGTTCCGCTTCCTCAAGCGCGCGGGCCGCGCCCACGCGACCGTGCTGGATCTGACCGAGCCGATGCTGGTGGAAGGCCGAAAGCGCGCCGAGGCCGAGGCCATGCAGGACAGCCTCGACTGGGTGGTTGGCGACGCGATGGCCCTGCCCTTTCCCGACAACAGCTTCGACGTCTACACGATCAGCTTCGGCATCCGCAACGTGACGCGGCCGCAAGAGGCTCTGGACGAGGCATTCCGCGTGCTGCGCCCGGGCGGGCGGCTGATGGTGCTGGAATTCAGCCAGATCCCGAACGAGATGATGCAGAAGGTCTACGACCTCTATTCGTTCAACATCATCCCCAGGCTGGGGCAGGTGATCGCGCGCGACCGAGACAGCTACCAGTACCTGGTCGAATCGATCCGCCGCTTCCCCGACCAGGAGACCTTCCTCGGCATGGTGCGCAAGGCAGGGTTCGGGCAGGCGAAATACCGCAACCTGACGATGGGCGTGGCGGCGCTGCATTCCGGCTGGAAGCTGTAGGCCGATGCGGGGACCGCACAACATCTGGAGGCTGGTCCGAACCGGGGCCACGCTGGAACGCACCGGCGCCATGGGCGTGGTGCTGGATGCCTTCGACGCGCCGCGGCCCTTGCGGGTGGCCGCGCGGTTGCTGGGTTGGCCGTTCAAGTGGCTGGGCTACGCCGGCGACCCGTCCATGCCGCCCGCGCCGCGCGCACTGACGGCGCTGGGGCCGGCCTATATCAAGTTCGGCCAGATCCTTTCGACCCGGCCCGACGTGGTGGGCGACGAACTGGCCGACCAGTTGCGCGTGCTGCAGGACAAGCTGCCGCCCTTTCCGGTGAAACAGGCCAAGAAGACCATCACCGAGGAACTGGGGGTGGACCCGGACGAGGTGTTCACCGAGTTCAGCCTGCCGGTCGCGGCGGCCTCGATCGCGCAGGTTCACAAGGCGCGGCTGGCCTCTACCGGCGAGGAGGTGGCGGTCAAGGTGCTGCGGCCGGGGATCGAACGCGCCTTCCGCACCGATATCGATGCCTTCTATTTCGCCGCGCGGGCGATAGAGCTGTTGTCGCCCTCGTCGCGGCGGCTGCGGCCGATGGACGTGATCCGCCATTTCGAAAGCGTCGTGATGGGCGAACTGGATCTGCGGCTGGAAAGTGCCGCGGCCTCGGAATTCGCCGACAATACCAAGGACGATCCCGGGTTCCGTACGCCGCGTCTGGTGTGGCCGCTGTCCAGCAGGCGCGTGATGACGCTGGGTTGGGCGGATGGCGTGCCGCTGGGCGACAACCGGGCGCTGGATGCGGCGGGACATGATCGCTCCGAACTCAGCCTGCGCGTGTTGCAACTTTTCCTGCGCCATGCGTTGCGCGACGGCTATTTCCACGGCGACATGCATCAGGGCAACCTCAAGGTGGCCCCCAATGGCGATATCATCGCCTATGATTTCGGCATCATGGGCCATATCGATCTCTATACCCGCCGGGTCTATGCCGAGATCCTCTACGGCTTCATCCGGCGCGATTATCAGCGCGTTGCCGAGGTGCATTTCGAAGCGGGCTACGTGCCCGCCGATCGTGACGTTGATGAATTCGCCCGCGCCCTGCGCGCGGTGGGTGAGCCGATCTTCGGCATGGACGCGACGCGAATCTCGATGGGCAAGCTGCTGGCCTACCTGTTCGAGGTGACCGAACGCTTCGGCATGGAAACCCGGACCGAGTTGATCCTGCTGCAGCGCACCATGGTGGTGGTCGAAGGCGTCGCCCGTTCGCTCGACCCCAGGATGAACATCTGGGAGGCCGCGCATCCCGTGGTAGAGGATTACATCCGGCAGAGCATCGGCCCGCGCGCCGTGCTGCGCGACCTGAGCCAGACAGCGCGGGTGATGGCGCGGTTCGGGCCGCGCCTTCCGGGGCTGGTGGAGGCCGCGCTGATCCGGCAATCCGCGCCCGAACCGGAACCCGCCCCGCCCTCGCGGCTTTGGCCCGTGCTATGGGCCGGGCTGGGCGCCGCAGTCGGAGCCGCGGCGGCGATCGGCGCGCAGATGCTGCTCTGACCGGCGCGATTGCGGCTCCGCGCTTCCCCGGTGTAAGCGGTGCAAGGGGCGTGAGACGGGTTTCGGAAGGGCAAGGCGCATGGCAGGGACGGCACTGGTCACCGGATCGGCGGGCTTCATCGGGTTCCACGCCTGCCGTCGTCTGCTGCATGAGGGCTGGCAGGTCGTCGGGCTGGACGCGCTGACCGACTACTACGACGTCTCGCTCAAGACCGCGCGCCATGCGCTGCTGGAGGCCGAGCCGGGATTCACCCCGGTGATCGGTCGGCTGGAGGCCCCGGATCTGCTGGCCGGGCTGATGGCCCGCCACCGGCCGTCGCTGGTGATCCATCTCGCCGCGCAGGCCGGGGTGCGCTATTCGATCGAGGCACCGCGCTCCTATGTCGATTCCAATATCCGCGGCACGTTCGAGTTGCTGGAAGCGGCACGCGCGCATCCGCCGGCACATCTGATGCTGGCCTCCACCTCCTCTGTCTACGGCGCGAATACCGAGATGCCCTATGTGGAGACGATGAAGGCCGACACGCAGATGTCGTTCTATGCCGCGACCAAGAAGGCGACCGAGGCGATGGCGCATTCCTATGCGCATCTCTATGCCCTGCCGGTGACCATGTTCCGCTTCTTCACCGTCTACGGGCCCTGGGGGCGGCCGGACATGGCGCTGTTCAAGTTCACCCGCGCGATTCTCGCGGGCGACCCGATAGATGTCTACAATCGCGGCGAGATGCGCCGCGATTTCACCTATGTGGACGATCTGGTGGAGGGCCTGTGGCGGCTGGCGGCGCGCGCTCCCGCTGCACAGGATCGGGTTGAAGGCGACAGCCTGTCACCGGTGGCGCCGTTCCGCGTGGTCAATATCGGCCACGGCCAGCCGGTTGCCCTGGATGCGTTCATCGCGGCGATCGAGAAAGCCACCGGACGCAAGGCGCGGCGCAACCTTCTGCCGATGCAGCCGGGCGACGTGCCGGCGACCTGGGCGGATTCGCAGCTGATGACCAGGCTGGCCGGTGCCTTGCCGCGCACCTCGCTTGACGAAGGCGTTGCGGATTTCGTCGCCTGGTACCGTGCGCATTTCGGCGCGCAGAGCTGAGTGGCAGAAATGGACGAGCCGCCGAAATGAAACAGGCGGCCTCGATCAAGGCCGCCTGCTCCGTCTATTCGTTATGCGAACGATCAGGTGTCGTCGTTCGCGGCCACGCCGACAATCACGGCAGTACCAGCGACGATACCGATCGCGGCGCCGGGGCCAAGCGCGCCTGCACCAGCAGCAGCGCCCTGCGTCGCCACGAACGGATCTGCCTTGGCCGAATCTGCGATGGCCGGTGCGGCAGCCGCCATGGAAAGTGCAGCAGCGGCGGAGATGATCGAAAACTTCTTCATAATGCTCTCCAAACTGTACGGACGTCGAAGCATTGCTGCTTCACGTACTCCAACTATACATGATATGTGCCTGGTTCAAACACCTAAAGGGTAAATTGCCACTTATGCGCATCCTCTCGCCGGTCTTGCGCGTCAATTGGGCAACGCAACGTCAAGCCGGGCGCCGCAAGGCCGAAACTTCTGTCTCGGACGCCGCGCCGCCGCCATCGAAAACCAGTTCGCGCGCCCCATCCTTCGTGAATCGAATCTCTGCGATGCGCTGGTAGGTCTCTGCCGGTTCCGTTCCCAGCATTTCGGCCTCTGTTCGCAATTCCACCTCGAATCGATAGAGTCCCTCGGGAAACGGCGCGCCGGAGTCGTCGACACCGGCCCAGTCCACGCGCTCCACGCCTTGCGGAAGGGCCTGTCGCTGCAAAACCTTTCCGGCGGCATCGCGCACCACGAGTTCCGCCGACCGGGCGTCGCCACGGTCCGGCAGATGCAAACCGATGGGCATGCCCGAGAACCGGACCGGCGCCGGCGAGCGGGCCTCCAGCCCGACCAGGGCGCCGGACTGGCCCAGAGCGCCCTGGCCAGAGGCTCCGTTCATGCCGGCGAGCAGGTCATTGGTCAGTACCTGCTGTTCCACGGACGAGAAGGTGGCGAGTTGCACCGCGAAATCCGAGGCCTCTGCCGGGTTCAGGGGATCCTGGTTCTGCATCTGCACCGTCAGCATCCGCAGGAAGGTC
>JBKHDP010000017.1:0-25619 GCA_046541255.1 Paracoccaceae bacterium | reverse complement strand
TCATCTTGGGCCGGACTCTAATCGACGGTGGAGGAAAAATCCCGTGGCAGGTCAGCGCCTCTACCAGATCGCGGGTCTTCAGTGACTGGTTTATTTCCGACCGGGCTTCCACGGCGCGGAACTCCGCAGGGACCCGCCAGCGCAGATAGTAGACATAGCCGCGGCGCTCGACGCCGTCGACGCAATTGGATACGTTCATAGAACAGATGCTCCACAGGTTGCCACACAACGGAGCCGCAGGCCTGTGTCGGTTTCCCGACCCGTTCAGGCTCCAAGTGTCGAAGAAGTGGGAGCTTTTTCAGGGCGGCGGAAATCGCATCTCCGCCGCCGATAATTCTCTCCTGGGCACCATTATCCCCCTGTAATACCGATAAAAACTACCCCGAGCGCATGGGGCCATGGCATCATGCGGCTGCGCGGGCGGGTCAGGCGGCGAAGCGGCCGTCGGCGGGCTGGCGCGCCGGACCTGGCGGGCAACCTGTTCCGGGGTGGCCTCGCCCAGGTCGGACAGGGCTTCGCGCACGGCGTCGGTCCGGTGGTGGATGTCGCGCAGCTTGCCGATCAGGCGCTGGTCGGAAATCTCGCGGTCGCGGCCCTCGATCCGCTCGCCCGTGCGCAGCTTTTCCAGCAAATCCTTGAAGCGGTTGCGCTGGATCAGTTCGACATCCTCGGCGAACATGGTGAACAGGCAGCGCATCAGGAAGTTGGCCACGGTCTCGGGGCTGTGCCCCTGCCCCTCGAAGGACCGGCCCAGCGCCGCAAGCCGGCTGGCCGCCTCGCGCGTGACCTTGTCCGCCATGCGCGACGGATCGGGCCGCGCAGCTCCGGCAGATCGCGGAGTTCGGTCGCGAAGGTCTGGGAATTCGCCCTTTCGCTGCCGCCCGAACCCCGCCACCGGCCAATGACAACTTCGATCTGCAAAACGCGGGAGCCCATACTCTTCAACCGGCCGGTCCGACATACTCTTGCAGTGGTTGCGTCGCGGGAAAGGGCGCTGGCTGGAGTTGACCAGGCGCGTATGCCGGGGCCGCATCGCCAGGCAAGCGGCCGCCTTCGCTTCGGTCGCCCCCGCTCCCGCCATGGCAAGACCTGCCGCGGCTCGGGCCCCGGGCGCGGTGGCGCTTGACACGGGCGCATGAGGGTCTAGAGAGTGGCGCTGCTTCGGTTCCGGCGCTTCGGCGTCGGATGAAAAGGGAACTGCAGTGCGGCCCATGCCCTGGGCCAATTCTGCGGCTGCCCCCGCAACTGTGAGCGGCGAGCGAAGCCGGACATGCCACTGTCGCGATGCGCGATGGGAAGGCCCGGCCAAGCGACGACCCGCGAGCCAGGAGACCTGCCGAAGTGATCACCCTGTCCGGGCGCGGGGCGCGCCGGGGACAACGGATCCTTCCGTCGTGGTGGCATTTCACCGTCCGCGGAAGGCTTGCCTCCTTCCAAGGACCGAACCGGACCGTCTCGGCTGTGAGCCGATGGAGGGAGTAGCAAATGAACAGGGCAGGACTGTACATGTCCGTTGCCGGCCTGGCGCTATGCGCCGCAGCCGCCACGGCGCAGGACTCGTTCGATCTGGGCGAGATCATCGTATCGGGCGGGCTGTCGCCGATCGAGGCGGATGCCTATGGTCGCGCGGTCACCGTGATCGACCGGCAGGAGATCGAGGCGCGCGGCCTCCGCACCGTGCAGGATGCGCTGCGCGCGGTTCCGGGCGTCGCCGTCAGCGCCAGCGGCGCCAACACCACGCAGCTGCGCATCCGCGGCAGCGAATCGAACCACGTGCTGGTGCTGATCGACGGGATCGAGGCCGCCGGCGGCGACAGCGGCTTCGGGGGCTACAATCTCAGCCAGCTGGAAGCCCTCAATATCGAGCGGATCGAGGTTCTGCGCGGGCCGCAATCGGTGTTCTACGGCTCGGACGCCTCGGCCGGTGTCGTCAATATCATCACCGCGCAGGGCGGTGAGGGCGTGCAGTTCCGCGGCACGCTCGAGGCCGGCGATGCCAATGCGGCCAGCGCCTTCGTTTCGGCGCGCGAGGCGCGCGGCGGGCTGTCCTTCAGCTTTGCCACCCGCCGGGACAAGGGCTATGACTTCTCCGGTGATGGGGGCGAGAAGGATGAGACCCGGCGCAGCACCATGGTGCTGTCGGGCGACTACGCGGCCACCGAAAGGCTGACCCTGGGCTTCACCCTGCGCAAGTCGGACGAGACCTACGATTACGACGCGGCCTCCTCCACCGCAACGGATGTGGACAGCTACATCGTGGATACGCCGGGCCTGTCCAGCGATCGCGACGAGCTGACGGCACGGGTCTTCGCGGAATACGAGGCGCTGGATGGACGGATGACGCATCGGCTGGCCTGGGAGCTTACCGACAACGATCAGTCCTTCAGCGGCGGCGCGCCCACCAACACCCGGCGCGAGGCCCTGCAGTACCGTCTGACCTACGCGCTGGACGGGCGGCAGGCGGCCAATTCCGACCAGTTGCTGACCTTCCTGCTCGAACGCGAAGAGGACAGCAGCGATTCCAACGCGGACTATCAGCGTGAAAGCACTTCCGTCGCGCTGGAATACCGCGGCAGCTTCGCCAACGGTCTGGATCTGCAGGCCGGCCTGCGCCATGACAACAACAAGGTCTTCGACGACGCCACGACCTGGAACCTGGGCGCGTCCTATGCCTTCGACAACGGTGTGCGACTGCACGCCTCGGCGGGCACCGGCGTGGTCAATCCGGCCTATTTCGACCTTTACGCCAACGCCTTCGGCTATACCGGCAATCCCGATCTTCAGCCGGAGCAAAACCGGGGCTGGGATCTCGGCGTGGAAATCCCGATCCTGCAGGGCCGCGGCGTCGTGGACATCACCTATTTCCAGGAAACGCTCACCGACGAGATCGCGGAAGTCTCGACAGCGCCGGGAAGTTTCACCTTCACCAACCAGGATGGCGACAGCGACCGGCGCGGCGTCGAGCTTGCCGCAGAGCTGGCGGCGACCGAGGCCCTGGACCTGCGGCTGTCCTATACCTGGCTCGATGCCACCGACCCGAACGGCTCCCGCGAGATCCGGCGGCCCAAGCACGAGCTCGGCCTGGGCATGACGATGCAGGCGTTCAACGGCCGCGGGGCGATCACTGCCGACCTACGCCATGTCGCGGGCAATCTCGACACCCAGTTCTGGGGCGCGTTCCAGACCAAGGAACTGCCCGACTACACCACGGTCGACGTGGCGGCGCGGTATGATCTGACCGACACCCTTGCGCTGACCGGACGGGTCACGAACCTGTTCGATGCGGATGCGATGGATGTCTGGGGCTATGCCGGGCGCCCGCGCAGCATCTATGTGGGGCTGGATGCGCGCTGGTAGGCGCATCGCACTGGCCCTTGCCGCCGGGATGATGCTTCATCCGGCGGCGCCGCGGGCGGAGACGGCGCAAGCGCCGCCCGCCCGCGTCGTCTCGATCAATCTCTGCACCGACCAGCTTGCGATGATGCTGGCGGCCCCGGGACAGTTGCATTCGGTGTCCTGGCTTGCCACAGATCCGCGATCCTCCGCGCTCGCCACGGAGGCGGTGCGCTACAAGGCCAACCGGGGGCTGGCGGAAGAAATCTACCTGATGCAGCCCGACCTGGTGCTTGCAGGGAATTTCGGCCATCGCGCCACGCTGGACATGCTGCGCCGACTGGACATCCCGGTTGTCACCTTTCCGGCGGCGCAATCGATTTCCGAGATCCCCTCCCTGATCGCGCGGATGGGCGAGGCGCTGGGCCGGCAGAAAAGAGCCGCCGAGATGACGGCAGCCTTCGACCGCCGGCTCGCCGCACTGCGCGCCGAGGTGGTCGAACGGCCCAGTGCCGCGCTTTACTTCGCGTCGGGCTATACGTCCGGCGATGCCTCGCTGGCGGGCGAGATCCTGCTGGCCGCGGGGTTCGAGAACATCGCCGCCGAGGCCGGCTATCCGCTGGGCGGCTTCATGCCGCTGGAGGTGCTGGCCATGGCCGCGCCCGAGGCCGTGATCTCATCCCGTCCCTATCCGCGGGCCTCGCGCGCCGAGGCGATGCTGGATCACCCGGTGGTGCAGGCGCTGCGGGTATCGCGCGCCCAGGGCAGTTTCACCGATCGCGACTGGATGTGCGGCACGCCGCATGTGCTGGACGCCGTGGCACGGCTGGGCGGCCTGCGGCAGGCGATGGAGGCGCGCAGGGAATGACCCGGCTGACCGCCCTCCTGCTGGCGCTGCTGGCGGTGCTGTTCGCCGCATCGCTGGTGATCGGCCCCGCCGGAGTCGGGCCGGGGCAGAGCCTTTCGGCGCTGATTCGGGGCGATGGCGGGCCGCTGACGCTGGTGATGCGCGAGATTCGCCTGCCCCGCGCGCTCCTGGCCGCGATGGTGGGGGCAAGCCTGGGACTCGCGGGCGCTGCCATGCAGGGCTACCTGCGCAACCCGCTGGCCGAACCGGGACTGATCGGAGTATCGGGTTCGGCCGCCTTGGGCGCGGTGCTGTCGATCCAGACCGGGCTCGCCGCGGCCTTCATGCTGGCCCTGCCGGCGATGGCGCTGGCCGGTGCGCTGGCCGGCGTTCTGCTGGTGATCGCGCTGGCAGGGCCGCGCGGCTCGTCGCTGACACTGATCCTTGCCGGCATCGCGATTTCGGCCCTTGCGGGCGCCCTGACCTCGCTGGTGCTGAATCTTTCGCCCAACCCCTACGCCGCGAACGAGATCGTCTTCTGGATGATGGGCTCGCTGGCGGATCGGTCGATGACCCATGTCTGGATCGCCCTGCCCTGGATGCTTGCGGGCTGGGCGCTGCTGGCCACGCTGGGCCGGGGGCTCGACGCGCTCACGCTCGGCGAGGATGCCGCGGGCGCGATGGGGATCGGATTGCACCGGCTGCGGCTGACGCTGGTCTTCGGCGCCGCCTCGGTGGTGGGGGCGGCCACGGCGGTGGCCGGGGCGATCGGCTTCGTCGGGCTGGTGGTGCCGCATATCCTGCGCCCCTTCGTGGACGCGCAGCCTTCGCGCCTGCTCCGGGCCAGCGCTCTGGGCGGGGCCGCGATGGTGCTTGCCGCCGATATCGCCGTGCGGGTCATCCTGCCGACCCGCGACCTGAAACTGGGCGTCCTCACCGCGCTGGTGGGCGCGCCGCTGTTCCTGCACCTGATCTACAAGACACGGAGGGAGATGGCATGAACCTGCTGTCGCTCTCCGGCCTGTCGGTCTCGCTGCGCGGGCGTGAAGTGTTCCGCGATGTCTCGTGCGACATCGGTCCGGGCGAGTTCGTGGGCCTGATCGGACCCAATGGTGCGGGCAAGACCACTCTCATGCGCGCCGCGCTGGGACTGATCCCGGCGGCCGGCGAAAGCTCCATCGCCGCGATGCCTCCCCGGGCCCGCGCCCGCGCCGCCGCCTGGATGCCCCAGACCCGCGAGATCGCCTGGCCCGTCACGGTGGAGACGCTCGTGACGCTGGGCCGCATCCCCCACATGGCTGCGGGACAGCGCCCCACAGATGCCGATCGGGCGCAGGTGGAGCGCGCGCTGGCCGCGATGGGGCTGGAGGATCTGCGACAGCGCACGGCCACGCGGCTTTCCGGCGGCGAGCAGGGCCGCGCGCTGATCGCGCGCGCGATGGCGCAGGACACGCCGCTGATCGTGGCCGATGAGCCCATTGCCGGGCTTGATCCGGCGCATCAGATCGCCACGATGGAAACCTTCGCGCGGCTGGCACGAGAGGGACGCTCGGCGCTGGTGTCGCTGCACGACCTCGGCCTCGCGGTGCGGCACTGCACAAGGTTGATCCTGCTGGGCGAGGGCCGCCTGGTGGCCGACGGCCCGCCCGGAGACGTGCTGACACCCGAGCGGCTGGCACGCATCTTCCACGTGCGCGCCTTCTACGAGACGATGACCGTCGGGCCTGTCTACCAGTCCCTGGAGGTGATCCCATGACGCAGGAGGCCCCTTGATGCACCTGAGCGGTCTTGCCGAGTTCCTGGCCCGGGGCGGTCCCGCGTTATGGGTGATCGCCGGGCTGTCGGTGCTGACCGTGGCGCTGGTGCTGTGGAAGCTGACGCAGCTTGCGGGCCTTGGCGCCTGGAGGCGGGGTGCCGTCCGACCCGCGCTGGAGGCGTGGTGCCACGGCGAGCCCGATGCGCGGACCCGCGCCGCCGCCGCGCGCGGCGTCCGCGCCCGGTTGGCCCATGCGGCGATGGCGGCGCTGATCCGTTTCGACCCCGAGGCCGCGCGAGAAGAGACCCATCGCGTTGCCCGGGCCGAACTGGCCGCCCTGCGGTCGGGTCTGCGCCCGCTGGAGCTGATCGCCAGTATCGCCCCGCTTGTCGGCCTTCTCGGCACGGTGCTGGGCATGATCGAGGCATTCCAGGCGCTGCAGGACAGCGGCGCGCAAGCCGACCCTTCGGTGCTCGCGGGCGGCATCTGGGAGGCCCTGCTGACAACCGCTGCGGGCATGGCCGTGGCAATCCCCGCCGCTGCCGCGTTGACCTGGTTCGAGAGCGTGGCGGATTCGGTTCAGACCGATCTCGAGGACATTGCCACCCGCATCTTCCTGCACGCGCCGGGTGCCGGGTAATGTTCTCCTTCGCCGAGCGCAGGCCGCCCCGCAGGCCCAGCCTCACGCCGATGATCGACGTGGTCTTCCTGCTGCTGGTCTTCTTCATGCTGGTTTCGCAAGCGGGCCGGGACCGCGCCTTGCCGCTGACGGGCGGCGGCGCTGACGGCGCCTGGGAGGGGCCGCCTCGCCTGGTGGGCATCGCGCCCGACGGCCTGACGCTGAACGGTGTGGCGGTGACCTCCGATGCGCTGCCGGGCGCGCTGGAGGCGCTGACCGCCGATCCCGCCGACCCGGTGGTGTTGCGCGGCATCGACAGCGCCGATCTGCAGCGCCTGTCCGACATTGCCGGGATGCTGGCGGGTGCCGGCTTCGAACGGCTGGTTCTGGTGGAATAGGGCCGATGCAGTTCGCCCGCCCTCCGCGCCGCCGCAAGGCCGAGGCCATCGTGCCGATGATCAACGTGGTCTTCCTGCTGCTGATCTTCTTCCTGATGACAGCCCAGATCGCACCACCCGCGCCTTTCGACGTCACCCCGCCCGATGCCCGCGCCGAGCGGCTGGCCGAGGGCAAGGACACCCTGTTCGTGGCCGCCGACGGCCGCATCGCCCATGACGGCGAGGAAGGCGAGGCGGCCCTTGAACGGTTGGCCCGGCGCGAGGAGGACACACCCCTCACGATCCGCGCCGACAGCGCGCTTCCCGCGACGGACCTGGCCCGCCTGATGACCAGGCTGCGCGCGCTGGGCATCGAGGACACCGAAATCGTGTTGAGGCCGCGATGAAGGCCCTGGCACAATTCGGCGGGTTCGTGGCGGTCTCGGCGGCGCTGCATCTGGCGGTCTGGGCCGGAATGCCCGAAGGCGGCGCGGAGGGCTCGGGGGCTGAAGGCGAAGCACAGGTCTCGCTCCAGGGTGCAAGCGGCGAGATCGAGGCGCTGGTCGAGGCATGGCTGGACAGCCCCGATGCCCAGTTCGAGGCAATGGCCCCCACGCCGCCGCGCCAGGCCGATCAGGCCACTGACGCGGTTCCGTCTCGACCCGATCCGCGCGTTTCCGCGCTGCGGCCCAGCCCGCCCGCGCGACCGGCCCCGATGGAAGCAGCAGACCTGCCCCAACGCGCGCCCGATCTTTCCGCCAAAGAGCCGCGGGCGCTGGCCGCCCCCGAAACCGGCCCCGCCTCTGCGCCGGAGGCCGCAGAGGCACCGGCGCAGACATCTCCGCCGCGCTTTCCGGGATCGGCGCCGGATACTCCCCCGGCCGATTCGGTGCCGGATGCCGCGACCACGGCGCCGGCATCCCCGGAGGAGCGGGCCCGGCTGTCGCTTCGCCCGAAAACCCGGCCCGACGGGCTTTCGCCGGACCGGAGCGCGCCGGTGGAGTCGAGACGCCCAGCGCCGCAGCGAGAGGTTCCGCCGAAGGCTGCGGCGCCGCAAACTCAGGCGGCGCAACAGCAGACCGCGCGCGGATCGGGTGGCGAGCAGGCGGCGGGCCGTCGCGGTGCGGCGCAGGATGCAGGGCCGAACCCTGCCGGGCGCCAGCGGTTGATCGCGCAATGGGGCGGCGCGATCCGCGCCAGCGTCGAGCGGCAGAAACGCTATCCTCGAGGCACGCGCGCCAGCGGGCGCGCGGTGCTGGCGCTGACCGTGACGCGGCAGGGGAAACTGGCGGGGGTCCGGCTGCACGGTTCCGCGGGCCATGAACTTCTGGACAGGGCGGCGCTGCGCGCGGTCCAGCGCGCACGCTTTCCCGCCGCGCCCGACGGGCTGCGGCAGGAAAGCTACAGCTTCACCCTCACCTTGACGCTCTCGCCCTGAACCGACCGCCCTGCCCGGCGTGACCTTCGCCCAGTCTTGGCGCGCCATGCACACTGGCCTTTCAGCCCTCGACACCGCGCTTTCTGCGGCGTAGGCGCGGGCTGGACATCAGCAGAAGGAGGCAGAGCCATGGCCCGCATGATCCACAGCATGATCCGCGTTCGGGACGAGGCACGTTCGGTCGCATTCTATCGCGAGGCCTTTGGCCTTGACGTGGCGGACCGGCTGGATTTCAGCAAGTTCACACTGATCTACCTGTCCAATGCCGAAACCGGGTTCGAGCTGGAGCTGACTGTCAACAAGGACCGCAGCGCACCCTACGACCTGGGCGATGGCTACGGCCATCTCGCCGTTTCGGTCGAGGACCTGGACGCCACTCATGCAAGGCTCTCCGCCGCCGGCATGGCCCCGCGTGACATCGTCGCCTTCGCGCCCGACGGCGAACAGGTTGCACGGTTCTTCTTCATTGCAGACCCCGACGGCTACCAGATCGAGGTGCTGGAGCGAAGCGGTCGCTTTGCCTGACAGATGTCCGGGCCCCGGCTGCCACGCGCGGCCGGGCCCGGGCCTGTCCGGTTTTCCGAAGGCGCGGAACGCGCGTGCCGGAACAGCCCTTGCAGACTCGGCCCGGCAGGCGTATATGGCCCTCAACAGCGGTTCGTTGGACGCTTGGTCCGATGTTCCACCGGGAAATTCCAACGGGCCGCGCGCCCGTTTTTTCGTCCCCGGAGTCCCATGAACACCCTGATCGCCAAATCTCCCATCGACCAGCGTATCGCAGAGATCGTGCAGCCCGTCATCGAGGACCTGGGCTTCGAACTCGTGCGCATCCGGCTCATGGGGGGCAACACGCCGACGCTGCAGATCATGGCCGACCGGCCGACAGGCGGGATCGAGGTGGACGATTGCGCCGAGATCTCCACCGCAGTCAGCGCCGTGCTGGACGTGGAGGATCCGATCCTCGATGCCTACATGCTGGAAGTCTCCAGCCCCGGAATCGACCGGCCGCTGACCCGGCTCAAGGATTTCGAGGAGTTCGAGGGCTACGAGGCCCGGCTGGAGACCGCCGATCTGATCGACGGGCGCCGCCGCTTCAAGGGCGTGCTGGCCGGGGTCGAGGGCGACGAGGTGCTGGTGAACCTGGACGAGGGCACGGTCGGTCTGCGCTTCGACTGGCTGAGCGACGCCAAGCTGGTACTCACCGACGAGCTGATCCGCGACATGCTGAAGGCGCGCAAGGCGCAGGCCGTGGATGAGGCCGCCTTCGACGAGATAGAAACAGAACACGCCGGTTCCGAGGAGGACTGAGACAATGGCGATTACCTCTGCAAACCAGCTCGAACTGCTGCAAACCGCCGAGGCCGTGGCCCGGGAGAAGATGATCGACCCGGGCCTTGTGGTCGAGGCGATGGAGGAAAGCCTCGCCCGCGCTGCCAAGTCGCGCTACGGCTCCGAGATGGATATCCGGGTCAGGATCGACCGCAAGACCGGCCGCGCCACCTTCACCCGGGTGCGTACCGTGGTGGAGGACGACGCAGTCGAGAACTACCAGGCCGAGATGACCGTCGATCAGGCCCGGCAATACATGGACGACCCCAAGGTGGGCGACGTGTACGAGGAAGAGGTGCCGCCGGTCGAGATGGGGCGGATCGCCGCGCAATCCGCCAAGCAGGTGATCCTGCAGAAGGTCCGCGAGGCCGAGCGCGACCGGCAGTACGAGGAATTCAAGGACCGCGTCGGCACCATCATCAACGGCCAGGTCAAGCGCGAGGAATACGGCAACGTCATCGTCGATGTGGGCCGGGGCGAGGCGATCCTGCGTCGCAACGAGAAGATCGGCCGCGAGAGCTATCGCCCGAACGATCGCATCCGCTGCTACATCAAGGACGTGCGGCGCGAGACTCGCGGGCCGCAGATCTTCCTGTCGCGCACCGCGCCGGAATTCATGGCCGAACTGTTCAAGATGGAAGTGCCCGAGATCTACGACGGCATCATCGAGATCAAGGCCGTGGCCCGCGATCCGGGCAGCCGCGCGAAGATCGCCGTCATCTCCTATGACAGCTCCATCGACCCGGTGGGCGCCTGCGTCGGCATGCGCGGCAGCCGTGTCCAGGCGGTGGTGAACGAGTTGCAGGGCGAGAAGATCGACATCATTCCGTGGAACGAGGATCAGGCGACCTTCCTGGTGAACGCGCTTCAGCCGGCCGAGGTCTCCAAGGTGGTGATCGACGAGGATGCCCAGCGCATCGAGGTGGTCGTGCCCGACGAGCAGCTTTCGCTGGCGATCGGCCGGCGCGGCCAGAACGTGCGGCTGGCAAGCCAGCTGACAGGGCTGGATATCGACATCCTCACCGAGGAAGAGGAAAGCAAGCGCCGCCAGGCCGAGTTCGAGGAGCGCACCAGGCTCTTCATGGATACGCTCGATCTGGACGAGTTCTTCGCCCAACTGCTTGTCGCCGAAGGCTTCACCAATCTCGAAGAGGTCGCCTATGTCGAGCAGGACGAACTGCTGGTGATCGACGGGGTGGACGAGGATACCGCCGAGGAATTGCAGACCCGCGCCCGCGAACATCTCGAAGCACAGGCCCGCAAGGCCCTGGAACATGCCCGCGAGCTTGGCGTCGAGGACAGCCTGGTTGATTTCGAGGGGCTGACACCCCAGATGATCGAGGCGCTGGCCGAGGACGGCATCAAGACGCTGGAAGACTTCGCCACCTGCGCCGACTGGGAACTGGCCGGTGGCTGGACGACGGTGGACGGCGAGCGCGTCAAGGACGAGGGCCTGCTGGAGAAGTTCGACGTCTCGCTCGAAGAGGCGCAGAACATGGTGATGACGGCGCGCGTCCTGCTGGGTTGGGTCGATCCCGAGGATCTTGGCGAGCAAGAGGACGAGGCCTCCACCGAAGCGGAAGATGACGCCGAAGAGGTGTCGGCCTGACCTCCGCGCCGGACACAGGGATGACCCGCGGCAAGCGCCAGCGTGACCGTGAGGCCGGTCCGGAGCGCAAATGCATCGCCACCGGCGAAGTACGCCCGGTGGCGGAGCTGGTCCGTTTCGTGATCGGTCCTGATGGCGCGGTCGTCCCCGACGTCCTGGGCAAGCTGCCGGGCCGCGGCATCTGGGTTTCGGCCGATCGCGCGGCGCTGGAAAAGGCCGTGGCGAAGAACCTCTTCGCCCGCGCCGCCAGACAGCCGGTACGCGTGCCGGAGCGGTTGGTCGACGAGGTCGAGGCCCAGCTGGCCCGCCGGGTCGTCGAGCTGGTCAGCCTGGCGCGCAAGTCCGGCTCGGCCGTCATGGGCTACGAAAAGGTGAAGGCCTGGCTGATGCGCGAGGATGCCGAGGTGCTGATCCAGGCCAGCGACGGTTCCGAACGGGGCAAGTCCAAGCTGAGCACGCCATATGGCGGGCGTTTCATAGGCTGGCTGACCGCGGATGAATTGGGTTTGGCTTTTGGGCGACAAACTGTGATACATGGCGCGCTTGCGTCTGGCGGACTCACCTCTCGTGTTGTAGAGGAGGCCGCGAGATTGAAGGGCTTTCGCGTCAGTGACCACGGCGGCAGGGGCCGCCGGAAAGGAAAAGACGGCTAGATGAGCGACAACGACGGCAAGAAGACACTGGGGCTGCGCACCGGCCCCCGTTCCGGTAGCGTGAAGCAGAGCTTCAGCCACGGGCGGACGAAGAATGTCGTGGTGGAGACCAAGCGCAAGCGCGTCGTCGTGCCCAAGTCCGGCGCGGCCAAGGCCGGTGGAACCGGAGGCGGATCCGCGCCTGCGGGCGGCGGCAAACGCCCGGCCGGGATTTCCGACGCCGAGATGGAGCGCCGGCTGAAAGCCCTGCAGGCCGCCAAGGCCCGCGAGGCCGAGGAAGAGCGCGAGCGCGCGGAAGAGGAACGCCGCCGCGCCGAAGAGCGTGAGCGCCGCCGCGCCGAACAGGAGGCCAAGGAGCGCGAACAGCGCGAGGCCGAAGATCGTGCCCGCCAGAAGGCAGAGGAAGAGGAGCGTCGCAAGCGCGAGGAAGCCGAGGCGCTGTCGCGCGCGGCCGCCGCCCCGACCGCCGCGCCCGAGGCCCCCAAGGCGACACGCCCGGCCGCGGCCGCCGAAGCGCCCTCCCGCAAGAAGGAGCGCGAGGAGGTTCGTGACACCAAGAGCCGGGGCAAGACCGATCGCGATGGCGGCCGCCGTGCCGGCAAGCTGACCCTCAACCAGGCTCTGGCCGGGGGCGAGGGCGGCCGGCAGAAATCCATGGCCGCGATGAAGCGCAAGCAGGAGCGCGCGCGCCAGAAGGCGATGGGACAGTCCCAGCCGCGCGAGAAGGTCGTGCGCGAGGTGCAGCTGCCCGAGGCGATCGTGGTCTCGGAACTGGCCAACCGGATGGCGGAACGCGCCGCCGACGTGGTCAAGGCGCTGATGCAGAACGGCATGATGGTCACGCAGAACCAGACCATCGACGCCGACACCGCCGAACTGATCATCGAGGAATTCGGCCACAAGGTGGTGCGGGTCTCGGATGCCGATGTCGAGGACGTGATACACGAGGCCGACGACAGCGCCGCCGACCTGAAGCCCCGCCCGCCGGTCATCACCGTGATGGGCCATGTGGACCACGGCAAGACGTCGCTTCTGGATGCGATTCGCAACGCCAAGGTCGTCGCCGGAGAGGCCGGCGGCATCACCCAGCATATCGGCGCCTATCAGGTGGCCGCGCCAAATGGCGACAAGCTGACATTCCTTGACACGCCGGGACACGCCGCCTTCACGTCGATGCGGGCGCGCGGCGCCCAGGTCACGGATATCGTGGTGCTTGTCGTGGCAGCGGATGACGCCGTGATGCCCCAGACCATCGAGGCCATCAATCACGCCAAGGCCGCCAAGGTGCCGATGATCGTGGCGATCAACAAGTGCGACAAGCCCTCGGCCAACCCGGACAAGGTGCGCACCGATCTGCTGCAGCACGAGATCGTCGTGGAAAAGCTTTCGGGCGACGTGCAGGATGTCGAGGTCTCGGCCATCACTGGCATGGGGCTCGAGGAACTGCTGGACGCGATCGCTCTGCAGGCCGAGATCCTGGAACTGAAGGCCAACCCGGATCGCGCGGCCGAAGGCGCCGTGATCGAGGCCCAGCTCGACGTGGGGCGGGGTCCGGTGGCGACGGTGCTGGTGCAGAAAGGCACCCTGCGCCGTGGCGACATCTTCGTCGTGGGCGAGCAGTGGGGCAAGGTCCGGGCCCTGATCAACGACAAGGGCGAGCGCATCAAGGAGGCCGGTCCGTCGGTCCCGGTCGAGGTGCTGGGCCTCAACGGCACTCCCGAGGCCGGCGACGTGCTGAACGTCGTCGCGACCGAGGCGCAGGCCCGCGAGATCGCCGAGTATCGCGAGCAGAAGGCCAAGGAAAAGCGCGCCGCAGCCGGTGCCGCCACCTCGCTGGAACAGCTCATGGCCAAGGCCAAGGAAGACGAGAATCTCACCGAGATGCCCGTGCTGGTGAAGGCCGACGTGCAGGGTTCGGCCGAGGCGATCGTCCAGGCGCTGGAGAAGGTCGGCAATGACGAGGTGCGCGTGCGCGTGCTGCACTCGGGTGTCGGTGCCATCACCGAGTCGGATATCGGCCTGGCCGAGGCCTCGGGCGCGCCGGTCATCGGCTTCAACGTCCGGGCCAATGCGCCCGCGCGCAATGCCGCCAACCAGAAGGGTGTCGAGATCCGCTATTACAGCGTGATCTACGATCTTGTGGATGACGTTAAGGCGGCGGCCTCGGGCCTGCTGTCCAACGAGATCCGCGAGAACTTCATCGGTTACGCCCAGATCAAGGAGGTCTTCAAGGTCTCCGGCGTGGGCAAGGTGGCCGGCTGCCTCGTCACCGAAGGCATCGCCCGCCGCTCGGCCGGCGTGCGCCTGCTGCGCGAGGACGTCGTGATCCACGAAGGCACGCTGAAGACGCTGAAACGGTTCAAGGACGAGGTTGCCGAGGTGCAGTCCGGCCAGGAATGCGGCATGGCCTTCGAGAACTATGACGACATTCGCCCGGGCGACGTGATCGAGATCTTCGAGCGCGAAGAGGTCGAGCGCAAGCTCGCCTGATCCGACAGGATCAACCGGACGCGCAAGAAGGGCGGCCCCTGGGGCCGCCCTTCGGCTGTTCAGGCGTCCCGGTTCAGAGCCAGTCGCGCAGGATGGGAATCAGGGGAATGTCCGCCGGCGGCATGGGGTAGTCGCGCAGTTCCGTGGGGCGCACCCATTTCAACCTCTGGCCCTCATGCGCCTGGGGAATGCCCTGCCATTTGCGGCAGATGAAGAGCGGCATCAGAAGGTGGAACTCCGCGTAGCCATGCGACGCGAAGGTCAGCGGCGCCAGGCAACTGTTCCAGGTCTCGATCCCCAGCTCCTCGTGCAACTCGCGCACCAGGGCGGCCTCGGGCGTCTCGCCCGGCTCGACCTTGCCGCCGGGAAACTCCCACAGCCCGGCCATCGGCTTGCCCTCCGGCCGCTGCGCCAGCAGAACTCGGCCGTCGCGATCCACCAGCGCCACGGCCGAGACCAGCACCACCTTCTTCATCGGCGCCGCCCGGTCACGAGCGGTAATCCGCGTTGATGTCGATATAGCCGTGGGTCAGGTCGCAGGTCCACACCGTTGCCCTGCCCTCGCCGAGGCCGAGATCCACGCCGATGCGCACGTCCTGACCCTTCATGTGCGCGGCGGCATCCTCCTCGCGGTAGCTGGGCGAAACCCAGCCGCTTTCCGCCACAAGAACCTCTCCGAAGCGGATGCTCAGCCTGTCGCGATCGGCCGCCGCGCCGGATTTCCCGACCGCCATGACCACGCGGCCCCAGTTCGGATCCTCGCCGGCGATCGCGGTCTTGACCAGCGGCGAATTGGCGATGGCCATCGCGTGGCGGCGGGCATCGGCATCGCTGGCGGCCCCCGTCACGGCCACCTCCACGAACTTCGTGGCGCCCTCGCCGTCGCGCACCACCTGCTGTGCGAGATCCAGCATCACCCCGTGCAGCGCCTCGCGGAACGCCGCACTGCCCGAGGCATCCACGCCGCTTGCGCCCGTGGCCCCCATCAGCAGCGTGTCCGAGGTCGATGTATCGCTGTCCACCGTGATGCAGTTGAACGTGCGGTCCGACAGCTCGGAGACCAGCGCCTGCAACGCGGCGCGCGGCAGGATCGCATCGGTGAAGATGTAGACCAGCATCGTCGCCATGTCCGGCGCGATCATCCCGGAGCCTTTGGCGATCCCGGCGATGGACACAGGCTTGCCACCGATCTGCACAGTGGTGCCCGCGCCCTTGGGGAAGGTGTCCGTCGTCATGATGGCACGGGCGGCGGGCTCGATGCCATTCTCCGACAATGCCTGCGCCAGTTCGGCGATCTTCGCGGTGATCCGTTCATGCGGCAGGGGCTCGCCGATCACCCCTGTCGAGGAGGTGAAGACCCGCGTTCGGGGCAGACCCAGCGCATCGGCTACCGCCTGCGTGACCGCGCGCACGGAGTCTTCGCCTTGCCGCCCGGTAAAGGCATTGGCATTGCCGGAATTCACCAGGATCGCCGCGCCCGCCGCGCTGTCGGCACCAATCTTGGCCTGGCAGTCCAGCACCGGCGCCGAACGCGTGGCCGAGCGCGTGAAGACCCCCGCCAGCGTGCTGCCGGGGGCCAGATGTGCCATCATCACGTCGGTCCGGCCCTGGTAGCGGACCCCGGCCTCGGCAGTGGCGAAACGCACCCCTTCGACGGCGGGCAGCGCGGGAAATCCCGCCGGGGCGAGCGGCGAGCGCGGCAACGCCTTGGCCATGCGTCAGTTCTCCAGCAGGTCGGGACGGCTGAGCACGGCCGGGTCGATCTCGTCCGACCGGTTGTCGATGGTTGCCTCGTCCATCATGGCATCCAGCCTTTCCTGCACGGCGGAGGTGCGGATCTCTTCGGCCAGTTCCTCGCGCACCTCGTCCAGTTCCGGCGCCTCGGCGGCGCGGGTCTCGTTCAGCTTGATCACATGCCAGCCGAACTGGGTCTGCACCGGAGCCGAGACGGACCCCTCGTCCAGCTCTTTCACCGCGTCCTCGAAGGGGGCGACCATCGCGCCCGCGCCGAACCAGCCCAGCTCGCCACCGGAGGGGCCGGAAGGGCCGGTGGAATGCTCCTTGGCGAGTTCCGCGAAATCGGCACCGTCGTCCAGCTGCTCGACCAGAGACTGCGCCTCTTCCTCGGTTTCCACCAGGATATGCGACGCGTTGTATTCCATGCCTGGCGCTTCCTCGGCATAGCGCGCCTCGTAGGCGGCCCGAAGCGCATCGTCGGTCACGGCCGTATCGATGATATCCTCGACCGCCTCGCCCGCGAGCAGCAGCCGGCGCTCGTTGTCGAGCGCGAATCGGACACGGTCGGGCAGATCGCCGTCAACCTGCTGGGACAGAAGCGCCTGCTGCACCATCTGGTCTACGATACCTTCGAACAATACATCATCAGGCAGCTCCTGATACTGCTGCGGCAGCGACGCACGGGCCGACAGCACATGTCCGATCGTGATGTCCTGCCCGTTCACGGTGGCCACGACGGTATCGATATCCACTGCGTCGTCCTGGGCCAGGAGGGGCGTTCCGGCCAGTATCAGGGCAAGAGCCGTAGCAGTGGCGGAGACGGAAAATCGGGGCATTCTTGGTCCTTCCGAGGTTGTCCGCGCAGCCGCGCGGCGTTGACACTTTTACAGGCGCCGCTTACATCGGCGCAAGGTCAGGCGGCACCGTTTCCCCAACACCTATGGGCTCTGGTCCGGGCGGGCAAGCGGATGCCGCGCGCTAGGCCAGGCAACCGGACGGAGAGACCATGCTGGGTATCGGAAGACTCGCCAAGAAGGTGTTTGGCACCCCGAACGACCGAAAGGTGAAGGCGACCCGACCGCTGGTCGAGAAGATCAATGCGCTGGAACCCGACTACGAGGCCCTGTCCGACGACGCCCTGAAGCAGAAGACCGAGGAATTCCGCAAGCGGCACGCGGAGGGCGAATCGCTTGATGCGTTGTTGCCCGAGGCCTTTGCCAACTGCCGCGAAGCCGCCCGTCGCGCCTTGGGCCTGCGCGCCTTCGACGTGCAGCTGATGGGGGGGATCTTCCTGCACCAGGGCAACATCTCGGAAATGAAGACCGGCGAGGGCAAGACCCTCGTGGCGACCTTCCCGGCCTATCTGAACGCCCTGACCGGCCGGGGCGTGCATATCGTCACCGTCAACGACTATCTCGCCCGCCGCGACGCGGAGTGGATGGGCAAGGTCTACGAGGCGCTGGGCCTGACGACGGGGGTGGTGTTCCCGCAGCAGGCCGAGGACGACAAGCGCGCCGCCTACCAGGCCGACATCACCTACGCCACCAACAACGAGCTGGGCTTCGACTACCTGCGCGACAACATGAAGGCGTCGCTGAACGAGATGTACCAGCGCGATCATTACTTCGCGATCGTCGACGAGGTGGACAGCATCCTGATCGACGAGGCGCGCACGCCGCTGATCATTTCCGGGCCAAGCCAGGATCGCTCGGAGCTCTATGTCGAGATCGACCGGCTGATTCCCGAACTGGACGAGGACCACTATTCGATCGACGAAAAGACCCGAAACGTCAATTTCACCGACGAGGGCAACGAATATCTGGAACAGCAGCTGCACCAGCGGGGCCTTCTGGAAGAGGGTCAGTCGCTCTACGACCCGGAAAGCACCACGGTCGTGCACCACGTCAACCAGGGGCTGCGGGCGCACAAGCTGTTCATGAAGGACAAGGATTACATCGTCCGCGACGGCCAGGTCGTGCTGATCGACGAGTTCACCGGGCGCATGATGCCGGGCCGGCGCCTGTCGGACGGCCTGCACCAGGCGATCGAGGCGAAGGAAGGCTGCGACATCCGGCCCGAGAACGTCACGCTCGCCAGCGTCACCTTCCAGAACTATTTCCGGCTGTATGAAAGGCTGGCGGGCATGACCGGCACCGCCGCCACCGAAGCCGAGGAATTCGCCGAGATCTACGGGCTGGGCGTCGTCGAGGTTCCCACCAACCGCCCGATCGCCCGGATCGATGAGGACGACCAGGTCTACCGGACCGCCAGAGAGAAATTCGACGCCATCGTCGAGGAGATCCGGCAAGCCAACGAGAAGGGCCAACCGGTTCTCGTGGGCACCACCTCGATCGAGAAATCGGAATTCCTCAGCCAGATGCTGACCGCCGCGGGAATCGAACACAATGTTCTGAACGCCCGCCAGCACGAACGCGAGGCCCAGATCGTGGCCGATGCCGGTCGGTTCGGGGCCGTCACCATCGCCACCAACATGGCCGGCCGGGGCACCGACATCCAGCTTGGCGGCAACGTGGATTTCAAGGTCATGGAAGAGCTGGCCGCGAATCCCGAGGCCGATCCCGAAGAGGTGCGCAGCCGGATCGAGGCCGAGCATGCCGACGAGAAACAGAAGGTGATCGAGGCCGGCGGCCTGTTCGTCCTGGCCACGGAGCGGCATGAAAGCCGCCGCATCGACAACCAGTTGCGCGGCCGCTCGGGCCGCCAGGGCGATCCGGGCCGCTCGCAGTTCTACCTGTCGCTCGAGGACGACCTGATGCGCATCTTCGGCTCGGAACGGCTGGAGAAGGTGCTGAACACGCTGGGCATGAAGGAAGGCGAGGCGATCGTTCACCCTTGGGTGAACAAGTCTCTGGAACGCGCGCAGGCCAAGGTGGAAGCCCGCAATTTCGACATCCGCAAGCAATTGCTGAAATTCGACGACGTGATGAACGACCAGCGCAAGGTCATCTTCGGCCAGCGCCGCGAGATCATGGAAGCCGAGGATATCTCGGAAATCGTCGAGGACATGCGCAACCAGGTGATCGACGACCTGGTGGATCTCCACATGCCGCCCAAGACCTATGCCGACCAATGGGACACGCAGGGCCTCTATGCCGCGTGCATCGAGAAGCTCGGCATCGACGTGCCGGTGATCGCCTGGGCCGATGAGGAAGGCGTGGATCAGGACGTGATGCGCGAGCGCATCGAGAAGGCGGCCGACGAATTCATGGCCAGGAAGACCGTGGCCTTCGGCACCGAGAACATGCGCCAGATCGAAAAGCAGATCCTTCTGCAGACGATCGACGGCAAGTGGCGCGACCATCTGCTGACGCTGGAGCATCTGCGCTCTGTCGTGGCATTCCGCGGCTATGCCCAGCGCGACCCGCTGAACGAGTACAAGTCGGAGGCATTCCAGCTCTTCGAGGGTCTGCTCGACGGGCTGCGCGAGGATGTGACCCAGAAGCTCGCCCAGATCCGGCCGATGACCGAGGAAGAGCAGCGCGCCATGATGGAGCAGATCGCCGCACAGCAGGCGCAGTTGCAACAGGCGGCCGAGCAATCCGTGCCGCAAGGCGGCAGCGTCACCGCTGCGGCGCAGGACGGGTTCGACGAGAACGACCCCGGCACATGGGGCACGCCCGGCCGCAACGATCCCTGCCCCTGCGGATCTGGCAAGAAATTAAAGCACTGCCACGGTCGCCTGGCCTGACGCCCGGCGGCGGCTTCGCCCCGGCATGACAAGGCCCGAATGACTCCGCGGAAGCGCCCCAGCGGTGCCACTTTTGGCGGGCAAATCTTGCCCAAGCCGAATGTTGCACAGGTGCGGGAGTCCGCCATGAAACTTTCGAATCGGTATATTCTGCCTGTCGGGACGATGGGCGTGGCCTTGGCGATCGGGCTGGCCATGCAGCAGGGCGCGGACGTTCCGGCGCCAACGCCCGAGCCGGCAGCCGTGCAACACACTGCGGCGACCGGCGAGCCGCATGACGCCGCGGAAAAGGCCGCTCCCCGGGTCACGGAGGCCGGGGGAAACCCGCTTCCCGAACTGACCGGGATCACCCGCACCGCGGCACCCACCCCGCCGCGCGAGGCCGAAATGCCCGACGCGCTTGGACAACCGCCGCTGCGCGAGATAGCGGCGACCGAGTCCAGCTCTCTCGGCGCGCTTCCGGAAGAGCCCTCGGTGCCGGCATTCTCCTGCGAGATCGACATGACGGCAGAGCGGCGCGAAGCGGCGATGGTGCGGCTGTCGCTGAAGGCGCCCTGCCTCGTCGAAGAGCGCGTCACCCTGCATCATAACGGGCTGATGATCACCGAGACCACTGGTCCCGACGGCATGCTGAGCCTGGACATGCCCGCACTGGCCCGCAGCGCGGTGTTCATCGCGGCCTTTGCCAGCGGCGAGGGCGCGGTGGCCCAGGCCGAAGTGCCCGATCTCGGCGATTTCGAGCGGCTGGCCCTGCAATGGCGCAACGCCGAGGGGCTGGAGCTTCACGCGCTGGAGTTCGGCGCCACTTATGGCGAGACGGGTCATGTCTGGCATGGCGCCTCGGGCGATCCCGCAAGCGCCGCCGCGGGCGAGGGCGGTTTCCTTGTCCGGCTGGGCGATGCCGACGCGCCCGATGCCATGATGGCCGAGATCTATTCCTTCCCGCGCGCCGCTTCGGAACAGGCCGGGACGCCGCAGGTCAGCATCGAGGCCGAGGTGACGGAGGGCAATTGCGAGCGGGAAATCACCGCGCAGACGCTTGGACAGAACGGCAAGGGAGAGATCGCTGGCCACGATCTGAACTTCTTCATGCCGGATTGCGAGGCGCTGGGTGACTTTCTTGTGTTGAAAAACCTGCCCGAAGACCTGAATATCGCATCCAACTGATCGAAAGATCCGGAGCGATCCATGAGCGCGAGGCGTGCGGCGATTATCGCCGCATTTTTTCTTTCGTTTGCCGGCTTTCCCGGCCTCGCGCAGGACGTGACCCTTCGCTCTCCCGACGGGGCGGTGGAAATCAGCGGAACGCTGCTGGGCTTTGACGGCCGGTTCTACCGCGTCGACACCGCGTACGGAGAACTGACCGTGGACGGCACCGGCGTAAGATGCGACGGGCCAGGCTGCCCCAATCTGGAGGCCTTCGTCGCGGAGCTGCGCTTTTCCGGCTCGTCGACCATGGGCGCGGTGCTGATGCCTGCGCTTCTGGAAGGTTTCGCCCTGCGCGACGGCTATGCGATTCACCGGGTCTCGGAGCCCGGCGCGGCGGATTACGACTACGTCTTGCGCGACGAGGCCGCGGAAGAGGATGTGGGGCGCTTCCGGTTCCGGGTGACGAACACGGACGAGGGCTTTGCCGATCTGCTGGCCAACGAGGCCGATATCGTCATGGCCCTGCGCGAAATCCGCCCACGCGAGGCGGAACTCGCCTATGAGGCCAGCCTGGGCGATCTCTCGGAGATCAATCGCAGCCGCGTCGTGGCGCTGGACGCCCTGGTGCCGGTCGTGGCCCCGGGGAACCCGGTGCGCAGCATCTCGCTGCTGGATCTGGCGCGCGTCTTCGGCGGGGTGATCGACAATTGGCAGGCCTTGGGCGGGCCGGACGCCCCGATCGTGCTTCATCTGCGCGACAGGGCTTCGGGCTTCGGCCAGGCGGTGACGGACCGGCTGCTGAAACCCTCGGGCCTGTCGCTCGCCGCGGGCGCGGTACGCCATGCAACCGATTCCGAACTTGCCAGGGCAGTGGCGCATGACAGGCTGGGGCTGGGGCTTGCCGCCTTTTCCGAAACCGGCAATACCCAGCCGCTGACGCTGGTCGGGGCCTGCGGGTTCCGCCTGAATGCCGGGCACCGCACCGTCAAGACCGAGGATTATCCGCTGACCGCGCCGATGTTCCTGTATCTGCCGGCCCGACGCCTGCCCGCCATTGGCCGGGATTTCCTGTCCTATCTTCGTAGTCCCCCGGCGCAGATCGTGATCCGCCGGGCCGGTTTCGTCGACCAGGCCCCCGAAGAGATCGGCATCGAGGCACAGGGCGATCGCGTCGCAAACGCGATCGCGCAGGCCGGCGCCGAGATCACCCTGGAGGATCTGCAGCGTCTGGTTCGTACCCTTGCACCGATGCGACGGCTGACAACCTCCTTCCGGTTCGAGCCGGGATCGACCCGACTCGATGCGCAGAGCCGCTCCAACGTCCAGCAACTCGCGCGGGCCCTGGAGACAGGTCAATACGACACACGCGAGATGCATTTCGTGGGCTTCAGCGACGGCCAGGGCCCCGCCGCATCGAATCGCAGGATCGCCGAAGACCGCGCCCGGGAGGTCCGCGATGCCGTCATCGCCGCCGCCGAAACCGCGGATTTCGACCGCGTCACATTGCGCACCGATGCGTTCGGAGAAGCTTTGCCCATGGCCTGCGATGACAGCGCCTGGGGCCGGCAGGTCAACCGGCGCGTGGAAGTCTGGGTGCGCTGAAAGGGTCTAGTCCAGCCGAATCCGCACCCGGTCCGACCGGCCCTCCGCATCGATCACCGCGATCTCCGCAAAGCCTTCTCCGGCGAAGGGCAGGGACAGCTCGCGCCGCTGCGCACCCGTCACCAGCGGCCGCCCATCGGCCAGCACGGTGAAAGGCGGCGTGCCAGCGCGCAGCTTCACCGTCAGCGCGCCCTCCAGCGCGAGGCGCGCCCCATCGGGCGGAAAGGCCAACCGGAGCGCGTCGTCGGGCGCCTCGAACACCGCGTTGCGCCCGCGGAAGCGTTGCAGCGGCTGCGGCAGCGCGGCGGTTGAGAGGATCAACGCCTCTGGCGGCGGCGGCGGCAGAGGCGCGGCCTCGGGCCCGAGTCGCTGGAACAGCTCGAACAGAACCGGGGCCGCCATGTCGGCGCCAAAGGCGCCCGGCACCGGCGTGCCATCCGGCCGCCCGATCCACACGCCCGCGACATGCCGCCCGTCATGGCCGATCGCCCAGGCATCGCGGTGCCCGTAGGACGTGCCGGTCTTCCAGGCCAGGCGGCGTTGCGGGGCGCCGGGCGGCGGTGCAAGACCGGCCAGGATATGGCTCACCTGCCAGGCGGCGGCCCGGCTGACGATCCGGGGGCCGGGCGCGCCGGGGCCGGTGACGCGAAGCGCCATCGCCTGCCCGCCATTGGCAAGCCCCGCGTAGAGCTGCACCAGATCCTCAAGCGTCACACCCACCCCGCCCAGCGCAACCGCCAGCCCGGGCTTCCCCCCGGTCAGACGCGCCCGGGCGCCCGAGCGCGCCAGCGCCGCCATCAGCCGCGCCGGCCCCAGTTCCTCGATCAGCAGGACCACCGGGATGTTCAGCGACAGGCGCAGCGCCTCGGCCACCGTCACCTCGCCGCGAAAGACGCCGTCGAAATTTCTCGGCGCGTAGGTTCCGAACGCGACCGGGCGATCATCCATCAGCGTTTGCGGATGGGCCAGGCCCTCATCGAAGGCCAGCGCGTAGACCAGCGGCTTGAGCGTCGATCCCGGCGATCGCGGCGCCTGCGTCATGTCCACGAAGCCCTGCGCCGCGGTCTGGCCCCATCGCCCCGACCCGACAGAGGCAAGGATCTCGCCGCTCTGGTGATCGGCCACGATCAGCGCCACGCCAAGCCGGGCATCCTGCCCCTGAAGGATATTGCCGGCAAGCGTCTCCACCGCGCGCTGCAATCGCGGATCGAGCGTGAGCCAATGGCGGCCACGCCCCGGCGCATCGCGCCGCACACGCTCTGCCAGATGCGGCGCCATCGCGGGAAAATCATGCATCCGGGCCGGAACAGGCTCGCCCTGTGCGGCACGGGCCGCCTCCGGGGCGATCACGCCCGCGCGCATCATGCGGGCCAGCACCCGGTTGCGCGCGGCGCGCGCGGCGTCACGGTGCCTGTCGGGGCGGCGGGCCTCGGGGGATTGCGGCAGCGCGACCAGCAGCGCCGCCTCGGCCAGCGTGAGCCTTTCCGGCTCCTTGCCGAACCAGGCCAGCGTGGCCGCCCGCACGCCTTCCAGGTTGCCGCCATAGGGTGCCAGCGTCAGGTAGAGCGACAGGATTTCCCGTTTGGTCAGGCGGCGTTCCAGTGCCATCGCCACGCGCATCTGCCGCAGCTTGCCGCGCCAGCGCCCGGTTCCGCTGTTCTCCAGCAACCGGGCCACCTGCATCGTGAGGGTGGACCCGCCCGAAACGATCTGCCCATGCCGCAGCGCCTGCCCCGCCGAACGCAGCAGGGCCAGCGGATCGACCCCGCCATGCCGATCGAAGCGCCTGTCCTCATAGGCCATCAACATCTCGACGAAGCGTTCATCCACACCGGTAGCGGTGGTTTCCAGCCGCCAACGCCCATCCGCCACGGTGAAGGCCCGCAGCAGGCTGCCGTCGCGGGCGCGCACCTCCACCGAGGTTTCCGGGATCAGCGGCGGCAGCACCGTGTCCGCCACCCACCGATCCACCGCGTCCCGCGTGGCGGCCGCGGCAAACAGCAGGCCCACCAGCAGGAAGAGCGCGATCCGCCTCATTCCGCTACGGTCAGCTGGCCCGAGGCGGTGTTGGCGCGGTATTGCGGGCGATACATGTCCTCAACCGATGCGGCGGGATGGTGATATCTCCCCGGGCTGATCGCGCGCACGATATAGGCCAGCCGGAACGGCTCTGCCTGCCGCCAGTCCACCTGCGCCAGAAACCGATCCGCACGAAACTCGGCATGGGCCGCCTCGGCGGTCTCCAGCCAGCCCAACCCGGCGATATCGCCCGAGGACAGCAGGTTGGGATTGTCGATCTCCAGCCCGGCGGGCAGCGGATCGTCGACCATCAAGCGACCGCCCGTATCTTCTGCGGGCGAGACTTGCAGCACCGCAACCAGCCGTGTACCCGCTTTCACGGGAAACTCGGCCCGCTCTCCGTCCAGCGTGTAATAGCTGCGCGCAAGCTGATAGCCGTAGCCCGCAGCCTCGACCGGATCCGAGGGCACGCCGAAGGTGGTCAGCGTGATGTCCGTCCGGCGATCGGCGGTGAGCGCCAGCGGTTCAGGCACGTCATCTTCCACCAGCCGGACAACCGGCCCCTCGGCGGCCTGGCCATTGACCGACAGGCCGGCTCCGGCCGGGTCCCGGACCATCGCATGCGCCGCCAGCAGCGACCAGGCCTGTTCCTGGGTGGACAGGCGCCGACCCGGCGCGGCGATCCGTCCGACAAGTTCGGCCCGATCCACCGACTGGCTGCCCGACGCCACGGCCAGAGACAGCAGCCCCGCCGCATCCCGCAGCGCGCTGCCGTAGTCGTCACGCCAGCCGCTGCGCGCCTCCTGCGCCTCAACCCGCTGCATGGCACGCGCGAACATGGCATCCGCGCGGGTCTGATCGCCGTAACTGGCCAGCGCGGCACCCAGCTGCGCCATGGCCAGCGGCGTGGCGAAATCGCCGCCCTTCACATCGGCATAGTAGCGCAGATCGC
>JBKHDP010000016.1:0-25998 GCA_046541255.1 Paracoccaceae bacterium | reverse complement strand
CTCCACGAAGGCGCCGTAATCGGTGATGTTGGTCACGCGGCCGGTATGGACCGAACCCAGCGGATACTTGGCGGCCACCAGATCCCACGGATCTTCCTGCAGCTGCTTCATGCCGAGGCTGATGCGGTGGGTCTCCTTGTTGATCTTGATGACCTGGACCTTCACCGTCTCGCCGATCGACACGATCTCGGAGGGGTGGTTGACCCGGCGCCACGCCATGTCGGTGACGTGCAGCAGGCCGTCGACGCCGCCAAGATCGACGAAGGCGCCGTATTCGGTGATGTTCTTCACCACGCCGTCGACCACCTGGCCCTCGGTGAGGTTGGCGATCACCTCGGCGCGCTGTTCGGCGCGGCTTTCTTCCAGGATGGCACGGCGCGACACCACGATATTTCCGCGGCGGCGGTCCATCTTGAGAATCTGGAAGGGCTGCTTGAGCCCCATCAGCGGGCCGGCATCGCGCACCGGGCGCACATCCACCTGCGAACCGGGAAGGAAGGCCACGGCACCGCCCAGATCGACGGTGAAACCGCCCTTGACCCGGCCGAAGATCGCGCCCTCGACCCGGGCATCGTCGGCATAGGCCTTTTCCAGACGGTCCCACGCCTCTTCGCGGCGGGCCATCTCGCGGCTGATGACAGCCTCGCCACGGGCGTTTTCGGCCGCGCGAAGATAAACCTCGACCTCGTCGCCAACGGAAATGTCGGGCGCCTCGCCGGGGTTTGCGAATTCCTTGAGATCGACGCGGCCTTCCATCTTGTAGCCGACATCGATGATGGCCTGGCCCGCCTCGATGGCGATGACCTTGCCCTTGACGACAGAGCCCTCATCGGGCGTGTCCATTTCGAGGCTTTCGTTAAGGAGGGCCTCGAATTCCTCCATGGATGCGTTATGAGCCATGTGGCCTATCGGTTCCTTTTCTTCGGTTTGGCTGGCCGCGCGGTTGTCTCCGCCGGTCTTGGGTTGGTCCTGACTGCCCGACAAAACAAGAAGGGCCGGTGCGGTCCCGACCCTGCCCGTAACCTCGTTCCGCGGCATTCTCGCCGTCTCGACGCGCGCGGTCTAGCTTGTCAGTGTCGTTTTGGCAAGCCCCGGCCGACAAGCGTCAGAGCGACCACCTGTGGCCCGTTTTCGACAGGATTGCGTCAAAAAGATGGCAGGCTTGGTTTTTTCTTCTGGAGAATCCGAAGGCCGCTGTCTATCTTGCCAGTGGAATGTTATTCGGTTTGAGTACAAGAGAGACCATGAACTCTTCGATCATCTCTCAGCTTGCGCAACTCCGGGATCTCCTGGATGCCATGGAACGGGATCTCGGGATCGACTCCCTTACCCCGAACGAGCGCGACATCCTGCTGGCCTTCTACTCGAACGCCACGAAAGACGAGTCGCGCGGCCTGCTCTGCTCGACGGATGTGGTGCGGGCACATCCCACTGTGGCGCGCATCTCTCAACCCACCTTCCATCGTACCTTGCGACGCCTGATCCAACGTGGATTCGTGTCCCGTTGCGAGGATCTTCCGCAAGGCGTGTACCGGCTGTCCGACGGCGTCGGCTCCACGGCCTGAGGCCGCGACACGGCGCCGCCCTGGATCCGGATCGCGTGATCCGACATCCTGCGTTTGCCTGCACCGCGCTCCGGGAAAACCGGTGCGGCGGAGCTACGCTCAGTCATGTTGACTTTGCTTGTCAAACATGCAGAAAACTGACGTGATACCGTATCATTATTCGGGTTCAGGCTTTGTCGGGTGGAGTTTCTTCCGTCGCGCCGAGACAAGCTTGTCGACAGCGCCAGGACTTTTGATGGACGAGATCGGGAAGTCCGTTTTCCTCAGCTGCGCATTGTTCCTCGGCGTGGTCGTGACCTACGCGGTGGTGCTGCCGGTCCAGGCCTGGTTCCTTCCCACCCTCAGCACCGACGCGGCGTTGATCTACCTGCCCTTCGGCATCAAGATACTCGCCGCCTATTTCAATGGCTGGCGGTCGGTTCCCTACCTGCTGCCTGGAGCGTTGCTGGCCAACCTGGTCTATTTCGACAATCCGATGTCCGAATGGATCACCTATGCCACCCTCGCGATCAGCTACGGCACACCGCCCGCGGTCTTCGCCCTGCTGGACTGGAGCACCCTGTCCGACCGCCGCCGCGACCTGCCGCCCCGGGCGGGCTGGCGTGTGCTGGTGGTGGGGGGGCTGATCTCGTCGCTGCTGAGCGGGCTGTTGCTGCACCTGCTGTGGCAGGGCACGCTGCCCGGAGGCGAAGTGCTGAGCAGCATGATGAAATACATCATCGGAGATTTCGCCGGCCTGGCCGCCACCCTGGCGGCCAGCATGGCCGTGAACCGGGCGCTGCGACGCGCCTGAAAACGGGCGAAGCCGCCGCCTCAGCCCCCGGCCCGGGCCGCGTCGATGATCCGGGTCGCGGCGGCCACCGCCTCCTCCACACCCAGATCGCTGGTATCGAGGATCACCGCATCCTCCGCCGGGCGCATCGGCGCCGTGGCACGTCCGCTGTCGCGGGCGTCGCGGGCCCGGATATCGGCCAGCACCTCGTCACGGGTCACCGCGTGGCCGCGGGCAACCAGTTCGAGAAAGCGCCGTTGCGCACGCACCTCGGCACCGGCGGTGACGAACAACTTCACCTCCGCCTCGGGGCAGATCACCGTGCCGATATCGCGGCCATCGAGAACCGCACCGCCATCGCGGCGGGCGAAGGCGCGCTGGAAATCCACCAGCGCCTCGCGCACCTGCGGAATCGCCGCCACCTTCGAGGCGGCTTCCGCCACATCCGGGCCGCGCAGATCGTCGGCATCCAGCTCCGCCGCTGTCAGAGCGCGGGCCGCCTCCTCCGGATCGACGCCTTCCAGCATCCGCCGCCCGACCGCCCGGTAAAGCAGGCCCGTATCGAGATGCGCGAACCCGAAATGCGCCGCCACGGCCTTGCTGACCGTGCCCTTGCCGCTTGCCGCGGGTCCGTCGATCGCGATTGTGAAGGCCATGCCCGTCCTCTTGTTCCGCTGTTCGTCTGGCTAGTCCACCGCGCCCCTGCGGGCAAGGCCGGGCCCAGCCTGGCTGTCCTCGGGCGATCGACCGAGATCGGCGCCAAGCCCGCGCATCAAAGGCTCGAAGACCGGGAAGGAGGTGGCGATCGGCCCGCCATCATCCACCGAGACGGGCGCCCGCGCCGCCAGTCCCAGAACCAGGAACGACATGGCGATGCGGTGATCGAGATGGCTGGCACAGGTGGCGCCGCCCGGGACCCCGCCCGCACCGCGGCCGTGGACGATCCACCAGTCCTCGCCGGTTTCCACCTCGACGCCGCAGGCGCGCAGGCCCGCCGCCATGGCCTCGATCCGGTCGCTTTCCTTCACGCGCAATTCCTTGACCCCGCGCATGATCGTGGGGCCCTCGGCGCAGGCCGCAACCACCGACAAGACCGGGTATTCGTCGATCATGCTGGCGGCGCGGGCCGGCGGCACCTCGACCCCGCGCAGCCCCGGCGAAAACCGCGCGCGCAGATCCGCCACCGGCTCGCCGCCCTCTTCGCGCGGGTTCTCGTGGACGAGATCCGCGCCCATCTCGCGCAGCGTCTCGAACAGGCCGGCCCGCGTCGGGTTCAGCCCGATATTGGGCACCAGCACATCCGAGCCCTCGACGATCAGCGCGGCGCAGACCGGGAAGGCCGCCGAGGATGGATCGCGCGGCACGACGATTTCCTGGGGCGCCAGCTCCGGCTGCCCGGTCAGCGTGATGACCCGGCCCTCGGGGGTCTCCTCGGTGACGATCCGTGCGCCGAATCCCGCCAGCATGCGTTCGGTATGGTCGCGCGTGGCCTCGGCCTCGATGACCACCGTCTCGCCCGGGGCGCCAAGCCCCGCCAGCAGAACGGCGGATTTCACCTGCGCCGAGGGCACCGGTACCGCGTAGCGCACCGGCACCGGATCGGCCGCCCCCACCAGCGTCATCGGCAACCGCCCGCCCGCACGCCCCACCGCGCGCGCGCCGAACAAGGCCAGCGGATCGGTCACGCGGGCCATGGGCCGCCTGTTGAGGCTGGCATCACCGGTGAAGGTGGCGGTGATCGGCGAGGTGGCCATCGCCCCCATGACGAGCCGCACACCGGTGCCGGAATTGCCGCAATCGATGACACGTTCCGGCTCGGCGAACCCGCCCACCCCCACGCCATGCACATGCCAGCTGTCACCGCGTCGTTCCACCTCGGCGCCGAAGGCACGCATGGCGGCGGCGGTGTCCAGCACGTCCTGGCCCTCCAGCAATCCGCTGATCCGGGTCTCGCCCACGGCAAGCGCGCCCAGGATGAGCGCCCGGTGGCTGATGGACTTGTCGCCGGGGACATCGGCCACGCCCGCAAGCGGACCCGAGCCGCGGGCAATCATCGGAACGGGGGTGCCATGGGCGGACATCGGCAGGGCCTTTCGAGAATGCGGTGCCGTCTCGATAGCGAAGCGTCAGGCCCGGGTCCAGTGGCCAGAATTCTTTCAAGAAACCCCGGCAAAATTCGTCAACGAATTTTCCGCGTCCCGCGTCGGCGGCGCGCGCGGATCGGGGCCGCGCGCGGCAAGAAGTCCTGAAACCCCTTGCCGCGGACGGACCGAGACGGCCGGGCCGGCTCAGACCCGACGGAAGGTCAGGTAATGCGGACGCCTGCCCTCGCGCAGGGCCTTCTTCTCGTAGCGGGTGGACAGCCAGTCGTCCCAGGGCTCGCGCCAGTCGGACGGGCGCCGGGCCAGCCACTCGAAACCGTGGCGCGGCACCTGTTCCAGTGCCTGGCGCACGTAGTCGGGGATATCGGTCGCGACGCGCAAGATCGCGCCGGGCTTCATCGCCCGCGCGAGCGGAACCAGATATTCCGGCGTCACGAACCGCCGGCGGTGGTGTCTCTTCTTGGGCCAGGGATCGGGATAGAGCAGGAACGCCCGGTCCAGGCTCGCCTCGGGCAGCACGTCGAACAGGTCGCGCACGTCGCCGGGATGCACCCGCAGGTTGGCGACCCGTGCCTCCTGCACCTTGCGCAGCAGCATCGCCACGCCGTTGATATAGGGTTCGCAGCCGATGATCCCGGTGCCGGGATTGCGAGCGGCCTGATGGATCATGTGCTCGCCGCCGCCGAAGCCCACCTCGAGCCAGACCGGCGCGTCGCCGAAAAGCGCGGCGAGATCGAGCGGGCGGCGGTCGGGATTGTCCTCCCAACTCACCGGGCCGGGCGCGAGCCGGGCAAGCTCGTCGCGCAGCGCCGCCTCTTGCGCAGGGCGCAGGCCCTTGCCCTTGAACCGGCCATAGAAGTTGCGCCAGGGGGCGCCGGAGGGATGTCTGGTATCGGTCATGCGGGCGGGGTTAGCGCGCGGCCGGGCCGCGCGCAACGGGCGGCAGGGCCGCCCGTGCCTCCGGCGGGGATATTTCTGCCAAGAAGAAGGGAGATGCGCGTGCGGCGGGGCGCCAGGCGCGTCAGATCTCCTTGGAGAGCGCGTCCACCAGGTCGGTGCGTTCCCAGCTGAAACCGCCATCGGCCTCGGGGTCGCGGCCGAAATGGCCATAGGCGGCGGTGCGCGCGTAGATCGGCCGGTTGAGGCCCAGATGCTCGCGGATGCCGCGCGGGGTAAGGTCCATCACCTTGGGAAGTGCCGACTCGATCGCCTCTTCCTCGATCCGGCCGGTGCCATGGGTGTCCACATAGATCGACAGCGGCCGGGCCACGCCGATGGCATAGGAGAGCTGCAGGGTGCAACGTTCCGCCAGCCCCGCGGCCACCACGTTCTTGGCCAGGTAGCGCGCCGCATAGGCCGCGGACCGGTCGACCTTGGTGGGATCCTTGCCCGAGAAGGCGCCGCCGCCATGGGGCGCGGCACCGCCATAGGTGTCCACGATGATCTTGCGGCCGGTGAGGCCCGCGTCGCCGTCCGGGCCGCCGATCACGAAAGTGCCGGTGGGATTCACGTGCCACTCGGTGTTTTCGGTGATCCACTGGGCGGGCAGCACCTCGCGGATATAGGGTTCGACGATGGCGCGGATGTCGTCGCTGGTCTGGTCCTCGCTTTCGTGCTGGGTCGAAAGCACGATCTGGGTGACCTCGACGGGCTTGCCGTCTTCGTAGCGAAGCGACAGCTGGCTTTTGGCGTCAGGCCGCAGCGCCGGCTCGGCGCCAGATTTGCGGGCCTGGGCCAGCCGGCGCAGGATGGCGTGGGAGAACTGGATCGGCGCGGGCATCAGCGCGTCGGTCTCGTTGGTGGCGAAGCCGAACATGATGCCCTGGTCACCGGCCCCGTCGCGATCCACCCCCTGCGCGATATGGGCAGATTGTTCGTGCAGGAAATTCAGCACGTGGCAGGTGTTCCAGTGGAACTTCTCCTGCTCGTAGCCGATGTCGCGGATGCAGTCGCGGGCGATCTCGCCGATCCGGCCCATGTAGTTCCTGAGCCTGTCGCGGTCCGACAGTCCCACTTCGCCGCCGATCACCACCATCCCGGTGGTGGCAAAGGTCTCGCAGGCGACCCGGGCATTGGGCTCTTCGGCCAGCAGCGCGTCCAGCACTGCGTCCGAGATCCGGTCGCAGACCTTGTCGGGGTGGCCCTCGGACACGGATTCCGAGGTGAAAATGTAATTCTTGCGGGCCATGGGAAGTGCTCCATTGAGGTTTTCCCGCCACGCCAGGAAGCCGTTGTGGCGGTCTTTTGGTTGTTCTCGACCCGCGTAGATCGCCCACGCGGCGAGGTCAATCGCGATTCGTTCGGGCGTGCGCGAATGCCGCCGCCAGGAGGAATGCGAGCAACAGCGCCGCGGGCCAGTCGCCGGTCCGGGCGTAGGGGGTCGGCGGCAGGGCGGCGGGCAGCGGCACGTCCACGAAGCCCGCCTCGCCCAGCGGGATCTCGGCCAGCACCCCGCCATGGGCGTCCACCGCCGCGGAGATCCCGGTATTGGCCGCCCGCAGCAGCGGCAGCCCCTGCTCCACCGCACGCAGGCGCGCCTGCGCCAGGTGCTGCCAGGGCCCCGAGAAGGTGCCGAACCAGGCGTCGTTGGTCAGTTGCAGGAGCAGGCGCGGGCGAGCGGGCGCGCCGCCCACATCCTGCGGAAACACCGCCTCGTAGCAGATCAGCGGCAGCGCCGGGCCGATCGGGCCCAGATCCAGCAGCCGCGGCCCGGGGCCCGGCGTGTAGCCGCTATCGGCGCGCGCGGCCAGCCCGTGGATGCCGATATTGCGCCAGAATCCCGGCAGCGGCATGTATTCGCCAAAGGGCACCAGATGGTGCTTGTCGTAGATGTCCTGCGCCGTGCCGTCCGGCCCCACCACCACGGCCGAGTTGAAGTAGCGCCGCGTCGCGTCGCTGCGCTGGATGCCGATCACCACGGGCGGGCCGCCTGCCGCCTCGGCGATATGCGCAAGCGGTTCGTCGGCATGTTCCAGCAGGCCCGGCAGCGCAGTCTCGGGCCAGACCACGAGATCGGGCCGCGGCCGGGCCATGGTGAACCCCACCTGCCGGCTGTAGAAGACCGGGATGCGATCGGGATCCCATTTCTCGCGCTGCGGGGCGTTGGGCTGGACCAGCCGCACCGTCTGCTCCGACGCCGCGGGAAGGCCCTGGGCGATGCGCGCCAGCCCCGCGCCCCAGATCAGCGCGGCCCCCAGCACGAGGAGCGCCGCGGCCCTCGGCGCCTGTCCCCGCGCCAGCAGGGCCGCCGCCGCCGCGGCCAGGAGCAGCGTGACCAGCGTCAGCCCGTGCGGGCCGATCCAGGCGGCCCATTGCATCACCGGCGTGCCGATCCAGACATAGCCGATCAAGGCCCAGGGGAAGCCTGTCAGCACATGGGCGCGGGCCAGTTCGGCCAGCGCCAGGGTCAGCGCGAAGGCCAATGGCCCGGGCGCGATCCGCCGGGCCGCCCAGCCCGCCGCGCCCCAGAACAAGGCCAGCCCGCCGCACATGAAGACCAGGGCGAAGGGCGCCATCCAGCCATGGGCCTGCGGATCGACGAAGAAGGGCTCCACGATCCAGTGCAGGGCGACGGCGAAATAGGCGCAGCCCGCGGCCCAGGCGCGCAGTGCCGCGCCGCCGGCGCCGCGCTCGGCCGCGTGCAATGCCATCAGACCCGTCAGCGCCGGCAGCGCCAATGGCCACAGTTCGAACGGCGCCTGGCCCAAAGCCAGCAACGCACCGCAGAGCGCCGCGAAAGCCATGCGCAGGACAGGGGAAAGACCGTCCAGCGACGCCGCAAGCCAGGCTCGCGGCGCCGACCTGTCAACCATCGGCGGCGTCGGGCAGGCGGACGCGCAGCCGCTTGATGCGGCGCGGATCGGCATCGACCACCTCGATCTCGAGGCCCGAAGGATGCGGCACAACCTCGCCGCGCGCCGGAACCCGCCCGGTGAGCATGAAGACCAGCCCGCCCAGCGTGTCGATCTCCTCGGCATCGATGTCGGGATGCTCGGTCAGGCTGCGACCGAGTTCGGCCTCGAACTCTTCCAGCGGGGTCTTGGCCTGCACCAGGTAGCAGCCGGATTTCTCATGCACCCACCAGCTGTCATCCTCGATGTCGTGCTCGTCCTCGATCTCGCCGATGACCTGTTCGATCAGGTCCTCGATCGTCACGAGCCCGTCCACCCCGCCATATTCGTCGATCACCAGCGCCATGTGGCGGCGCTCGGTCTGCATCTTGGCCAGCAGCACGCCGATCGGCATCGAGGGCGGCACGAAAAGCAGCGGGCGCAGCATCTGCTTGAGCGAGAACCGCCCGCCGGTGCCGTTGAACCCGTGCTTGAGTGCGAAATCCTTCAGATGCGCCATGCCCATGGGCGTGTCGAGCGTGCCGTTATAGACCGGCAGCCGGGTCAGGCCGCTTTCGCGGAACACGTCCACCAGCTCGTCACGCGTGATGGTGACGGGTACCGCGACGATCTCTGCCTTGGGAATCATCACGTCTTCGACGCGCAGGCGCCGCAGGTTCATCATCCCGTGCGTGGGCGCCGTGGGCGCCGGATGGCCGTTCAGCCCTTCAGCGCCCCCATACTGCTGTTCCGAGGCGCCCAGCGCCCCGAAGATGCGGCGGAAGAACCCGCCATCCCGTTCATCCGTCTCGTCGGTCTGCGCGCCATGCGCCGCGCTAGAAGACCCTTCGCTTCCGTCCATTGTCACTTTTCCAGACCGCGGCCACACAGACCGCAAAGTCAATATGGGTCCGAGACCCCCAGTTTGCCAAGTATCTCCGTCTCCAGCCCCTCCATCAGGGTGGCATCCGGGTCACGCAGGTGATCGTAGCCCAGAAGGTGCAGGACCGCGTGAACCAGCAGATGCGTCACATGGTCCGGCACCGGCTTGCCCTGTTCGGTCGCCTCACGCAGGCAGGTCTCGTAGGCTATGGCGATGTCGCCCAGTTCCGGCTCGCGAGGATCGGGCGGGCCGGGGCGGGCGCCGGGCGCCGCGGCGCCGCGCTCTTCCGAGGGCCAGCTGAGCACGTTGGTGGGCTGCGGCTTGCCGCGAAAATCGGCGTTGAGCGCCGCGATGCGCATATCGTCGCAGCCCATCACCGAGATCTCCCAGGCCGCCGGATCCAGCCCCAGATGGGCCAGCGCGGCTTCCGTGGCGCTGGTGGCGAGTCGCTCCAGACCGAGCGCCTGCCAGCGCCCGTCCTCCAGCAGCACCTCGACCGTCACCGCCATGCACCCCGGAGTGTGACCCGGGAGCCGGCAAGCAGACGCTCAGGCCGGATTGTCGGCATCGTAGGCCTCGATGATGGCGGCCACCAGCGGGTGGCGCACCACGTCCTTTGCGGTGAAGTAGTTGAACGAGATGCCCTTGACCGCGCTCAGAAGGCGCTCTGCATCGGAAAGACCCGAGGTCACCCCGCGCGGCAGGTCGACCTGGCTGCGGTCGCCGGTGATGACCATGCGCGATCCCTCGCCCAGCCGCGTCAGGAACATCTTCATCTGCATGGACGTGGCGTTCTGCGCCTCGTCGAGCACCACGAAGGCATTGGACAGGGTGCGTCCGCGCATGAAGGCCAGCGGCGCGATCTCCACCGTCTTTTCCTCGATCATCCTGGCCAGTTGCTTGCCCGGAAGGAAATCGTTCAGCGCGTCGTAGAGCGGCTGCATGTAGGGATCGACCTTTTCCTTCATGTCGCCCGGCAGGTAGCCCAGCTTCTCCCCGGCTTCCACCGCCGGACGCGACAGGATGATCCGGTCCACCTGGCCGTTGATGAACATGGACACACCCACCGCCACCGCGAGATAGGTCTTGCCGGTGCCCGCCGGGCCGATGCCGAAGGCCATCTCGTGGGCGAAGAGCGCGCGAACATAGGCGCGCTGGGCATCGGTGCGCGGCTCCACCAGCTTGCGGCGGGTCTTGATCTCGACCGGGCCGCCATCGAACATCTCCAGCTGATTTCCGTCACGCGAGCGCGGCTCGGTGGCCCCCATGCGAATCTCGCGGTCGATATCGCCCTTCTCGACGCTGCGTCCCTGCTCCAGCCGCTGGTAGAGGGATTCGAGCACGTCGACCGCCTCCTGCCGCGAGGCGTCCTCGCCGATCACGGCCAACTGGTTGCCGCGGCGCAGGATCTGGACGTGAAGCTTTTGCTCTATATCCGCGAGATTGCGGTCATGCTCGCCGCAGAGGTCGATGAGCAGACGGTTGTCGGGAAACTCGACCAGGGCCTCGGTCAGTGTGCCTGTGCTCACGCATGTCTCCTGCGCAGGGGTGCGGTACGATGGTGCCAAGATGCGGCCCGAGGTGCAAGCGCGCCAACCCGCGAAAACGGCAAAGGCCGGCCGCGCAGCGGAGCGCGGCCGGCCGGATGCCCGGGATCCAGACCCCGGAAGGTCAGAGCAGGTCCGGGATCGGCGAATTGTCCTTGAACGGTCCGGTGGCCACGGTCGGCGGGGCGACGCCCGAGCAGACCGGCTTGCCGTACCGGTCGAGCCGGCGGGCCATGTAGCCCTCCAGGCCGTCATCCGCGATCCAGTTGTCGCAGCCTTGGGGATCCACCCAGATGCCCCAGTTGAGCCCGGACAGCTCGTCCGAATCGATCCCGCGATCCAGCGACTTGTCAGGCCCGATCGGGGTGCATGCCGCGATGGAGCCCGCGGTGGCGGCCACGATGGCGATTTTCAACAGTTTCATGGCTGCCCCCTCAACGCACGCACAGGATTTCGACACGACGGTTCTTCGCCATGCCCTCGGCGGTGTTGTTCGTCGCTCGCGGCTGGCGCTCGCCATAGCCCCGCACGTCGATCACCCGCGCACCCGCGCCCTGCGCGACCGCGGCCACCGCGTTGGCACGGTTGTAGCTCAGGCGCATGTTGTATGCGTCCGAGGCCCGGCTGTCGGTATGGCCCACGATGATGAAGCCGAAGGCCGTGGCTTGATCGAAGAATTCGCGCAGGCGCTTCTGACCGGCATGGCTGATGCGATAGCTGTCGGTGGCGAAGAACTGATCGCTGTTCATCACCCCGCAGACATTCACATCGCGGCACACCGGCTTGCCATCGGGCCGGACATTGGTCACCGCATAGCCTTCCGCACCATCGTCCATGACCCAGACCTCGCAACCATCCGGCGTGATCGAGATGCCGGGTACGTAGCGTTCCCCGACCACCGTCCGCGTCTGCTGGGTCGAGAGGACGGGCGCACCGTCCAGGGCGCCCGTAGCGCCGGCAAACGCGGGCAGCGCCCCCGCAACCAGGCTGGTCATCGCCAGCGCCGCCCCGGCAAGGCCGGCGCGCAGGGCGTGTTTCATTGTTTTCGCCACAGCTTCTGTCCCTTCAACAAGTTCCCCCACACAGGCCGCGAGCAGCTTTCCCAGGCACGGCCCAAAACGCTTATTATCAAAAGTTTAGCAAACAATCGCGCGCTGTGAAGAAAAAACCACCAGATATTGTGGCAAATCTCGAATGGTCTGCGCGCTGGCCGTGGATGCCGGCGGTGGAAAACCGCGAACAGGCTGCATCCTCAGAAGGTTGTGCGCCACTTCTTATGTGGAGGACGGATCAGGCCAGCACGCCGGAAAGCGAATTCGGACCGCTTTCGACGATCCGCACCCGGGCCAGATCGCCGGCCTTCGCGGCGGCATCGGCCACGTGAACGGCATGCAGATACTCCGACTTGCCCACCATCTGCCCCGCGAATCTGCCCGGCTTCTCGAAGAGCACCGACACCTCGCGGCCGACCATCGCATCCTGCGCGGCGCGCTGCTGGCGGGTCAGAAGCGCCTGCAGCCGCGCCAGCCGTTCCGAGGCCACTTCCGGGTCGACCTGCGGCCGTTCGGCCGCGGGCGTTCCGGGCCGGGGCGAATACTTGAACGAGAAGGCGTAGCCGTAGTTCACCGTCTCGACCAGGTCGAGCGTCGCCTGGAAATCCGCCTCGGTCTCCTCCGGGAAGCCGACGATGAAGTCGCCCGAGACAAGGATATCGGGCCGGGCCGCGCGGATGCGCTCGATCAGGCGGACATATTGCTCGGCGGTATGCTTGCGGTTCATCCGCTTCAGGATCCGGTCCGAGCCCGCCTGGACCGGCAGGTGCAGATAGGGCATCAGCTTGGCACATTCGCCATGCGCGGCGATCAGATCATCGCCCATGTCATTGGGATGCGAGGTTGTGAAGCGGATGCGCGCCAGCCCGTCGATCCCGTCGAGCGCCCGGATCAGCCGCGCCAGGCTCCAGTCCTCGCCGTCGGGACCGACGCCGTGATAGGCGTTGACGTTCTGTCCCAGCAGGGTGATCTCGCGTACCCCGCGCTCGACCAGATCGCGCGCCTCGTCCAGGATGCGCGCCGCCGGCCGGCTGACCTCGGCGCCGCGGGTATAGGGCACCACGCAGAAGGCGCAGAACTTGTCGCAGCCCTCCTGCACCGTCACGAAGGCGGTCGGGCCGCGCTTCGCCTTGGGACGCGATTTCAGGATCTCGAACTTGTCCTCCTCGGGGAAGTCGGTATCGATCGCCTTCTCGCCGGCCCGCGCGCGCGCTTCCAGGTCGGGCAGGCGGTGGTAGCTCTGCGGGCCCACCACCAGATCGACCATCGGCTGGCGGCGCATGATCTCTTCGCCCTCGGCCTGCGCGACACAGCCCGCCACGCCGATCTTCAGGTCGGGCCGGGCCTCGCGCAGCGGCTTGAGGCGGCCAAGCTCGGAATAGACCTTCTCGGCGGCCTTCTCGCGGATATGGCAGGTGTTGAGCAGGATCAGGTCCGCATCCTCGGGGCTGTCGGTGGCGACATAACCCTGCCCACCCAGCGCCTCGGCCATGCGCTCGCTGTCATAGACATTCATCTGGCAGCCATAGGTGCGGATGTAGAGCTTCTTTGCCTCGGTCATGTCCTGGGGCCTCGCGCGCTTTCCAGAGGATCGACAGGCGGCGGTCCTACACCGGAACCGGCCTGCCTTGCAATGCGCGCAGGTTTAACCGATTCTGCGCCATGAACCACGGCCGGAGGCAGAAATGCGGTATGACGGGCTGACGGATTTCCTGTCGCGCGGGCGCGACGCGCTGGCCATGGGGCCGGTGGCGATCGTGCTGGTGGAGGACGAGGTGGAGGTGGACACCACGCTGCGCCACCACATGCAATCGGGCTTTCGTGCGGTGCTTGCGTTGATGCCCGATGCCTTCGCCCTGGCGCCGGACCTGGTGGATACGGTCCACCGCATCACCTACGATCCGCATGCGGACGGCGCGATGCAAACCGCGGTGAACACGCTCAACGACGCCGCGCCCGGCACCTGGTTCTTCTGGTGCTACAACGCGGAATTCCTGTTCTACCCGTTCTGCGAAACCCGCACGGTGGGCGAGATGCTGGCCTTCCATGCCGAAGAGCGGCGAGAGGCGATGCTGACCTACGCGATCGACCTCTACGCGCTTGACCTCGACCGCCACCCCAATGCCGTTTCGCTGGACGCGGCGCATCTGGACCGCTCGGGCTATTACGCACTGGCGCGCCCCGATCCCGACAATCACAACTACCCCAAGGAACGGCAGCTGGATTTCTTCGGCGGGCTGCGCTGGCGCTACGAGGAACATGTGCCGCCCGAGCGGCGCAAGATCGACCGGATCTCGCTGTTCCGCGCCCGTCCCGGGCTGCGGCTTCGTGCCGACAACACCTTCGACGACGAGGAGCTGAACACCTATGCCTGCCCCTGGCACAACAACCTGACGGCGGCGCTGGTCAGCTTCCGCACCGCGAAGGCACTGAAGACCAATCCGGGCTCCGCCTTCGATATCCCGAGCTTCGGCTGGCACAACTCGATCCCGTTCGAGTGGCATTCCCGTCAGCTGCTGGATCTCGGGCTGATGGAACCCGGCCAGTGGTTCTGAGCGCGGACGCGAAAGCACGGGCACGCGCCGGGTGACGCCCCGCCGGAGCGCCGCCTCACCACGTCTTCCGTTCGAAACGAGGCGGCAGGCGCGTCAGAGATTGTCGTATTGCGGCATGCCCAGCACATGGAACCCGCCGTCGACATGAATCACCTCGCCGGTGGTGAAGGCACCGGCATCCGAGGCCAGCCAGACCGCTGTGCCGCCCACCGCCTCGAGCGTGGCGTTCGAGCGCAGCGGCGCATTGGTCTCGGTATGCTTGTAGGTGCGCCGCGCGCCACCGATCGCCGCGCCCGCCAATGTCTTCATCGGACCGGGCGAGATCGCGTTCACCCGAATGCCCTCGGGGCCGAGGTCGTTGGCAAGGTAGCGGGTAGCGGCCTCCAGCGCGGCCTTGGCCACGCCCATCACGTTGTAATTCGGCACCACCTTGTTCGAGCCCTGGTAGGTCAGCGTCATCAGCGTCCCGCCCCGGCCCGCCATCAGCGGCTGGGCACGGCGGGCCACGTCGATGAAGGAATAGGCCGAGATGTCGAGCGAATGCTTGAAGTTCTGCCGGGTGGTGTTGATGAACCGGCCGGTCAGCTCGGACTTGTCCGAATAGGCAATCGCGTGCACCAGGAAATCGATGCTGTCCCAGCGGTCGGTCAACGCGGCGAAGGCCGCGTCCATCGCGGCATCGTCGGTCACGTCGCAATCCACCAGGAAATCCGAGCCCACGGAGGCGGCCAGCGGCTCCACCCGCTTGCCGAAGGCCTCGCCCTGGTAGGTGAAGGCCAGTTCCGCTCCGGCCTCGTGCATGGCCTTCGCGATGCCCCAGGCAATGGAACGCTCGTTGGCGACCCCCATGATCAGGCCGCGCTTGCCGGAGAGGTGGTTGGGCATGTTCGTGATTATCCGTGATACTTGCTGAGAAGCATGGAACCGTTGGTGCCGCCGAAACCGAAACTGTTGGTCATCACGGTGTCGAGTCCTGCCCCGTCCACCCGCGCGGTCGCGATCTCGGACGCGCGCAGCGCCGGGTCCAGCGTTTCCACGTTGATCGAGGGGGCGATGAAATCATGCTCCAGCATCAGCAGGCAGTAGATCGCCTCCTGCGCGCCGGTCGCGCCCTGGCTGTGGCCGGTCATCGACTTGGTGGAACTGATCGGCGGCGTGGTGCCCTCGCCCCAGATCCGGCGCACCGCCTCCACCTCGCCGACATCGCCCACCGGCGTCGAGGTGCCATGCGCGTTGATATAGCCGACCTCGCGGCCTTCCGGCAGAGTGGCAAGCGCCAGCCGCATGGCGCGCTCGCCGCCCTCTCCGCTCGGCGCCACCATGTCATGCCCGTCCGAGGTGGCGCCGTAGCCGGTGATCTCGGCATAGATCTTCGCGCCGCGGGCCTTCGCGTGCTCCAGATCCTCCAGCACCACGATACCGCCGCCGCCCGAGATCACGAAGCCGTCGCGGTCGGCGTCGAAGGCGCGGCTGGCCCGTTCGGGCGTGTCATTGAACTTGGCGCTCATCGCGCCCATCGCGTCGAACAGGCACGACAGTGTCCAGTCCAGCTCCTCTCCGCCGCCGGCGAACATCACGTCCTGCTTGCCCATCATGATCTGCTCGGCCGCGTTGCCGATGCAATGCAGCGAGGTCGAGCAGGCCGAGGTGATCGAGTAGTTGATCCCCTTGATCGAGAAGGCGGTGGCCAGGTTCGCGCTGATCGTCGAGGACATGCATTTGGGCACCGCGAAGGGGCCGATCCGCTTGGGGCTGCCCTTGTCCAGCACGGTCTGATGCGCGGCCAGCATGGCCGAGGTGGACGGCCCGCCCGACCCCGCCACCAGCCCGGTGCGCGGATTGACGATATCGGCCGCGTCCAGCCCCGCATCGGCAATCGCCTGGTTCATGGCGATATGGGCATAGGCCGCGCCCGGCCCCATGAAACGCAGGGTGCGCTTGTCCACATGTTCGGCGACATCGATATCCACGGCGCCGGCCACCTGGCTGCGGAACCCGTGTTCCTTCATGGCCTCGTTGGCGGTGATCCCCGACCGGCCGGCGCGGAGCGACTCCAGCACCTCTCCGGCATTGGTGCCGATGCTGGAGACGATCCCCAGCCCGGTGACGACGACACGGCGCATACGGCCTCCTTCGCTTGGCTGTTGCTTGTTTAGGGCATGCGGGCGGGGCGGCGCAAGGTGGGGGTGCGGCCGCTCCGATCGGGCACGGGCCTTGCCGCCCGCCCATGGCGCCCGGGCGGAGGGCCTCAATTCTCGCTGAGCGCCACCTTCATGTCCTTGACCTCGTAGATCACCTCGCCATCCGCCTCGACGATGCCGTCGGCCACGCCCATGGTCAGCCGGCGGGTCTGCACCGCCTTGGTGAAATCCACCTTGTAGGTCAGCATCTTGCGATCGGGCCGCACCATGCCCTTCAGCTTCACCTCGCCCACGCCCAGCGCGTAGCCCCGGCCCTTCCAGCCGCGCCAGCCCAGGTTGAAGCCGGTGAGCTGCCACAGCCCGTCCAGCCCCAGGCAGCCCGGCATGATCGGGTTGCCGGGGAAATGGCATTCGAAGAACCAGAGGTCCGGGTGGATGTCGAACTCCGCCACCACATGGCCCTTGCCATGCGCACCGCCATCGGCGGAGATGTCGGTGATCCGGTCCATCATCAGCATGGGCGGTTCGGGCAGTTGCGCATTGCCGGGGCCGAACAGCTCTCCCCGGGCACATTGCAAGAGCGCCTCCTTGTCGAAACTGGTCGGGTAATCGGCCATTCGGCGGCGCTCCTTGCGGCTTTTTCGGATCTCGGCGCCTCCTCTAGCACCGGGGGCGCGGGCCGTGCAAGACGCGCAAGGGCGCCATCCGGGCAACCCGGGCTGTAACGGGGTGCGACCGATTGGCATTGAAACCTGCATGCCAAGGGCTTTATATTGCTCCGGGACAAGGAGGAACCAAGCGATCATGCAACCCGAGGCCCTACAACGCGGATCCGACTGGCTTGCACATGCGGGTCTGCGCCCGACGCGCCAGCGCCTGACGCTGGCCGCGCTGCTCGTGGGGGACGGACATAACAGACATGTGACCGCCGAAAGCCTGTTCTCCGCGGTCGAGGCGCATGGCGAAAAAGTGTCGCTGGCCACGGTCTACAACACGTTGCGCGCCTTCTGCGATGCCGGGCTGATGCAGGAAATCACGGTGGACGGGGCGCGCAGCTATTTCGACACCAATACCCACGATCATCCCCATTTCTTCTGGGAGGATGACGGCAAGCTCAGCGATGCCCCGGCCGACCAGCTCGAGATCCGTCGCCTGCCCGACGCGCCGGAAGGCGCCGAGATCGCCAAGGTCGACGTGGTGATCCGCCTGCGCCGCAGCTGATCCGACCCTGCGGGGCAGACCATGCCCCACCGGCGCTGCCACGAGTGCCAGTCACCGCGCCCCGATGATCTGCGGCCGGGGCGCGGCCCGAACGCGCCTCAGCCGCGGCCCGGCACCGGCCCTCGATAGACCTGAGAGAATTCCGGCGCCACGTCCGACGGCTCGTAGACCCCCAGCAGGATGCCCTTGGCCGCCGCGCCGCCGGCCATCCGCCGGTCGAGCTCGGCATCGGAATGGGTCACCCGCTGCGACTCCCGCCGGGCCCAGCGCGCCAGCCGGTCGTACATCTGCGCGATCACCTCCGCATGAGCCTCGGTCGCGCCCAGGTCGTGCAGCTCTTCCGGGTCGGCCTCGCGGTCGAACAGCATCGGCCGGAACCCGCCTTCGGCGTGGATGAACTTCCACCGCCGGTCCGCCACCATGAAGAGCCTCGAGTCCCTGGTGTCGACCCCAAGCCGAGCGCGCACGCCGGTATGGGCATAGTTGTATTCGCTCACCGCGAAGTCGCGCCAGGCCGCCGGCGTCTCGCCGCGCAGATAGGGCAACAGCGAGCGGCCCTCCACGATATGCCGCGGCACCTCGCCCCCGGCCATCTCGATGAAGGTGGCGGGCAGGTCGATCGCCTCCACCAGCGCATTGCATATGGTGCCACGGGTGGTGTCGGCCTCGGGCGAGGGATCGTAGACGATCAGCGGCACCTTGACCGAGCAATCGTGGAACAGGTCCTTCTCGCCCAGCCAGTGATCGCCCAGGTAGTCGCCATGATCCGAGGTCAGCACGATCACGGTGTCACGGTCACGGCCCGTGGCCTCAAGCCAGTCCAGCAGGCGGCCCAGCTCTGCATCGCATTGCGCGATCAGGCCCATATAGGCCGGAATCACCGCATTGCGCACTTCGTCGCGGGAAAACGCGCGCCCCACCTGGTTCTCCATGAAGGCGGCATGAACCGGGTGGGGATCGGTCAGTTCGGCCTCCGACCTGTTGGCCGGCAACACATGCTCCGGGCCATACATGTCATGCCAGGGCGCGGGCACGATATAGGGCCAGTGCGGCTTGATGTAGGACAGGTGCGCGCACCAGGGCCCCGAGGCCTGTTCGATGAACTCGATGGCACGCGCGGTCAGCCAGGGCGTCTCGCTGTCCTGCTCGGCAATATTGGCGGGTTTCGAGGCGTTCCGCATGAACCAGCCCGAGGCGATCTCGTTGCCCTCCAGCCCGGCATTGGCGAAATCCGCCCAGGGGTTCTCCCCCGGATAGCCCTGTTGCTTGAGATATTCGTTGTAGGGACTGCGACGCGAATCATAGGCGCCTGCCGGCCCCTCGGCCCAGAGCCCGTCATCGCGAATCCAGACATCGAAGCCGCATTCCGCCTGCCGCGCGCCGATCACGCTATCGGGAGCGAGGCCCAGCCGCTCCATGCCCTTGGCATCCACCGTCATGTGGGTCTTGCCGATCAGCCAGCAGCCCATTCCCAGGGCGCGCAGGTGATCGCCCAGGGTGATCTCGCCCACCCGGAGCGGGTAGTTGTTGTTCGCCGCGCCGTGGGAATGCACGTAGCGGCCGGTATAGGTGGACATGCGCGAGGCGCCGCAGACCGGCGACTGCACGTAGCATTCCGAGAAACGCACACCCTTCGCGGCGACCCGGTCGAAATTCGGCGTCTTCAGATGCGGATGGCCGGTGCAGCCCAGGTAGTCGAACCGCAGCTGGTCATACATGATGAAGAGGATGTTCTTTTTCGACACGCCGGCCTCCCTGCCCGTTGCCTCCGCCACGCTAGGGCGCGGCAGATCGGGGCGCAAGCACGCGGGACCGGGGCAGGACCGCAGCCGCCAGATCGGCGGCGCGACGCGGTTGGCCCGGCGCGCCGATCGGCGGCTGCGCCGGGCCGGTCACGACGGCGGATCGTGACCCTGGCGCCGGCCTTGCCCGTCAAAACCCACCGGCCACCGGAATTCGTGCCTGGCGCGACCGGCGCGCTTTGCCGCGTACAGGGCAGCATCCGCATCCGCCAGCAGCCGGTCGGCCGTGGGCGCCGCGTCATCCCGCGACAGGGCGGTGCCGGCGCTTGCCGAGATGCGCGCCCCTCCATCGCCCAGCGCGATGGGCACCTCGATCCGCGCGATCAGCCGTTCCGCCAGCGCCGCGATCTGCGGCCGGCCGCCCGGATCGAGCAGGATCAGCACGAACTCGTCGCCGCCGATCCTGGCCACGGTATCGCGTTCGCGGGTCGCCTCCACCAGGATCTTCGCCACATGCTGCAGCACGTGGTCGCCCGCCGCGTGGCCCATCGTGTCGTTCACCGCCTTGAAGCGATCCAGGTCGATCTGCATCACGGCGAAATCCTCGCCCCGCGCGATCAGCCGGGCCAGCACATGCTGCAGCGCACGGCGGTTCTTCAGCCCGGTCAACGTGTCGGTATAGGCCTGTTCCTCGGCCGCGATCATGGCGCCGCGCAGGCGCAGGTTGAGCATCCGCGACGCTTCCATCGCCGCGGACTTGGCCTCCACCAGATAGAGCATCTCCATCGCCAGGTCCGTCGCCGCGAAATCGGCATTGGTCAGCGCGTAATCCCGCACCGCGTCGAGGATCGAGATGCCGAAGGACAGATTGACCACCGCCCCGCCTTCCGGCACCCGGGCGAGGACACCCTTGAGCCGGGTGCGCGGCCCGCCGCGCAATCGCAGATTCAGGCGCGTTCCGCTGCTGGCGGCCAGATCCGCCATCGAGGCGATGCCGCGCGGCCGGGTCAGTTCGAACAGGTCGAGAAAGCGCGCGCCCTCCGGCGGCGCGCCGTCGCAGAGCTTGCGCAGGGTCGGTCCCGCGTGGCGGATCGTGCCCGCCGCGTCCAGCCGCGCATGCATCGGGCACAACAGGTCGAGAACATCGTTGCAGACCCCTGCCATGGTTCAGCCTGCGCGCGCGCCGAGTTCGAAGGCGCGCCCTTCGGAATATCCCGCGTGGCACAGGGTGATCTGCACGATCTCGCGCTCCGCCGTCCCCTCGAGGCGGTCCAGAATCACCAGCGCGCCGTAATCGTCGGCCATCGCGCGCAGCACTCCCATCAGCACCGCGCCGAAGCCCGCCGGCCCCGGGCCACAGGCCAGCAGGAAGCGCCCCCGCGCCGCCTCGCGCAGCTCCAGCTCGGGAAGATGCAGATCCGACACCGCCAGCCGGGCGCGTTCGGGCAGTTCCTCCAGCGAATGCAGGAATTCCTCGTAGCTTTCTCCGCCGAAGCGCAGCAACCGGCGCAGCGCCTCGGTATTGGGATGAGAGACGAGATATGTGCCGAGATCCTCCAGCAGCACCTCGCGGGGCCGATCCAGCCGGGCGCTGGCCGCATCCAGCGTGCGCTCCGTCACCGCATCCTCGTAGACCAGCATCGCCTCGAACTCGGCAAAGCCCAAACCCGCCCGCAGCGCGACCTCCTGCCAGGCGTTCAGGCCATAGCTATCCACGACGAATCCCTGGATCGCCCTGTTGATCAGACCATGCATCCGCCACCTTCACGCAGTGAGGCCCGCAAGGTGCCACGGCCGGCTTAACAATTCGCGAATCCGCGCGCGGCTTCTTCACGCCGCGCCCAGCAGCGCCTCCAGCACGCCCGCGAACAGCCGCACGCCCGGCGCGATCAGCGCATCGGGGAAATCGTAATGCTCGTCATGCAACGCCGGGTGCTCCTCGCCCGCGCCCAGCATCAGCAGCGCGGCGCGCGCGCCCGCGCCGAACTGCCCGAAATCCTCGGAAAACCGCATGGGAAGCGGCGCGCGTCCCAGCTTCAGCCCGGCCCGTCGGGCGGCGGCGCCGATGATCTCCACCGCCTCGGGATCGTTCTCGCAATGGGCGAAGACATCGTGCCAGCTGGTTTCCAGCGCCAACCCGTGCCGCGCGGCACTGTCCTGCGCAAGGCGCGTGGCCTGTTCCACCAGCGCCGCCATCCCGGCATCGGTCATCGTGCGCAGGGTGGCCCAGAGCTCGGCCTGCGCCGGGGCGATCCCGAAGGCCGGAACGCCCAGCGTCGCATGGGTGAGCGTGACGAGACGAAAGCCCGGGCCCGGCGGCGGCCCGGGCGGTGCCAGCGCCGGCAGCGCGGCCATCAACGCCGCCAGCGCCGGCGCCGGCGAACATCCGGTCTCGGGCTGCGAGGCATGGGCACTGCGGCCGGTCAGCCGCAGGCGCATCCCCCGCGAGGCGCAGCATACCGGGCCCGGCGCCAGCGCGGCCCGGCCTCGTGCAAGCCCGGGCAGGTTGTGCAGCGCGAAGGCCCAGTCCGGCGCGATTTCGGCAAAGCGCGGATCGGCCAGCACCGCCGCGGCTCCGGCGCCGGTCTCCTCGGCGGGCTGGAACAGCAGCACCGCCCTGCCATGCGCCGGCCTCCGGCGGGAAAGCAAACGCGCCACGCCCGCAAGGATCGCCATGTGCCCGTCATGGCCGCACAGATGCGCCACACCCGGACGGCGCGAGGCATGGGGCAGCCCGGTGCGTTCGACGATCGGCAGTGCATCGAGTTCGGCGCGCAGCATCACCGTCGGCCCGGGCGCACGCCCCTCCCAGATCGCCGCCAGCCCATGCCCGCCCAGCCCCGAGAGAATCCGGTCGGGCGCGCAACCGGCCAGCAGCCCGCGCAGATGCGCGGCGGTATCGGCCTCGGCACCAGACAACTCGGGCGCGCCATGCAGCGCGCGGCGCAGGACGACAATGTCTTCGAGATCGGCGGCGGCCAGGGTCATGCTGCGCAGGTGCGCCGGGTTCGGACCGGCTGTCAAGCGGGGCCGGCGCAACGTGGACCGATCGGCTTGCACCACGCGCATCCCGTCCCGCACGAGCTTCAGAAATCCGTGGGCGCCCCGCCCTCGGCCTTGCGCCGGCTCACGAAGGCTTCCAGCTCCTCGCGGATGGCCGCATCCATCGGCGGCGGCTCGAAACCCGCCACGATCTCCTTGAAGATTCGATGCGCCCGCTCGGGCGTCCAGACCGCGCCTGCCGCCTCCCAGCCCTCGTAGGACTTCCAGTCCGACAGGAAGGGCTGGTAGAAGGCGGTGGCATAGCGGTCCTGGGTGTGCTGGATGCCGAAGAAATGGCCCTGGTTGCCGACCTCGCGCACCGCCTCGAAGGCGATATCCTCGGGCGTGGTGGCGAAGATGGCGGGCTCCAGGTAGCGCTGGATCTGCTGGATCATCTCGCAATCCATCACGAATTTCTCGGGGCTGGCGATCAACCCGCCCTCCAGCCAGCCGGCCGCGTGATAGACCATATGCGCGCCCGACTGCACCGCCGACCACAGGCTGTTCGAGGTTTCCCACATCGCCTGACCGTCGGGCACATTGGCCGCACAGACCCCCGAGGCGCGCATCGGCAGCCCGTAGAACCGCGCCAGTTGCCCGGTCATCTGGGTGGCCCGCATGTATTCGGGCGTGCCGAAGGCCGGCGCGCCGGATTTCATGTCGACATTCGAGGTGAAGGTGCCGATCGCCACCGCCGCGCCAGGGCGGATCACCTGCGCCAGCACCACGGCTGACAGCGCCTCGGCCAGGCTCTGCGCCACCGCGCCCGCCATCGTCACCGGCGCCATCGCGCCCGCCAGCGTGAAGGGCGTGACGACAAGGCCCTGGTTGCGGCGGGCCAGCCGCATCCAGCCGTCCATCATGGGAAAGTCGTGCTTGAGCGGCGAGGTGGAGTTGATGTTGGTATACATCTTCGGGCCGCTCTCGAAGTCCTCGTGCGAATGACGGCCCGCGATGCGCACCATCTCCATCACGTCGTCCACCCGCTCGGCGCCGAGCGAGTAGGCGTGCATCGCCTTGTCGGTCAGCGTGAGCTTGTCGTAGAGCACGTCGAGATGGCGCACGGAGGGGTGCAGGTCCACCGGCTCCACCGGGTAGCCCCCGGCAAAATGGATGCAGTTGAAATACTGCGTCAGCTTGAGCAGGTTGCGGCACATCTCGCGGGTGCCGGGCACCTTTCGGCCGATCTCCATGTCCCAGTAGTTCGGCGGCGAGGAGACGTTGCCGAACAGGATATGGCGTCCGCCGATGGTGATCCTGCGCGCCGGGTTGCGCGGGGTGATGTCCCATTGCGCAGGGGCCAGGGCCACCTTCTCCATCACCATGTCGCGGCCCATCCGCACGGTCTCTCCGTCCACGCTGCAGCCCGCCCGGCGCAGGATCTCCACCGCTTCGGGATTGAGAAAGGTGATGCCGATCTCCTCGAGGATGCGCATGGCGCCGTCATGGATGGCCTGCACACCGGCCTCGTCCAGCGGTTCGGTCGGGCGATCGACATTCACCGGCAGCCGCCAGGGCATCTGGTCGATCACCTCCGTGCCGCGCCGCGCCGCGTTCCCGGCCCGGCCGCCGCCGCGCCGTCGCCGGGGGACATCGGGGCCCGCCTGCTGTTGCGCCTTCTGTTGCATCGCCGCCTCCCTGGCCTTGTCCGCCCGATCAAGCGCAGGGGCGTGGGGCGGATGCCTGCCTGGATGCGACGGGCCGCGTCGGTTTTCGAAAACTGCGGTCGGGATTCGGCGCCCCGCTCCGGAACGGTGCCGCGGCGGCGGGGCCGCCATGGATATTTGAACCAAGAAGAAGCCGCAGATGTGGCGCGCGGATCAGCCCGTGTCGTCGAGCCAGTGCGGCAGGTGGCCGATATCGGGCAGTACCGCATCCGCATGAGGGGCGAGTTCGGCGGCCTCGGCCATGCCGGTCAGCACCGCCACGCATTGCATCCCCGCCGCCCGGCCGGCGACAAGGTCATGCGTGCTGTCGCCCACCATCACCACCCGCGCGGGCGCCAGCCCCGCCGCATGCGCGAAGGCCAGCAGCGGATCCGGCGCGGGTTTCGCGCCATGGCCGCTGTCGAAACCCGCGATGAAGGCGAAGCGGTCCTCCACCGCGGCGGCGCGCAGATGGGCGCGGGCGCCGAATTCGGTGTCGTTGGTCATCACCCCCAGAGCGAGGCCGCGAGCCGCCAGACCGTCCAGCAGCGGCGCAAGCGGGACCGCCGGGGCCAGCGGGGCCTCGGCGGCGCTGTACATCAGATAGGTCTCGATCGCCGCGACCTCGGCGCCGGGAAGGACCGCGGCCACCAGTTCGGCCGCCTGCCGGTTGGTGCCCGCGATCACCGGGCTGTCCGGATGGAAGGCCCCCGCCTCGAGATCGAAGCGTGTGGCCGCGGCGAGCGCGCGTTCCAGCGCCGGATCGCCGCCGGACAGTTCCGAGATCACCTTGCGAGCCCAGGCCGCCCATGTCGCGTGGAAGCCGAACAGGGTACCGTCCTTGTCGAACAGGATGCCATCGGCGCGGGGGGCGCTCATGTCCAGTTCACCTGCGCTCCGCCGGGCAACGCGGCGCGGGCCGCCGCCACATCGGTATAGGCCCGCCCCGCGGCGTCGCAGAAGGCGATCACCCAGGCATCGTCCATCAGAAGGAAATCGAGCACCGCGCCCAGGAATTCCGGTGCCGCGGCCTGCGCGCGCAACTCCCCGGCCGAAACGCCGGTGGCTCCCATGAAGACCGGCAGCAGATCCTCGTTGCCGGCCAGCCAGCCAAGCGCCTCCAGCGCCAGCGCCTCGGCGGCATCCTGCGTATATGTCATGCGGTGTCCTGCCATCGGCCGGGCGGAAAGGAATTCTTAACCACTTGTATAAAGACTGGCAGCACTCGGATGACAAGGGTGCAAGGACAGCGGATGCCGGGCAGGATCCTCATCGTGGACTCGGTTTCGACGAACCGGATCGTGCTCAAGGCACGGCTGGCCCAGGCCTGCCCCGAGATCCTGCAGGCCGCCAGCGCGGCCGAGGCGCTGGACCGGGCAAGGCGGGAGCGGCCCGATGCGGTGGTGTTGGGCGGGGATCTGCCGGACATGGCTCTGCCGCAACTCTGCGCCGCGCTGCGCGCCGCCGAACGAGGCACGCGAGTGCCGGTGCTGGCTCTGGCGAGGCCGGGCGACCGGGCCGCCCGGCTGTCGGCGCTGGGCGCGGGGGCGGATGACGTGCTTGACCGCATGCCGGACCTGACGCTGCTGCTGGCGCGGTTGCGCAGCCTGTTTCGCGCGCGCGACGCCGAGCGCGAGTTCCGGCTCCGCGACGGAACGCGCCAGGCCCTTGGGCTGGCCGAGGCGCCCGCGGGGTTCGAACCGCCTGCCCGGATCACCCTGCTCGCAACCGATCGTCGCACTGGCGCGATTCAGGCCCAGATGTTGCGCGAGGCGCTGCACTGGCCGGTGACCCTGGCCGGCACCCGCGAGGCGCTGCGCGGCACAGCCGCGGCCTCCGGACCCGAGGCGGTGATCGTGGTGCTCGACCCGGCCCGGGCCGAACCCGGTCTGGATCTGGT
>JBKHDP010000015.1:0-27657 GCA_046541255.1 Paracoccaceae bacterium | reverse complement strand
TGGACGGCGCGCATATCGCCTCGCTGCTGATGACCTTCTTCTTCACCCAGATGCGGCCGATGATCGATGCCGGCCATCTCTACCTGGCCTGCCCGCCGCTCTACCGGCTCACCCAGGGCGCGAAACGGGTTTACGCGCTGGACGAGGCCGAGCGCGAGACGTGGCTGAAACGCGGGCTTGGCGGACGGGGCAAGATCGAGGTGAGCCGCTTCAAGGGCCTGGGCGAGATGGACGCCAAGGATCTGAAGGAAACCACGATGGATCCGGCCAGCCGCAAGCTGATCCGGGTGACGATCGACGAGGACGAACCCGGCGAGACCGGCGACCTGGTGGAGCGGCTGATGGGCAAGAAGCCCGAGCTGCGATTCCAGTACATCTCGGAGAACGCGCGCTTCGTGGAAGAGCTGGATGTGTGAAGCGGCCCCGGCCCCCTGACAGACCGCGGGCCGAGGGCCGCGCGGTGGGTCTCGGCCCGGCCTGACCTCGGCGAACCACTCTTCCGTTGCCTTCGCCCCCGCGCGGGATACTCTCCGCCCCATGCGCGTGCCCGGTCTTCTCCTCTGCCTCATGCTCGTCGCCGCCTGCGGCCGCCCCCTCACCGAGACCGAGCGCGCCTTCGCGGCCGACATCCACGGCCCCGCGCTCGATGCCTCGAAGGTCCGGCTGGTTCGCGGCGCGCCGGTGGAAAGCTACACCTGGCGCCGCCCTGTGCGCCCGCGCACCACCTGCCGGGAACGGATCTGGCCCGAGCGCCCCGCCGGCAGGCTGGAGACCGTGACCACCGGCGCCCTGGTGCTGTTCAATCACATTTTCTACCGCAGCGATCTCTACGCCCCGGACTACACGCCCGACTATCCCGCCCGGCTCTACCTCGCGGAAGCGATGATGCTCGCCCACGAGCTCACCCATGTATGGCAGTGGCAGAACCGGGCGCGCACCGGCTATCATCCGCTGCGCGCCGCCCGGGAGCATCTGGACAGCCCCGATCCCTACCTGTTCGAGCTGGAGACCGCGGATTTCCTGGATTACGGCTACGAGCAGCAGGGCGCGATCGTCGAGGAATATGTCTGCTGCCGGATGCTCGACCCGGAGGCGCCCCGCACGGAGCGCCTGCACGACATGCTGGCCGCCGCCTTCCCTGTCTCGCAGCTGGACGGGCGGCTGTCGCGGGCCGAGGTGATCCTGCCCTGGGACGGGGCCGAGACCCGGGGCATCTGCCGGGGCTGAGGCGCCCGCGCTCAGTCCTGGATCTGGCGCAGCCAGGCCACCAGATCGGCCACCGGCTCCGAGGTCATGATCGGCTGGCCCGAAGGCGCCTTCACCGCAACGCTGCGCTCGCCCTCGAAGAAGTCGCCATAGACCGGCATCGGGCTGCCATGCGCCACCAGCGGATCACGCCCGTCGATGCGTCTGACCACCCGCTCCAGCGGAAAGCCGCCCTCCGCGTCGGCTTCGAGCGCCGTCAGGTCGGTGGGCTGCAGCGTCAGCACCGCGGCCATCGGGCCGCCGCCGGTGCCCTCGATCCCGTGGCAGGTGGCGCAATGCGTGCGATAGAGCGCCTCGCCGCGGTCGGGATCCTGCGCCAGCGCGGGCGAGGCCAGCAGGGCGGCAAGGCAGGTCAGGGTCAGGCGGGTCATCGGTGTCTTCCTCCTCGGGTTGGCGGGACGCCGGCGCGGCCGGTCACTTCTGGATGCTCTCCAGGTAGATCATCAGCGCGGCCATCGGGCGCGGCACCGGCGACATGACCCCGTCTCCGGTATCGACCGGCACGGTCTCGGCCATCAGCAGCGCGCCGAATTCGGGCATGTCGTGGCCCGGCATGTCCCTTTTGGTATAACCATCTATGGTGGACAGCACCTCGGCGCGCGGGAAGGTTCCATCATTGCGGGCGGCGATTGCGGTCAGGTCGGGCGGGCGCAGCCCCAGGTCCCGGGCCACCTCGCCATTGCCGCGGCCGGAAGGCCCATGGCACAGCGCGCAGTTCTCGGCGAAGAGCGCCCTGCCCTCCTCGGGCTGCGGCATCTCTGCCATCGGCATGCAGGCGACCAGCACGGCCCCGGCGAATGAAGCGAACACTGCCAAGCGTGTCATGCGACCTCCCTCTGTCCGGCCGGGCGCGGCCGTCGCTCGGGACCGACTGTTGCAGAAGCGCGCGGGTTCCGCAATCTCGTGCCCATCTGTTGATCTCCCCGCGGCCAGGAAGCCGCCGGAAGCGGCAGCGCCGCCAGGATCTTGCGCATGGGCCGCCCCTTTCCCGGATCAGATTGCGGGACGCGCGCCACCCCCGCATTGATCTGCGTCATCCGCCGTGACATGCCTGCGCGGGCGGGCCCGGCAGCCACAACGGAGGAGAGACGCCGATGTTCACCGAAACCGACGCCCAGGCCATTCTGGACGAGAATTTCGCCCCCTGGGTGCTGGCGCTGGAGCCGCGCGTGGTGTCCGTGTCCGAAGGCCGGGCCGCGCTGCGCATCCCGCTTACCCAGAACGTGGCGCGGGTGGGCGGCATCGTCTCGGGCCAGGCACTGGCGGCGCTGGCAGATACCTCGATGGTGATCGCCGCCTGCGCCCGGTTCGGCGCGTTCCGGCCCGTGGCCACGACCAATCTCGATACCCAGTTCCTGCGCCCGGGGACCGGAGAATCGGTGCTCTGCGAGGCAGAGATTCTTCGGGCCGGCAAGGCGTTGCTGTTCGCCCGAGCAATGCTTACGGCAGAGCCGTCCGGCAAGCTGGTGGCCAGCGCCACGGCAACCTTCTTCGCGCCCTAGCCCGGATCGAACAGCCCGGCCTGGCCGCGCGGGGCGGGGGCTTCGAGCCCCAGGTGTCGCCAGGCATGCTGGGTCAGCATCCGGCCGCGCGGCGTACGCTGGATCAGCCCCTGTTGGAGCAGAAACGGCTCGATCACCTCTTCCAGCGCGTCACGGCTTTCCGACAGCGCGGCGGCCATGGTCTCGATCCCCACCGGCCCGCCGCCGTAATTCTCGGCGATCAGCCGCAGGTAGCGCCGATCCGCTCCGTCGAGGCCCAGGTGATCCACGCCCAGCCGGGTGAGCGCGCCGTCGGCAAGCTCTTGCGTCACGCGCCCGTCGCCTTCCACCACGGCGAAATCCACCACCCGGCGCAGCAGCCGGCCGGCGATCCGCGGCGTCCCGCGCGAGCGGCGCGCGATCTCGCGCGCCCCGTCCTCGTCGGCGGGCACGCCCAGCTTGGCCGCATTGCGCGACACGATCTGAAGCAGCTCTTCCACCTCGTAGAACTGCAACCGCGTGGGGATGCCGAACCGATCGCGCAGCGGCGTGGTCAGAAGCCCCAGCCGCGTGGTGGCGCCGACCAGGGTGAAGGGCTGCAGCTCGATCCGCACGGTGCGCGCGGCCGGCCCCTCGCCGATCACCAGGTCCAGTTCGAAATCCTCCATCGCCGGGTAGAGCACTTCCTCCACCACCGGGTTGAGGCGGTGGATCTCGTCGATGAACAGCACGTCGCGCGAGTCGAGATTGGTAAGGATCGCGGCCAGATCGCCGGCCTTGGCAAGGACCGGGCCGGAGGTCATGCGGAAATTCACGCCCAGCTCGCGCGCCATGATCTGCGCCAGCGTGGTCTTGCCCAGCCCCGGCGGGCCGTGGAACAGCGTGTGATCCATCGCCTCGCCGCGCTGGCGGGCAGACTGGATGAAGACCCGCAGATTGGCCCGCGCCTCGGCCTGGCCCACGAAATCGCCCAGCGTCTGGGGGCGCAGCGCGCGGTCCACATCCTCGGGCCGGCGCTCTGGGTCCAGCGTGGGATCGCGCTCGACGCTCATGCGCGCCTCGCGCGGATCGTCGGAAACAGCCCCGCGAGAGGCCGTGGCGCGTCCTGCCCGTCGGATCGCATCGGCATCACCCTACCCTTTCGGCGCCAGCAGCCGCAGCGCGGCGCGGATCAACGCCGCGGTATCGGCCTCGGGGGCCTCGCCCGCCGCCTGCGCCACCGCGCCCGCCGCCTCTCCCGGGCCATAGCCCAGGTTGCCCAGCGCCGAAAGCGCCTCGGACTGGGCCGAGGCGGAGGGCACGGGCGCAGGCGCCGCCGGCGAGACCGCCAGCACCGGCTCGGCGGTCACATCCTCGATCACCGGCGCATCGGCCGCGACCCGGCGCTGGCCCATGGCCATCACCATCGGTGCCTTGTCCTTCAGCTCGTTCACCACCCGTTGCGCGGTCTTGGGGCCGATCCCCCTGGCCGCCTTGATCGCGTTCCAGTCGCCCAGCGCAACCGCGCGGCTGACCCCGTCCGCGCCCAGCGCACCCAGGATCGCGAGCGACGCCTTCGCGCCCACGCCCTGCACGCTCATCAGCAGGCGGTGCCATTCCTTCTCGGCCAGGGTGGGAAAGCCGAAAAGCTGCAGCAGATCCTCGCGCACCAGCAGATCGGTCCAGAGCGCCGCCGCCTCGCCCGGCCCGGGCAGGCCCGCCAGTGTCCGGTCAGAGCAATGCACCACGTAGCCCACGCCGCGCACGTCGATCAGCACGTGATCCTCGGCCTTGTACTCGATCCGCCCCGCGATACGCCCGATCATGCCCGCACCCTCGCCGCCAGGTCGAGCGCCCGCCGCCCGCGCGTCTGATGGGCATGGCAGATCGCGACCGCCAGCGCATCCGCCGCGTCGGCCCCTGCCAGCCGGACGCCGGGAAGCTGCATCTTCACCATGTGAGCGATCTGTTCCTTCTGCGCATGGCCCACGCCCACAACCGTCTTCTTGACCTGATTGGGCGCGTATTCGCCCACCTCGAGGCCGGCCTGGGCGGGCACCAGCAGGGCGATGCCGCGGGCCTGGCCCAGCTTCAGCGTGCCGGCACCGTCCTTGTTCACGAAGGTCTGTTCCACCGCGGCGCAGTCGGGCGCAAAGCGCGCCACGATATCGGTAAGCTGCTCGTGCAGGGACAGCAGGCGCAGCGCCAGGTTGTCCCCCACGGAATGCAGGATCCCGTTGCCGAGATGCGTGAGTCGGCTGCCCTGAACCTCGATCATGCCCCAACCGAGATTGCGCAAGCCCGGATCGATCCCGAGAACCCGCATCGCTGCCCCTGCCTGTTGCTTTTGCAGCACGACTAGCACGAAACGCGAACAAACACCAAGACGAAACATCGCCCGGCCAAAAAGCGACACGCCTGTCGCAAGGGCGACAAGGGCGGGCGGAAAGCGACCTTCCGGGCGTCGCAAGCGACACTGATCCGTTCGATTTTTTCGATTTATTTCAGCGTGTTGATGCAATTTCCACCCATGCGGAAAATGCATAAGTCCCATGATTTTTTCGCGGCTTGTGCGGTGTCTCCGCCAGCCATAGGTGCGGTTTCAGAAAGACACTCCACCCCCTCCGCAGAAGGATCAAAGAGATGGCTGCATTCGACACCAACCGCACGCAGTTTCCCGCTGCGGGTACTCCCGGCCGCATCGGCTTCGGCTTTCCCGGGCTGCTCGGCTCGCTCGCCGCGTGGAACGACTCGCGCGCGACCCGCAAGGCACTGTCGCGCCTCAGCGATCGGGAACTCGAGGATATCGGCCTGAGCCGCGGCGATATCGACTCTGTCTCCTCGGCCCGCACCCGCGGCTGACCCAAGGCAAGCGCACCCCGCAAAAAGCCGCGGCGACCGTGCCGGTCTCCGCGGCTTTTTCATGCCTTGCGAGACGTTGCGCGCCGGTCAGTGGAAAAGCGGCCAGAGTTGCCGGGCGATCCACATGGTCGCGGGATCAGCCTGCATCAGCCAGGCACCGGCTTTTTCGACAACGGTGCCGGCGGCCAGTTGATCCACCCGGTCCGCGTAGATCTGCGGCCCGAGATTGGCCAGCACCACCGCCTTGAACCCGATGAAGCCCAGCGCGAACATCACAAGCCCGCGCAGGGGAAGCCGGAAACCGCGCCGGGGGCGGTAAGTCACGAGTCCGTTCCTGTCCACATAGGGAACCTGGCCGCGCGCCAGTTTCCGGCGCTTGCGATCGATCCGGCGGAGCCGCTTGTCGAAATCCAGATAGGCCATGGGGCAGCCTCCGTCATCTGGCCCCCACCAGATTGCACAAGGCTAGGCACGAAATATGTCGAAAATGAGGCGAACCCGTCAAATGCGACGAAAATGAGCCCGAATTCAGGGGGTTTTTCGAAGCGTCAACGTTGTCCAGTCACCAATCACATCCCGCAAGACCTCATTGATGCCAAGGCCTGCATAAACTTCCCGAACCTCGTCGGCCTGCTCGTTCAGGATGCCGGACAGAATCGCATGGCCACCCGGGCTCAGCCGCGCCGCCATGTCGGGCGCGAGATCGATCAGCGGACCTTTCAGGATATTGGCGAAAACCAGGTCATAGGGGGCTGCGGCAAGAAGGTCGGGATGGTCGAACCCGGCGGCCACGACGCAGCGCACCCGGCCATCCATCCCGTTCGCGGCGAGGTTGGCCTCGGCCACCTCCACCGCCACCTCGTCGATATCGCCGGCCAGCACCGGCACCTGCCACAGACATGCCGCGGCCATCGCCAGAACCGCGGTGCCGCAGCCGATATCGGCCACCGTGCCCGGGCGCAGCCCCTGGCCCGCCAGCCGGTCCAGCGCCACGAGACAGCCCTGCGTGGTGCCGTGATGCCCGGTGCCGAAGGCCATCGCGGCCTCGATCAGCAACGGCACCATGTCGTCGGGCACCTTGTCGGCATCGTGGCTGCCGTAGACGAAAAAGCGACCCGCCACCACCGGTGACAATTCGCGGCGCACCTTGGCGACCCAGTCGGTCTCGGGCAGTTCCGACACCGCGAAGGGCTTCGCGCCATGCGCCGCGGCCAGAACGGCAAGCCCGGCCTGGTCCGGCGCCTCGGTGAAATAGCCGCCGACCTCCCAGAGGCCCGAGCCGTCCTCCAGCTCGAAGACCCCGACGCCCCCCGGCGCGGGATCGAGCCGCTCCATCGCCTCGCCCAGCGCCTCGGCGGGGTCCTTGCCTGTCAATGTGGTCAGTGCGGTCCAGGTGGGCATCGTCGTCTCCGCCAAGATGTCGTGTTCCGGTAGGCCGGGCACGGGCCGAGGTCAACCTTCGGCCCGGACTATTCCGCCGGCGCCGCCGGAAGCGCGAAGCGGGCGAACACGGTCTCGTTGCCCGGCGCCGGGTCGCGCGGGATCAGCAGGGCGAGCATCAGCGAGACGCAGGCCATCCCCGCGGCCATCCCGAACACCGCCCCCGGAGAGACCAGCCACAGATAGCCCAGCGCCGCCGGCAGGAAGACCGCCGCGACATGGTTGATGGTGAAGGCCACCGCGGCGGTGGGCGCGATATCGGCCGGGTCCGCGATCTTCTGGAAATAGGTCTTGAGCGCCAGCGCCATGGCAAACAGCACATGGTCGATCACGTAGAGCGCGGCGGCCAGCACCACGCCCCAGCCGAACCAGTAGATCCCGCCATAGGCCAGGAAGATCAGCGCCAGCCCGGCATATTCCACGCCGAGGACGCGCCGCTCGCCGAAGACATGCACCGCCCGCCCGATCAGCGGCGCGGCGACGATATTGACCACCAGCGTGACCATGAACAGCGTGGTGACGTGATGAACCTCGAAGCCGAACCGCTCGACCATCATGAAGCCGGCGAAGACCACGAAGATCTGCCGCCGGGCGCCCGACATGAACTGCAACGCGTAATAGAGCCAGTAGCGCCGCCGCAGCACCATCTGCTTGATCTGCGGCTCCGGCGCCTCGAATTGCGGATAGGCGAACAGGCAGAACACCGCCACCGCAAGGGTGACGCCACCCGCCAGCATGTAGACGAGATTGTAGGACAGATCGAAGGCCTGCCAGGTCATCACGATCAGCGCATAGGCAAGCAGCGTCGCGCCGGATCCGGCCGCCAGCAGCCAGCCCAGCATCTGCGGCGCGCGGTCCCTGGGCAGCCATTGCAGCTGCAGGGACTGGTTCACGGTTTCGTAGTAGTGGAACCCGATCGAGCTGAGCATGGTGATCGCCAGCAGCCCGCCAAGGCTGGGAAACCAGGCGGTCACCGCCGTCGCCGCGCCCAGCAGCGCCAGCGAGACCAGCCCCAGAACCTGCTCGCGCATGAAGAGCAGGATCGCGATGACCCCCACCGCAAGGAAGCCCGGGATTTCGCGCACCGTGTGCAGCCAGCCGATATCCGCGCCGTCGAACCCCGCCATCTCGACCACGAAATTGTTCAAGAGCGCCGACCAGGTGGCAAAGGCCACCGGCATCGCGGCGGCCATCAGGAACAGCAGGCCCACGGGCCGGCGCCAGACCGGCAGGTCACGGGCCTCGGCAAGGGCGAGCGTGCGGAAGGCGGGGCGTTTCATGGCATCGGTCATACGCCCCGGCGGCAGGATTGGCGAGGGTCAATCCCCCACCCGCTGCGGCGTCGCGCTGAAGCGGTAATCCACCTCGGCGAAGCGTCCGCGCGCGAACCCGTAGGCGAAGCTCAGCCCGAACGCCCCTGCCTCCACGCCGTGCTCGGCCTCGCCGGGAATGTAGATCGCCACCCCCGGCGCGATGCGGTGGGGCGTGCCCTCGATGGTCACCATGCCCTCGCCGCTCAGCCCGAAATAGAATTCCGAAGGGGCGTGGCGATGCGGCTCCAGCCGGTCGCCCGGCCCGAACTCGGCCACCCCCAGCACCATGTCGCCCGGCCCGGTGCGGTCGCCGCAGATCAGGGTGCGCCAGCGCACCGTGCCGAAGGCGGGATCGCTGCCGCCTTCCAGCGCCACCTGGGCGGCATCCACCACGACCGGGACGAGCCTCCGTGCCGGCGCGGGCCGCAGCGTGGCGGCGTCGAAATCGAGCGGCTCTGCAGTCATCGCTTGCCTCCTGGGCAGGGCCTTCCGTCGTGTTTCGGATACCTGCACGGCCGGGCGGCGCTCGCGCCCATGCGCGACGTGGCGCGCGTCGTTTTCGGGCCGCAGTCCCCTGCGCATCGCGACGGGAAACCCCGCCGATCGCCTCACTCAGCCGGGATACCCGGCCGACAAGGCGGTGGAACGCCGCAACATGCATCTGATCTGCATCAAGGCGAAAACCGGGCCCGTGGCATAAAGCGACAGGTATCGGAAAGGAACGCCATGGATATCGTCGCACTCGTGGACCGGATCGGCGAATCGCCCGCGGCGGCGCTGTTCGGGCTGATCACCGGGCTGATCTTCGGCATCGCCGCGCAGCGATCGCGCTTCTGCCTGCGCGCCGCGACGGTGGAATTCGCCCGCGGGGTGCTGGGCGACAAGGTGGCGGTCTGGCTGCTGACCTTCTCCACCGCGCTGGTCTGGGTGCAGGCCGCCTCGCTCTCGGGGCTGATGCGGCCCGAGGACGCCCGGATGATGGCGGTGGCGGGAAGCTGGTCGGGCGCGATCATCGGCGGGCTGATGTTCGGCGCGGGAATGGTGCTGGCGCGCGGCTGCTCGGGCCGGCTGCTGGTGCTGGCCGCCACCGGCAACCTGCGCTCGGTGGTGTCGGGGCTGATCTTCGCCGTGGTTGCTCAGATGAGCCTGGCCGGTTGGCTGGCGCCCTCGCGCGACCGGCTCGCGGCGCTCTGGGTCACCGAGGGCGGGCGCAATCTCGACCTGCTGTCCTGGTCCGGCGCACCGCAATGGGGCGGCCTGGCCCTGGGCGCGATGACCGCGCTGCTGGCGCTCGAGATCGCCCGGCGCAACCGCATCGGGCTGTCGCGGCTGGTATTTGCCTCGGGCGTGGGCTTTGCGGTGGCCGTGGGCTGGGTGCTGACCTTCGGGCTGAGCCAGGTCGCCTTCGACCCGGTGGCGATCGAGAGCGCGACCTTCACCGGCCCCTCGGCCAGCACGTTGATGTTCTTCCTCGACCGCAACTCGATCCTCGAATTCGACGTGGGACTGGTGCCCGGCGTGTTCCTGGGCGCCTTCCTCGCCGCCTGGGCGGCCGGCGAGCTGAAGTTCCAGGGCTTCGAGAACGAGGTGAACATGCGCAAGGCGATGATCGGCGCGGCACTGATGGGGTTCGGCGGCATGCTGGCGGGGGGCTGCGCGATCGGCGCCGGCGTCACCGGCGGCTCGATCTTCGTGGGCACCGCCTGGACCGCGCTGCTGTGCATGTGGATCGGGGCGATCCTCACCGATTTCCTGGTGGATCAGCGCGGCGCCACCGCCCGGGCTTGAGATCCCGGCTCGCTTGGGCAGGGCCGTCCCCGGCGCGGCACCCCTCTCAATAGAAGCTCTGCGGGTCGATATCCACCGCGAGCCGGATGTCACCCCGAAGCGGGAACTGCCCGGTCCAGTCGGACAGGGCCGCCTGCAACGCCACGCCCCTGTCCGCCTTCACCAGCAACCGCACCCGATGCCGCCCGCGAATCCGCGCGACCGGCGCGGGTGCCGGGCCGAAAACCTGTGCCCCCACCCGGCGCAGCGGCGCATCCGCCCGCGCCAGCGCGTTGCCCAGGTCGAAGGCCGCCTGCATGTCCGGCGAGGAGATCACGATCCCCGCCATCCGGCCGTAGGGCGGCACACCGGCCTGCCGGCGCTCCGCCGCCTCGGCACGCCAGAACCCCTCCTCGTCGCCCGACAGGATCGCACGGATCACCGGATGCTCGGGCTGGAAGGTCTGCAGCAACGCCTCGCCCGGCTTCTCGGCCCGCCCCGCGCGCCCCGCGACCTGCCGCATGAGCTGGAAGGTGCGTTCGGCCGCCCGCAGATCCGAGCCCTGAAGCCCGAGATCGGCGTCGATCACCCCGACCAGCGTGAGCAACGGGAAATTGTGCCCCTTGGCCACCAGCTGGGTGCCTATCACGATATCCGCACCGCCCGCGGCGATCATCTCGATCTCTGCCTTGAGCGCGCGGGCCGAGCCGAAGAGGTCCGAGCTCAGCACCGCAAGCCGTGCCTGCGGAAACAGCGCCGCCGCTTCCTCTGCCAGCCGCTCCACCCCGGGGCCAACGGGCGCCAGCCGGCCTTCCGCGCCGCAGTCGGGGCAGGCCTCGGGCATCGGCCGGGTCTCGCCGCACTGGTGACAGACCAGCCGCTTGAGGAAGCGGTGTTCGACCATCCGCGCGTCGCAGTGATCGCAGCCCACCTGATGCCCGCAGGCCCGGCACAGCGTCACCGGCGCGTAACCGCGGCGGTTGAGGAACAGCAGCGCCTGTTCGCCGGCCGCGATCCGCGCCGCCACGGCCGCCTGCAAGCTGGGCGAGACCCAGCGGCCGGATGGCAGATCCTCGGCGCGCATGTCGATCGCCGCCAGCCGCGGCATCACCGCCGCGCCGAAACGCGAGGTCAGGTCGATACGCTCGTACTTGCCCGCCTCGGCATTGGCCCAGCTTTCCAGCGAGGGCGTGGCCGAGGCCAGCACCACCCGCGCGCCGCAGATCGCGGCGCGCAGCACCGCCATGTCGCGCGCATTGTAGAGCACCCCGTCCTCCTGCTTGTAGGAGGTGTCATGCTCTTCATCGACCACGATCAGCCCGAGGTCGCGGAATGGCAGGAACAGCGCCGAGCGCGCGCCCACCACCAGCTGCGCCCCGCCCTGTCCCACCATCTTCCAGACCCGGCGGCGTTCGGTCATCGTCACCCCGGAATGCCATTCCGCCGGTCGCGCGCCGAAGCGCGCCTCCACCCGCGTCAGGAATTCCGCCGTCAGCGCGATCTCGGGCAGCAGCACCAGCGCCTGCCGGCCGCGCGCCAGGCATTCGGCCACCGCCTCCAGATAGACCTCGGTCTTGCCCGAGCCGGTGACCCCCTTGAGCAGCGTGGTGCCATAGCCGCCCGCGGCGAGGCCCGCGCGCAGCCGCACCGCACCGGCCTCCTGGTCGGGCGCCAGGGGCTTGCCGGGCCGGGCCGGATCGAGCCGCGGGAAAGGCATGTCGCGGGGCGTATCCACCTCTTCCGCGGCGCCCTGCGCCACCAGCCCCTTGACCACCGAGGCCGAGCTGCCGGCCGCCTCGGTCAGCTCCTTCAGGGTCAGGCCCTCCTGCGCCTCCAGTACCTCCAGTACCCGGGCGCGGGCCTCGGTCATCCGGTCGGGCTCGCGCCCGGTGGCGCGGTAGAGCTTGCGCATCGAGGGCGGATCGCCCAGCCCCGGCGCCCGCGTGGCCAGCCGCAGCATCGACGGCAGCGGCGTCAGCGTGTACTCGCCGGCGCGCAGCAGGAACGCGCGCAGTTCGGCGCGCATCGGCGCCGCGTCCAGCACGCGCGTCACCGCCCGCAGCTTCGCGCGGGCCACGCCGCCCTGCCCCGGCCCCCAGACCACGCCCGCCACCCGGCGCGGGCCCAGCGGCACCTCGACGAAGGCGCCCTCCCAGCAGCCGCCCTCGGGCGCGAGGTAGCTCAGCACCCGGTCCAGCGGCTGGGTGGTCAGCACGGCCACCTCCGCCCCCTCGTCGAAGAAGGCGGGGCCGTCGATGTCGGGGCGTGTGCGGGGTTTCGGCATCCTGGATATTGGAGTAAAGGCAACCCAAGCAGAGGCCAAGCCATCAGGGGACCGCGCCATGAAATTCTTCGTAGACACCGCCGAGATCGACGCCATCGCAGAACTTCACGATCTGGGAATGGTCGACGGGGTCACCACCAACCCCTCGCTGATCATGAAATCGGGCCGCGACATCAAGGAGGTCACCGCCGAGATCTGCCGCATGATCCCCGGCCCGGTCAGCGCCGAGACGGTGGCGCTCGATGCCGACGGCATGATCGCCGAGGGCCGCGAACTGGCAAAGATCGCCGAGAACATCGCCATCAAGGTGCCGCTCACCTGGGCCGGGCTGAAGGCGTGCAAGGTGCTCTCGGAAGAGGGGCGGATGGTGAACGTCACGCTGTGCTTCTCGGCCAATCAGGCACTGCTGGCGGCCAAGGCAGGCGCGACCTTCATCTCGCCCTTCATCGGGCGGCTGGACGACATCAACCTGGATGGGTTGCAGCTGATCGCCGATATCCGCCAGATCTACGACAATTACGGCTATGACACGCAGGTGCTGGCCGCGTCGATCCGCAGCGCCAACCACATGAGCGAATGCGCCAAGATCGGCGCGGACGTGGCCACCGCGCCGCCGTCGGTCATCAAGGCCATGGCCAATCACGTGCTGACCGACAAGGGACTGGACCAGTTCCTGAAGGATTGGGAAAAGACCGGGCAGAAGATCCTCTGATCCGCGCCCGCGCGCGGCCTGGATCAAGCGCCGGGTGGGTCGGGACCCACCCTACCCCCGCTCCGCGACCGGGACGTTTGCCGACGCGAACCGTGGCCTCCGATGCCCCGGACGTCGCCGCGCCGAGGGGCGGCACGCGCGCTGGCGGCGGGCAGATCCCCGCGGGCGAGATCGCCGCCGCGCCTTCACCCCCGCCGCTATTTCAGCTGGCTGTCCTTCGACCCGCGCCTGTTGATGCCGCCGCGGGCTCTGGCCCTGCCGTCGCGCTCCTGCTGGCAATCGAGGCAGAGCTTCACCCCCGGCAGGGCCTGTCGACGCGGCTCGGGAATCGGCTCCTCGCATTCGGCGCAATGGGCCAGGCTCTCGCCCACGGGCGCGCGGCGGGCCTTCAACCGCGCCAATTCGTCCGAGATCGAGGCCTCGATCTGTTCGTTCACCGCGCCGTCGCGGCTCCAGCCGCCGGCCATCAGTCCAGCTCCGTCCAGGGCCAGGGCTTGACCTCGGAGGCGGCGGTCTGAAACCGGGCCGCCTTGGCGATCCAGACGCCCAGATCGGTGCCGAATTCGGCCAGTTGCGCATTGGGCCGACCCCGGCCGAGCAGCATCAGCACGAACTGCACGATCGTGGCCAGCGTCAGAACGGTCTGCGCAACGCTGAGCATCAACGCGATCAGCACCATATGCACCAGACGCAGCCAGAGCGGCTCGCGCGCAGCCGGGGGTTGCTCGCCATGCAGGCGGCCGGCCAGCCTGTCTTCGTGATCCCGTCGCATCGCACCTCCTGCAGGGTCGTCCGCGCCTGTCGTCAAGCATAGCGCGGCCGGCCCCGCGCCGGAAGGCCGCGCGGAACTTGACTTGGCAGGGGCGCCGCTATCTTTCCCGGCAGCCAGGGAGAGCCCGATGAAACCGCGTCTCGCGCAGCTTTTGACCGTCATCGCCGCAGTCGTCACGGCCGTCTTCTCCACGGCTGCCGCCGCCGGGGAGTTCCGCTTCGAGTCGATCGATGGCGGCGAGATCCGCCTTTCGGATTATCGCGGCCAGCCGGTTCTGGTGGCCAACACCGCCTCGCTCTGCGGCTTCACCCCGCAATACGAGGGGCTGCAGGCCCTTTATGACCGCTACCGCGACCGCGGGCTGGTGGTGCTGGCGGTGCCCTCGAACGATTTCCGCCAGGAGCTTGCCAGCGAAGAGGATGTCCAGGAATTCTGCGAGATCACCTTCGGGCTCGACCTGCCGATGACCGAGATCACCTCGGTGCGAGGCACGCAGGCGCATCCGTTCTACGCATGGCTGAAGCGCGAACATGGCTTCGCGCCCGCGTGGAATTTCAACAAGGTGCTGCTGGATGGCGAGGGCCGGCCCGTGGCCACTTTCGGCGCCACCGCGCGCCCGATGTCGCGCAAGATCACGCGGCAGGTGGAGGCGCTGCTGGCCGCTTCGGGCTGATCGGGATCAGATCAGGCCGGTTTCCGCCAGCAGGCCCTTGCGCTTGGCCTCGTAGTAATAGCCGCGCGCATACCACATCACCGCGGCGTCGGGATCGCCCTCGGCCACGATCCAGGCGCCGCGCAGGTACTTCACCGCGTATTTCAGGTTGGTCTCGGCATCGAGCAGCTCCTCGGGCCGGCCTCGAAACCCCATCGTGCGGGCAGTCTGCGGCAGGATCTGCATCAGCCCGTAATAGGGTCCGTTGCGCGCGGCCGGGTTATGGGTGCTTTCGCGGATCACCACCCGGTGTACCAGGCTGCGCGGCACTTCGTAGAGATCGGCGTAACGGTTGATCAGCCGGCGCAGCTCGGGCGTCTCGTTCGGGTAGAGCGGCGGCTCGGCCGCACGCTCCCGCCGGCGTTCGCGGCGGCGGCGGCCCGCGCCGCAGGCAGCGAGCGGCGCGGCAAGCAGAAGCGCCAGCAAGGCGCGTCGGGGCAGTGCGGACATCGGCCAACCTCGCGGAACGGTTCCCGAATGCATAGACCGCGCGACCCGTCCCAGCCAAGCCCGGCCGGGGCCGGCCGGCGGATCCCCGCCTCAGCCGAAACGCGGCGGCCGGCCCGCCATGTTCGCGGCGATCGCCTCCATCTGGTCCGCCCCGCCGATCAGCGCCGCCTGTTCATGCGATTCCGCCCGCAGCACCTCGGCCGCGGGGGCGCCGCTTTCGGCCACCGCCATCAGGCGCTTGGCGGCGCGCATGGCGCTGGGGCTGCGGGCCGCGATGTCGCGGGCCAGCGCCAGCGCCCTGGCCTGCGGATCCTCGGCCAGTTCCGTCACCAGCCCCCAGGCCTCGGCCCGGGCCGCGTCGATCGACTCGGCGGTGTAGGTCAGCCGGCGCAGCACGTCGCCCCGCACCAGTCGCGGCAGCAGCACCATGCCGCCCATGTCGGGCACGAGGCCCCATTTCATCTCCATCACCGCCAGCCGCGTGTCGGGCGCGGCGATCCGGATATCCGCGCCCAGCGCGATCTGAAGCCCCGCCCCGTAGACCGCGCCATGCAACGCGGCGATCACGGGCACCGGCAACCGGTGCCAGACCAGCGCGACCTGCTGGTAGTCATTGGCGTCGCCATGGGTGCGCGGCACCACCATCGCCTGCGGATCGCCGCGCGCAAGCGTGGCGAAGCTGGCAACGTCCAGCCCGGCACAGAAGGCCCGCCCCTCGCCCGACAGCACCACGGCGCGCACCTCCGGCCGGTCCAGCCCGGCGCCGGCGGCGATCAGCTCGGCCACCATCTCCTGGTCCACCGCGTTCATCTTGTCCGGGCGCGACAGCGTCACCCGGGCGACATGGTCCTCGATCTCGACACGAATGCGCGGCATCGGCCTTCCTCCCCTGATCCTTGCACCAGTCTTCCCTGCGGGGGCCGCGAAATCCAGCCCGACGTGAAGACGGCACTGTCCGCTTGTGATGCCCCGCGCGCTGTGGCTATGGTTCGCGCCATGACCAGAACACCCCGTTTCACCCGCCTGTTGCAATCGCTGCCCGCCACCGTGCCCTTCGTCGGCCCCGAAACGCAGGAGCGCGCCCGCGGCGCGCCGTTCCGCGCCCGGTTGGGCGCCAATGAAAGCGTGTTCGGCCCCTCGCCCCGCGCGGTGGCGGCGATGCGGGCAGAGGCCGCCGAGATCTGGAAATACGGCGACAGCACCAGCCACGACCTGCGCGCCGCACTGGCTGCCCATCACCGCGTGCGGCCCGAAAACGTTGTCGTGGGCGAAGGCATCGACGGGCTGCTGGGCTATCTGGTGCGCATGATCGTGGAGCCGGGCAGCGCGGTGGTCACCTCGGACGGCGCCTATCCCACGTTCAATTTCCACGTCGCGGGTTTCGGGGGCGAGCTGCACAAGGTGCCCTATCGCGACGACCACGAGGATCCGCAGGCGCTGGTGGCGAAGGCGGCGGAACTGGATGCCAGGCTGCTCTACCTGTCCAACCCGGACAACCCGATGGGCAGCTGGCACGAGGCTGCAACGATCCTATCGGCGCTGGATGCCCTGCCCGAGGGCTGCCTCATGGTGCTGGACGAGGCCTATATCGAGTTCGCCCCCGAGGGGACCGCGCCGGCGATCGAGATCGAGGATCCTCGCGTGATCCGGATGCGGACTTTCTCCAAGGCGCATGGCATGGCCGGCGCGCGGGTGGGCTACGCGCTGGGCGCGGCCCCGCTGATCGCCGGGTTCGAGAAGATCCGCAACCATTTCGGCATGAACCGCGCCGCGCAGGCGGGCGCGCTGGCCGCGCTGGCCGATCGTGACTGGCTGCGCCATGTGCTCGGGTCGGTGGCGGCAAGCCGCGCCGCGATCACCCGCATCGCCGATGCGAACGGTCTGATGGCCCTGCCCTCGGCCACGAATTTCGTGGCGGTGGATTGCGGCCGTGACGGCGCCTTCGCCCGCGCGGTGCTGGAGGGGCTGGTCCGCCGCGGGGTCTTCGTGCGGATGCCCGGCGTGGCGCCGCTGGATCGCTGCATCCGCATCAGCACCGGCACCGACGCGGACATGGCCGCGCTGGAGGAAACCCTGCCCGAGGCGCTTGCCGAGGCACACGCGGCCGGCTGAGGCGCCGGGACGCAGGCTTCAGAGATCGAACAGCAGGCAGGTGGTGGTGGCAAAGGCCATCAGCCGGCCCTGGGCGTCGCGCAGCTTGGCCTCGGCGGTGGCGGTGCGCCGGCCCAGGCTCAGCGCAATGCCCTCGGCCCGGTAGGGGCCGGATCCGGCCGGGATCGCGCGCGTCAGGTTCACCTTGGCCTCCAGCGTCGTCACCCCCCGTCCCGCGGGCAATGCCGAGTGCACCGCGCAGGCCAGCGCGCTGTCCAGCACCGTCATGGCATAGCCGCCATGTACCGTGCCGGCCGGGTTGAGGAACCAGCCGGGCGGCGCGCTTTCCCAGACCACCCGGCCCGCGTCCAGCTCCACCATCCGCATGGCCAGCGCCGAGGCGACCGGCGGATAGGGCAACCGCCCCTCCATACAACCGCGGAAGAACTCCACCCCCGAAAGACGGGCCATCTCTTCCATGGCGAGCAGGCCGGTCTGCAGCCCGGGCCCGGCAGGGGCGCCCGTCGTCATGCCCCCTCCTCGAATTGCAGCCGGTAGAGATCGGAATAGGCGCCGCCACGGGCCAGAAGCTCGTCATGGGTGCCGGTCTCCACCACCCGGCCCTGGTCCATCACCACGATCCGGTCGGCATTGCGCACGGTGGAGAGCCGATGCGCGATGACCAGCGTGGTCCGCCCCGCCGCCAGACGTTCCAGCGCGGCCTGCACCACCTGCTCGGACTGCGCGTCGAGCGCCGAGGTCGCCTCGTCCAGCAGCAGGATCGGCGTGTCGCGCAGAAGCGCCCGGGCAATGGCCACGCGCTGGCGCTGGCCGCCCGACAGGTTCGAGCCGCGCGGCCCGACCGGGCTGTCGAGTCCCTCGGGCAGTCGCGGCAGGAAATCGGTCACATGGGCGGCATCGAGCGCCGCCTGCAGCCGGGCCTCGTCGACATTGTCCCGGCCCAGCAGGATGTTCTCTCGCAATGTCTCGTCGAACAGCAGCGCGTCCTGGCTGACCACCGAGAACAGCCCGCGCAGATCCTCCAGCCGCATCGCATCCACCGCCACGCCGCCCACCGTGATGCGGCCCTCGGACGGATCGACCAGCCGGGTCAGCGCATTGAACACGGTGGATTTCCCCGCTCCCGAGGCGCCCACCAGCGCGGTGGTCCGGCCGGCCTCGGCCACGAAGCTGGCGCCGCGCAGCACCGGCGCGTCGCCATAGGCCAGCGAAACGTTCTCGAGCACGATCTCGGGCACGCCCTGCGGTGGCGGAACCGGGTTTTCCGGCGAGGTCAGCCGCGCCTCCAGCGACAGCAATTCGCGCACCCGTTCGATCGCCGCCGCCGCCACCTGCCACAATCCGCTGATCGCGCCCAGCCGGCGCAGCGGCTCGAAGGCGAGCCCGATGGCGGTGAAGAAGGACATGAAATCGCCCACCGTCTTCTCGCCCGAGATGATCTCGGCCCCGCCATAGATCAGCACCGCACTGAACCCCAGCCCCGCCATCACGTCGATCAGCCCCGGGATCATCGCCTGGCCGCCCGCCGAGCGGGTCTCTGTCCGGATGCGCTTGCGGGTCAGAGCCGCGTATTTGCCGGACTGGTAGTCTTCCAGTCGGTTCAGCTTGACCGGCACGATGCCCAGGAAGATCTCGTTGAGCCGCGTCGAAAGCCCCGCGGCCACGTCGCGCGCCAGCCGCGCGTTGCGCCGCACATAGCGTTGCAGGAACATCGACGGCGCCACGATCACCGGCGCGCCGAGGCAGGCCACCAGCGTCCAGCGCCAATCCACCCCCAGCGCCACCGAGAACAGCGCCACGACCGCAACCAGGTCGCGTCCGGCGCCGGTGAGAATCGTGCGCCAGACCTTGTTAATCGCGGACACGTCGCCCTCGATGCGCTGCATCAGGTAGCCCGGCGGGTTGGATTGGTGAAACGCCCCGTCCAGCCGCATCAGATGGGCGACCAGATCGCCCCTGATATCGGCGGCCGTCAGTTCCGACAGCCGGGTCAGCAGAACCTTCTGCGCCACGCCGGACATGCCGCGGGTGGCGAAGATCGCGAAGAAGGCCAGCGCCACCAGAGGGATCGCGCCCGCCTCCCCGCCCACGAAGATGCGGTCGAACATGGGCTTCATCATCCAGCTCAGCATGCCAAGCATGCCTCCCTCGATGGCCATGAACACCAGCGCCCCGCCCAGCAGCCCCGACCGGCGGAGCAGGTAGCGCCGCCACAGCCAGAGCAGCAGGCCGCGCGACTCCGCGTCTCGGGGGGCTTCGGGCGCTGCGCTCATGCCAGCTCTTCCGGCGGACGGCGCGAGTCGAATCCCTGCTGGATGGCGCGGTGTTCGTATTCGGTACGGATCCAGTCCTCGAAGGGGATCGGAGCGCGCGCGTTGCGGGCCTGGTAGACGCGCAGGAGGTAATCCAGCACCCCGGTGCGGGTGAACTTGAGATGGATGTAGCGCAGGCCCAGCTGCCGCCGCGCCTGCTGCACCGGCACCCCTTCGAACACCATCAGATAGATCGCCGCGGCGAAGCCCGCCCGATCCGCGCCGGACTTGCAGTGGAAGATGAAGGGACGCTCGGCGCGGCGCATCGTCTCGATCACTTCGAGGATCCGCTCGCGCGAGACGGTGCGGCGGGCCCAGAGTCTGGTGTCGATCAGTTCAAGGCCCAGCGCCGCGCAGCTTGCCGACTCGAACCTGTAATGCGCGCGGTCACTCTTGCCGCGCAGGTTGATGACGGTGCGGATTCCCCGATCGCGATACGCCCGGAAGCGCGCATGCGTCGGCTGGTTGGAGCGGTGGACGCCCGGGGCGATCTCGAAGGAGTTGGACCAGACCAGGCGCAGCAGGGCATGATCGACCAGCAGGTAGTGCAGCCGGTCCGCCAGCCGCCGGCGGGCACCTTCCCGCGCGCCACCGGGGGCGGGGTGCAACCCGCGGTCGCCGCCATCCAGCCAGGTCCAGAATCTCGTGAGCATGCCGCCCGCCCGTCATCATTCGCGCGGGGTTTAGTGGCTGCGCCCGCCGCTGGCAAGCGCGCCTGCCGTTGACGCCGCCCGCGCCGTCGCTAAGGTCGCGCCGTTCCGAGCCAGGAGAACCCGCCATGTCGCTTGCCCAGGGCCGTCCCTACCTTGCCATTCCCGGCCCATCCGTGATGCCCGAGGAGGTGCTGCGCGCCATGCATCGCGCCGCGCCCAACATCTACGAGGGCGAACTTGTGGAGCTGACCGCCGGCCTGATCCCCGACCTGCGCGCCGTGGCCCGCACCGAAGGCCATGTGGCGATGTATATCGCCAATGGCCACGGCGCCTGGGAGGCGGCGCTGGCCAACACCGTGCCCGTCGGCGGCAAGGTGCTGGTGCTGTCCACCGGCCGCTTCGGCCAGGGCTGGGCCGAGATCGCGCAGGCCCGGGGCCTGGACGTGCAGGTGCTGGATTTCGGCAAGCGCGACACCGTGGATCTCGCCCGTGTCGAGGCGGCGCTGCGCGCCGATCGCGGCCATGCGATCCGGGCGGTTCTGGCCACCCATACCGACACCGCGAGTTCCGTGCGCAACGACATCGCCGGGCTGCGCGCGCTGCTGGACGCCCAGGGCCATCCGGCGCTGCTGATGGCCGATTGCATCGCCTCGCTGGCCTGCGACCGGTTCGAGATGGACGATTGGGGCGTGGACGTGACCGTGGCGGCCAGCCAGAAAGGCCTGATGGTGCCGCCGGGGCTTGGCTTCGTGTTCTTCTCGGACAAGGCCGCGGCGGCGCGGGACGAGCTGCCCCTGGTGTCTCGCTACTGGGACTGGCGTCCGCGCGCGGCGCCCGACTTCTTCTACCAGTATTTCGGCGGCACCGCGGCCACGCATCACGTCTACGGGTTGCGCGCCGCGCTGGATCTGCTGATGGCCGAGGGGATCGAGGCCGTCTGGGCCCGTCACGCGGTGCTGGCCCGGGCGATCTGGGCCGCCTGCGAGGCCTGGGGCCGCGGCGGGCCTCTGGAGCTGAACATCACCGACCCCGCCCGGCGCAGCCACGCGGTGACCGCGCTGCGGATCGGATCGCCGCATGGCTCGCGGCTGCGGGACTGGACGATGCGCGAGGCGGGCGTGACGCTGGGAATCGGGCTGGGCATGGCCGAACCCGGCAGCCCGGACTGGCACGGCTTCTTCCGCTTCGGCCATATGGGCCATGTCAACGCGCATATGGTGATGGGCCTTCTGGGCAGCGTCGAGGCGGGGATGCGGGCACTGGACATCCCGTTCGGCAAGGGCGCGCTGGAGGCGGCGGCCGAGGCCATTTCAGGCGTCTGAGCGGGCAGTCTCCGCGCGGTCCCGGCCGCGGCCGTCAGAGCGGCTCGATATCGCCCTCTGCCCGGCCGGCATGGAAAGCGGCCTCCCAGGCCGCGAAACGGCCCTCGGCGATGGCCGCGCGCATGCCCGACATCAATTCCTGGTAGTAATGCAGGTTATGCCAGGTCAGCAGCATGGAAGAGATGATCTCCTGCGCGCGGAAGACATGATGCAGGTAGGCCCGCGAATAGTTGCGGCAGGCCGGGCAGGCGCAGTGCTCGTCGAGCGGGCGCGGATCGTCCTGGTGGCGGGCGTTCTTGATGTTGAGCACGCCGCGCCGGGTGAAGACCTGCCCGGTGCGCCCCGAGCGCGAGGGCAGCACGCAATCCATCATGTCGATCCCGCGTTTCACCGCGCCGACGATGTCATCGGGCTTGCCCACCCCCATCAGGTAGCGCGGCCGGTCCTCGGGCAGGAAGCCGGGCGCATAGTCCAGCACGCCGAACATCGCCTCCTGCCCCTCGCCCACCGCGAGCCCGCCCACGGCATAGCCGTCGAAGCCGATCGCCCTCAGCGCCTCGGCCGATTCCTCGCGCAGCTCGGGCGTGACACCGCCCTGCATGATGCCGAACAGCGCATGGCCCGGCCGGTCGCCAAAGGCCTCGCGGGAGCGCGCCGCCCAGCGCATCGACAGCCGCATGCTTTCGGCCACCGCGGTCTCGGTTGCCGGCAGCGCCGGGCATTCGTCGAAACACATCACGATGTCCGAGCCCAGCAGGCGCTGGATCTCCATCGAGCGTTCGGGGGTGAGCTCATGCCTGGAGCCGTCGATATGGCTCTTGAAGGTCACGCCCTGCTCGGTCAGCTTGCGCAGCCCCGCCAGGCTCATCACCTGGAAGCCGCCCGAGTCGGTCAGGATCGGCCGTTCCCAGTTCATGAAGCGGTGCAAGCCCCCCAGCCGGGCGATGCGTTCCGCAGTCGGCCGCAGCATCAGGTGATAGGTATTGCCCAGTAGGATGTCGGCGCCGGTGGCGCGCACGCTTTCCGGCAGCATCGCCTTGACGGTGCCGGCCGTGCCCACCGGCATGAAGGCCGGCGTGCGGATCTCGCCGCGCGGGGTGGAGATGGTCCCGGTCCGGGCCGCCCCATCCGTCGCCTTGAGTTGGAAGTTGAAAGATGTTGTCATCGTTGACTCCTGCCCGATCTCCCCTAATGGGCAAGAACCGGAAAGCCAAGAAGGGCCATGCGATGACCGACAACACCGATCCCGCCAGCAACCTGATCCGCTTCGGCTGGGAAGAATGGGTCGCGTTGCCGGATCTCGGTCTGCCCGCACTCAAGGCCAAGGTGGATACCGGCGCGCGCACCTCGGCGCTGCACGCCTTCGACATCGAGACCTTCGGGCCGCTCTCCCGTCCGCGGGTGCGCTTCACCGTGCATCCCATCCCCGGCCGCGAGGATCTGGTGATCCCCTGCTCGGCCGAGATCATCGACCGGCGCACCGTCACCTCTTCGAACGGCGAGAGCGAGAGCCGCTATGTCATCGCCTCAACCCTGCGGGTGAGCGACCAGAGCTGGCGGATCGAACTGACGCTGACCAACCGCGCCGCCATGGCCAGCCGGATGCTGCTGGGCCGCGAGGCGCTGAAGGATCACATCACCATCGTGGCCACCGACCGGTTCTGCCAGCCGGAACTGAGCTATGACGTCTACCACACCGCCCAGATGCGCAAGACCGCGCCCAACCGCGCGCTGCGCGTGGCCGTGCTGAGCCGGGAGGACAATTATTCCACCCGCCGCCTGATCGAGGAAGGCGAGACCCGCGGCCACACGGTGGAACTGATCGACACCACGCGCTGCTACATGGCGATCAACGCGCTGTCGCCGGAGGTGCATTACGACGGCAAGCGCCTGCCGCGCTACGACGCGGTGATCCCGCGCATCGGGGCCTCGATCACGGCCTATGGCACGGCGGTGATCCGCCAGTTCGAGACGATCGGCACCTTCTGCATCAACGGGTCCGAGGGCATCGCGGCCAGCCGCGACAAGCTCTATGCGCATCAGCTGATGGCACGGCACCGGATCGGGATGCCCAACACCGCCTTCGCGGCGAGTCCCAAGGATACCGACAGCCTGATCCGGCTGGTGGGCACCGCGCCGCTGATCGTGAAACTGCTGGAATCGACGCAGGGCAAGGGCGTGGTGCTGGCCGAGACGAAAAAGGCGGCGCAATCGGTGATCGACGCGTTCCGGGGCCTCAAGGCGAATTTCCTGGTGCAGGCCTTCGTGAAGGAGGCGGCCGGAGAGGATATCCGCTGTCTCGTCGTGGGCAACAAGGTGGTGGCCTCGATGAAACGCACCGGGGCGGAGGGCGATTTCCGCTCGAACCTGCACCGGGGCGGAACGGCGCAGCGGGTGCGGATCTCCAAGGCGGAACGGGACGCCGCCCTGCGGGCGGCGCGGGCCTTCAACCTGAATCTCGCCGGGGTAGACCTGCTGCGTTCGGAGGACGGGCCCAAGGTGCTGGAGGTGAATTCCTCGCCGGGGCTGGAGGGAATCGAGACGGTCTCGAAGAAGAACGTGGCCGGCCTGCTCTATGACGAGATCGAGCGCCGGGTGCGTCCCGCGCCGGTGCGCAAGCGCCGCCCCGGGGTGCAGGGCCAGGCATGACCGGCTGCGGCGCGCCACCGGTCCACCGCAGCGCGCTGGGCCAGCCGGTAGGGGCGCCGCTGGAGGTGGAATTGCCGCGCCCCGCGCCGCCGCGCATGCCGATGGCAGGCCGTGATTGCCGGCTCGAGCCCGCCGACCCTGCCGCCCATGCGAAGGCGCTGCATGCCGCCTTCGCCACCGACACCGAGGGCCGGGGCTGGACCTACCTGCCCTATGGCCCATTCGGCGGAACCTCTGACTTTCATGCCTGGATGGAAGCTGCCTGTACCGGCAATGATCCGCAATTCTTCACGATTTTCGACAAGGACGGCCCGGCCGGACTGGCCAGCTTCCTGCGCATCGCGCCGGATCTGGGCCGGATCGAGCTGGGCCATATCCACATGTCGCCGCGGCTTTCCGGCACAAGGGCGGCAACCGAGGCGATGTATCTCATGGCGCGGCGGGTCTTCGACGAGTTGGGCTACCGCCGCTACGAGTGGAAATGCGACGCGCTGAACGCCGCCTCGCGCCGTGCCGCGGAACGGCTGGGCTTCACCTTCGAAGGCACGTTCCGCAAGGCCACGCATTACAAGGGGCGCAATCGCGACACCGCCTGGTTCGCGATGCTCAACGACGACTGGCCGGCCCGCCGCGCCGCACTGGAGGCCTGGCTGGACCCTTCGAATTTCGACGCGGACGGCCGGCAGCGCGCGCGCCTTGCGCGCCGAGGCTGAGATAGGGATGATCCGGCCCCCAGACCCGGGCCACGTCTTCGGCCAGCCGCTCGGCCTCGATCCGGCTCATCTCGCGTTGCGCGAGCCGCGTGTCGCCGCCGGAACGGCGCAGCACGCGGCGCCAGATCCGCAGGGCCGAGCGCGGCGACCAGGGCATCGCCGCCTGCGCCAGCCACTGCCGCAGCGGCGCCGGCAGCGCATCGTATTCGTCCAGCGGGTCGGGCCCGGACCGGCCCAGAAGCGAACTTCGCGCCGCGTTGGGGGCGGCCCGCCGGTTGGCGGGGCGGCGCAACTGCCGCAGCAGCGCGCGGATCGGTGCGGTCAGCCGCTCTGTCATGGTCTCGTGCGGTATCGCCTGTCCCGAAGTTATGGCGCCGCCCGCCCGCGGCAAGCCGCAAGCGACCCGAAAACCGGGCCCGAGGCGCCCCCCGCGCCCTTCCACCGCAGCCGCGCAGGCCCGGCTGCCCTTTACGCCTGCCCAGGGTTTCCCTATATCTTTGGTCAGAATACAGGCGAGAGGTTCGCATGAACGACGCATCCCAGCAGCTCGAGGGCACCCCGCTCATCAAGCCCTCCAGCACCGATCATCCGCTCTACGATCAGGTGGTGGAGGCATGCCGGGGCGTCTACGACCCCGAGATCCCTGTGAACATCTTCGACCTCGGGCTGATCTACACGATCGAGATCGACGACGAGAACGCGGTGCATGTCATCATGACGCTGACCGCACCGGGTTGTCCCGTGGCCGGCGAGATGCCGGGCTGGCTCGCCGACGCGATCGAACCTCTGCCCGGGGTCAAGCAGGTTGATGTGGAACTGACCTGGGATCCCCCCTGGGGCATGGACATGATGAGCGACGAGGCCCGTCTGGAACTGGGCTTCATGTAACCCGCCGGCGCCGGGCCGGATGCATCCGGCCCGGGCCTCGTGGCAGAGGCGCGGTGCCGTTCGCGTCTTCGGCCCGGCCCTTGAGACGACGCGGCAGGAATCCTACGTTACAGGCTCAGGATCGAAAGGAGCCCGCGATGTTCGGCATCCCCGGCAAATCCCCCATCACCATGACCCCGGCCGCGGTGGCGCAGATCACCCGCCTGATGCAGCGCGATCACCGCTTCGGCCTCAAGATCGGGGTGAAGAAGGGCGGTTGTGCCGGCATGGAATACACCATGGAATATGTCGACGCGCCCGAAGACCACGACGAGGTGATCGAGCAGGACGGCGCGCGCGTGCTGATCGCACCCATGGCGCAGATGTTCCTGTTCGGCACCGAGATCGATTACGAGACGTCGCTGCTGGAATCGGGCTTCCGCTTCCGCAACCCGAACGTGACGGATGCCTGCGGCTGCGGCGAGTCCATCAAGTTCAAGGATGCCGAGGAATTGCAGGCCGAACGCGGCCGGTGATCGCGGGTCCGGCGCCCGGACGACGCGGACGGGGTTGACGCCGCCGCCCCCTGAAGAAAGATACCGCCACAGCGGAACGGGGACCGGACGGATGAGACGCAAGCTGGCGGCGGGCAACTGGAAGATGAACGGCACGGGCACCGAGCTGCCCGAGATCGCTGCGCTGATGGGCGCCTTTCCGGCGCCGGCCTGCGACCTGCTGATCTGCCCCCCGGCCACGCTGATTTCGCGCGCCGCCACCCTGGCGCAGGATCACGCGCTGGCGATCGGAGGGCAGGATTGTCACGCTGCCGGTTCGGGCGCGCATACCGGAGACATCTCGGCCGGGATGCTGCGCGATGCCGGCGCGAGCCATGTCATTCTGGGTCATTCGGAACGCCGCGCCGATCACGCCGAAAGCGACGAGCAGGTGCGGATGAAGGCTCGCGCGGCGCAGGAGGCCGGGCTGGTGGCGGTGGTCTGCGTGGGCGAACACCTGTCCGACCGCGAGGCCTCGAACACGCTCGACATCATCGCCGGGCAGCTTTCGGGATCGGTGCCCGACGGCTCCACCGCGCATGACCTCGTGGTCGCCTACGAGCCGGTCTGGGCCATAGGCACCGGCAGGACGCCCACGCCCGACCAGATCGGCGAGGTGCATGACTATATTCGCGCCCTGCTGGAACGGCGCTTCGGCGAGGGGGTGGGGCGCTCTGTCCGGCTGCTTTACGGTGGGTCGGTGAAGCCCGCGAACGCGGCGGAAATCTTTGCCGTCTCGAATGTCGACGGGGCGCTGGTCGGCGGGGCGAGCCTGAAGGCGGCGGAGTTCGGCGCCATCGTCGCGGCGCTGGAAGCGGCATGACGGGATCGCGGCGATGACCGTGCGCAGGGAGCGGTCGCGGATGTCCGACGCAACCGGCATGGCGCTGCGCTGGGGCGCGCTGGCCGCCGCTGCGCTGTGCCTGCTGCCGATGGCGGCGGTGGCGATCGCCGCGATGATGGGATCGGTCGGCACCTTGGCGCATCTGGCCGACACGGTGCTCTGGCGCTATACCGCCACCACGCTGACGCTGGTCCTGTTCGTGAGCATCGGGACCGCGGCGATCGGCACGGGCGCGGCCTGGCTGGTGACGATGACCCGCTTTCCCGGCGTCCGCATCTTCGAGGTCGCGCTGGCGCTGCCGCTGGCCTTTCCGGCCTATGTGATGGGCTATGCCTATACCGACCTGCTGGATCATCCCGGCGCGGTCCAGACCTTCCTGCGCGACGTGACCGGCTGGGGCCCCCGCGATTACTGGTTCCCGGAAGTGCGGTCCGAGGGCGGTGCGGCGATCATGCTGATCCTCGTGCTCTATCCCTATGTCTACCTGCTGGCCCGCGCGGCATTCCTGCAGCAATCCGCCACCGCCAACCTTGCGGCGCGGGCATTGGGGCAGACCGCCCTGGGCGCGTTCTGGCGCGTTTCTCTGCCGATGG
>JBKHDP010000014.1:0-28210 GCA_046541255.1 Paracoccaceae bacterium | reverse complement strand
GGAGAGCCACAACCACCCCTCCTACATCGAGCCCTACCAGGGCGCGGCGACCGGCGTGGGCGGCATCCTGCGCGACGTCTTCACCATGGGCGCGCGGCCCATCGCGGCGATGAATGCGCTGAGCTTCGGCCGCCCCGACCATCCGCGTACCCGGGCGCTGGTGCATGGCGTGGTGGAAGGCATCGGCGGCTACGGCAATGCCTTCGGGGTGCCCAATGTGGGCGGCGAGATCCGGTTTCACACCGCCTATGACGGCAATTGCCTGGTGAACGCCTTCGCCGCCGGGCTGGCCGAGGCCGACGGCATCTTCTACTCCGCCGCCTCGGGCGTGGGCATGCCGGTGGTCTATCTCGGCGCCAAGACCGGCCGCGACGGCGTGGGCGGGGCCACGATGGCCTCGGCCGAGTTCGACGCCACCATCGAGGAAAAGCGCCCCACGGTGCAGGTCGGCGACCCGTTCACCGAGAAGCGGCTGATGGAGGCCTGCCTCGAACTGATGCAGACCGGCGCGGTGATCTCGATCCAGGACATGGGCGCGGCGGGGCTGACCTGCTCGGCCGTCGAGATGGGCGACAAGGGCCGGCTCGGCATCCGGCTGAACCTCGACGCGGTGCCCTGCCGCGAGACCGGGATGACCGCCTACGAGATGATGCTGTCCGAAAGCCAGGAGCGCATGCTGATGGTGCTGCGCCCCGAGAAGGAGGCCGAGGCCAAGGCGGTGTTCGAGAAATGGGATCTCGACTTCGCCATCGTCGGAGAGACCATCGCCGAGGATCGCTTCCTCGTGATGCACGGGAACTCCGTCAAGGCGGATCTGCCGCTGCGCGCACTGTCGGGCGAGGCGCCCGAATACGACCGGCCCTGGCAGCCCGTTCCGGCCCCGGCCGAGCTGGGCGAGGTGCCGGCGGTCGATGCCATCGATGCGCTGCGCGCGCTGATCGCCAGCCCGAACTACTGCGCCCGCAACTGGGTGTTCGAGCAATACGACCACATGGTGATGGCCGACACGCTGCGCGGGCCCGGCTACGGCGCCGGGATCGTGCGGGTGCATGGCACCGAGAAGGCGCTGGCCTTCACCTCCGACGTGACCCCGCGTTACGTGAAGGCCAATCCCGAAGAGGGCGGCAGACAGGCCGTGGCCGAGGCTTTCCGCAACCTGGTGGCGGTGGGCGCACGGCCGCTGGCCACCACCGACAACCTCAATTTCGGCAACCCCGAGAAGCCCGAGATCATGGGCCAGTTCGTGGGCGCCATCAAGGGCATCGGCGCCGCCTGCAGCGCGCTGGACATGCCGATCGTGTCGGGCAATGTCTCGCTCTACAACGAGACCGAGGGCCAGGCGATCCTGCCCACCCCCACGATCGGCGCTGTCGGCCTGATCGCCAACGCGGAACAGGCCATCACCGGACAGGCCCGCGAGGGGCATGTCGCGCTGCTCGTGGGGAACACGGTGGGTCATCTGGGTCAATCGGCACTGCTGGCCGAGGTCTTCAATCGCGAGGAAGGTGATGCCCCGCCGGTCGATCTGGAAGCAGAGCGCCGCAATGGCGAGTTCATCCTCGACAATCTCGACCTGATCCGCGCCTGCACCGACCTGTCGGATGGCGGGCTGGCGCTGGCCGCTTTCGAGATGGCCGAGGCGGCGGGCGTGGGTGTCCAGATCGACGAGACCGACATGGCCCGCCTCTTCGGCGAGGACCAGGGGCGCTATCTGGTGGCCTGCAACTTCGACCAGGCCGAGGGGTTGATGATCGCCGCCGGCAGGGCCGGGATTCCCCTTCTCACGGTGGGCCGCTTCGGTGGCGACACGGTGCGGATGGGCCAGGCCGAGGCACCGCTGGCCGAGCTGTCGGCACTCTATCGCGGCGCTTTCGAGGCGGCGTTCGGCTGAACGTCGCGTTCGCCGGAACGGGCGGCCGTCTCCACCGCGACAGCGCCGGGTTGGACCGGCTGAAGCCGAAGGTCCAGGCGCGTCGCCTCCGGCCGCGCCTCGGAAACGCGCCCGGTGCCGGCACCGGGGTCAGCACTCTATCGTTTGGGACGTTTCGGGGGCCGCTCTGCGGGGTCGTCCCGCCGGCCGGCCGCGTCACGACGCGCCTTGCCCCCGGACGGCGCCTTTTTCGGGGAATAGCGCTTCGTGGTATCGGAGGCATTGGCCCCGCCGGCGGATGCCGCGCCGGGCCGCTTCCCGGCGCCGCCGCTCTTGGTTCGAGGCGCCGGGCTGCCGGCCCGCTCGCGCTTCTGCGAAGGACCGCTGGGCTTCTCCGGCTTGGGCTTGCGCCGGGTAGCCGAAGCTCCGGCATCGGGTCCGGTTCTTGACTCGGCAGCCGTTTCTCGCGGTCCTGGCGCCGCCACTGCGCTCTCCCGGGGCTGCTCGCCCGCCGGTTCACGCCGCTTTTGCGGTGCCGCGCCGCTGTTCGGGGATGCTGCCACGGACGCCTTGTGCCGCGGCTTCGAGGCGGCCGGGCGATGCCGGGGCGCGGGCGCCCGCGCAGCTCCGCCGGTTTCCGGTGCGGCCTCGAGCCGGCGGGCCGTCACCCCTTTTTCGAGCAGGCCGCCCTCTCCGAGCGCCGACAGAAAGCCCGGCACACTCGCCTCGGCGAGTTCGACGAAGGTTTCCGAGTCCTGCACCCGGATCGCTCCGATCGACTCCTTGTTCAGCCCGCCGGCCCGGCAGAGCAGCGGAAGCAGCCAGCGCGCCTCGGCGCGGTCGTCGCGGCCGACCGACAATGCGAACCACACGCCGGGCCCGAACGGCGCGCGCTCTTTCGATGCCGCGCGCGTGTCGGGTGCGGAAAGCTCCTCGGGCGCGGAATGCTGCTTGCGGTAGAGCCGAAGATAGGCCGCGGCCACCGCTTCGGGCGACCGCTCGCGCAGCAGTCGCGCGGCGAACTCCGCCTCGTTCGCGGTGATCTCGTCATCCCAGCCCGGATCGCCCATCAGCCGCTCCTCGTCGCGGCGCAGGATCTCTTCCGCCCCGGGCGCCGTGATCCATTCGGCCGTGACGCGGGCGGTCTTCAGCAGGTAGTCGGCGCGCTTGAGCGCTTTCGGCGGCACCACGAGCGCGGAAATGCCCTTGCGGCCCGCGCGGCCGGTCCGGCCCGAGCGATGCAGAAGGCTCTCTGCATTCGACGGCAGCTCGGCATGGACCACCAGATCCAGGTTCGGCAGGTCGATGCCGCGTGCAGCCACATCGGTGGCGACACAGACCCGCGCCCGGCCATCGCGCATCGCCTGAAGCGCATGGGTGCGCTCGGTCTGGCTCAGCTCGCCGGAAAGACACACGACCGCGAAGCCCCGATTGGCGAAACGCGCGGTCAGCCGGTTCACCGTCGCGCGGGTATTGGCGAAGACGATCGCGTTCTGCGCCTCGTGGTAGCGCAGCACGTTGATGATGGCGTTCTCGGCGTCATGCGGTGCGACCCGCATCGCCTGATAGGTGATGTCGGCATGCTGGCTGCGGTCCGAGAGGGTCGTCACCCGGACGGCATCGCGCTGGTACTGCCGCGCGAGCGTGGCGATCATCGGCGGGACGGTGGCCGAGAACATCAGCGTGCGGCGATCCTCGGGCGCCTCGCCCAGCATGAACTCGAGGTCTTCGCGAAATCCGAGGTCGAGCATCTCGTCGGCCTCGTCAAGCACGACCGCCCGCAGGCTGCCCATGTCGAGCGAGCCGCGCTGGATGTGATCGCGCAGACGACCGGGGGTTCCGACCACGATATGCGCCCCGCGCTCCAGCGCCCGCCGCTCGTCTCGCATGTCCATGCCGCCGACGCAGGAGACGACCCGCGCCTCGGCACGGGCGTAGAGCCAGCTCAACTCGCGCGTCACCTGGAATGCCAGCTCGCGCGTGGGCGCGACCACGAGCGCGAGCGGCGCCGAGGCCGGACCCAGAACCTGGTCCTGGCCGAGCAGCGTCGGCCCGATGGCCAAACCGAAACCGACCGTCTTGCCCGAGCCGGTCTGCGCCGAAACCAGCAGATCCGCGCGCTCGAGCCCGGCGGCGGTCACAGCCTCCTGAACTGGCGTCAAGGTGTCGTATCCGCGTTCCGCGAGCGCGTCGGATAGGGTCTGGATCATCATGGCCGATCTGCATGGTGCGAAGGACGCGGCGCGTCATCGGGGTGGGAGGAAGCGGTCCCATAACGCGACCCGGCGCCGTTGTATACCGGCGAAATCGTGCCACGGGCCCGCGAGCCGCGCCAGGGCGCGTTCGCATGTCCTCCATTGCGCAAGTTCGCGATCCCGCGCGGCCGGCAGGCGCGCATTGGCCTGCCGCAGGCAACCCGGGGCTTTGCGGGCCTCAGCCCTTGTCCACCGCGCGCAGCCGCACGATCAGGCTGGACGTGTCCCAGCGCCCGCCGCCCAGGCGCTGCACATCCTTGTAGAACTGATCCACCAGCGCGGTGACCGGCAGGCTCGCGCCCACCTCGTCGCCGGTCTTGAGGCAGATGCCCAGATCCTTGCGCATCCAGTCTACCGCGAAACCGTGTTCGAACTCGTCGGCCAGCATGGTCTTGTAGCGGTTGACCATCTGCCACGATCCGGCGGCGCCCTGGCTGATCACCTCGACCACGGCCTCGCCGTCGAGCCCGGCCTTTTCAGCGAAATGCAGCGCCTCGGACAGGCCCTGAACCAGCCCGGCAATGGCGATCTGGTTGGCCATCTTGGTCATCTGCCCGGCGCCCGACCCGCCGATCCGGCGGCAAAGCTTGGCATAGGCGTCGATCACCGGCTCGGCGCGTGCGTAGGCGTCTTCCTCGCCGCCGCACATCACCGAGAGCTGCCCGTTCTCGGCGCCGGCCTGCCCCCCCGAAACCGGCGCGTCCACGAAGCCGACACCCTTCTCCGCGGCCGCGGCGAACAGCTCGCGCGTGACCTCGGCCGAAACAGTCGTGTGATCCACGAAGATCGCCCCGGCTTCCATTCCGGCAAAGGCGCCGTCAGGGCCCAGGCAGATGCTGCGCAGATCGTCGTCATTGCCCACGCAGGCCATCACGAAATCCTTGCCCTGCGCCGCCTCGCGCGGCGTGGGGGCGCTGGCGCCGCCATGCTGCGCCACCCAGGCCTCGGCCTTGGCCGCAGTCCGGTTGTACACCGTGACCTCGTGCCCCGCGCCGGCCAGGTGACCCGCCATCGGGAAGCCCATCACGCCCAGTCCCAGAAATGCCGTCTTCGCCATCGGATTTCCCCTTGCATCTTTTGCCCTCAGGGTTTGTCACTCTGGAACGGGCGGATGACAAGGACAATGGCAGGTCTGGACCAGGAATGAGAGTCGTTTTCAGGTGGTTGTTGCGGCTGGCGAGCGCGCTGGTGCTGCTGGCGGTTCTGGCCGTGGTGGTGGTCTATTACCTCGCTTCCCGGTCGCTGCCCGATTACGACAAGCGGCTCGACGTCGCGGGCATCGCCGCGCCTGTGGAGGTCGTGCGCGACACTGCGAACGTGCCGCATGTCTTCGGCCAGAGCGACGAGGACGTGTTCTTCGGGCTGGGCTATGCCCATGCGCAGGACCGGCTCTGGCAGATGGTCACCATGCGCCGCACCGTACAGGGCCGCCTGTCCGAGATGTTCGGCAGCCGCACGCTGGAGACCGACACGCTGCTGCGGCGGTTCGATCTGTACGGCGCGGCGCTGCGCTCGGTCGAGGACCAGGACGCTCCGACCCGCGCAGCGCTGGAGGCCTATGCCAGGGGGGTGAATGCGCGGCTGGACGAGATCAACCGCGACAGCCTGGGCCGCGGCGCGCCCGAGTTCTTCCTGTTCAACGCGCCGATTGCACCCTGGAAACCGGCAGATTCGCTGGCGATCATCAAGTTGATGGCGCTGCAACTGTCCGGCCATGTCTCCGAAGAAGTGCTGCGCGCCCGCAGCTCGGTGGCGATCGACGATCCGGCCCGGCTGGCCGACATCCTGCCCGATGCACCGGGCCAGGGCGTGGCCGCGCTGCCCGATTACGCCAGCCTCGTGCCCGGCCTGCCCCGCCATGCCGCGGTCGAACCCATGCCCGAGGATCCGCTCTGGCCGGTGCCGCGCCGCGGCCTGGCCGGGGCTTCGAACGCCTGGGCCGCCGACCCCTCGCGCTCTGCCTCGGGCGGGACATTGCTGGCCAACGACCCGCATCTGGGCTTTTCGGCGCCGTCGATCTGGTATCTGGCGCGGCTGGACCTGTCCTCCGGCGGGGTGATCGGCGGCACGATCCCGGGAATGCCCGTGATCCTGACCGGGCGCAGCGCGGATCTCGGGTGGGGGCTGACCTCGTCCTATCTCGACGATCAGGACGTGTTCCTGGAAGAACTGAATCCCGACGACCCGAACCTCTACCGCACCCCCGACGGCTGGGCGCCCTTCGAAACCCGCCGTTCGATCATCGAGGTCAGGGATGCGCCGCCCGTCACCGTGACGTTGCGATGGACAGAGAACGGCCCCGTGCTGCCGCCCAAACGCTACGGGCTGGGCAATGTCACGCCGCCGGGCCATGTCGCGGCGCTGGGCTGGACGGCCCTGTCGGAGGACGACACCTCGATGTCGTCCGCCATGGCGATCATGCGGGCGCAAAATGTGGAAGAGGCCCTGGCCGCGGGCGAAGGCTTCGTGGCGCCGTCGCAGAACCTCACGCTGGTGGATCGCGAGACCATCGCGATGAAGATGCTCGGGGCGATGCCGCGCCGCGACGCCGCGCATCAGACCCAGGGCCGAATGCCCGCCTATGGCTACCTGTCCGAAAACCGCTGGCAGGGCAGCTTCGCCTATGCCGCCAACCCCGAATTCATCGCCCCCCGGGGCGGGTTGCTGGGCAATACCAACAACAAGCTGCTCGACCGGCCCTTTCCGCTGCATGTCTCGCATGACTGGGGCGATACGCAGCGGGTGATGCGCTGGCAACGGCTGATGCAGATGCGCGAGGCGCATACCCGCGACAGTTTCATCGAGGCGCAGCTCGACACCGTCAGCTCGGCGGCGCGTTCGCTCCTGCCGCTGATCGGGGCCGATCTGTGGTTCACCGGCGAGGCCGCGCCGGCCGGCACCCCCGAACGACAGCGCCAGCGCGCGCTCGAGCTGCTGGCCAACTGGAACGGCGAGATGAACGAGCATCTGCCCGAGCCGCTGATCTACGCGGCCTGGCTGCGCGCCCTGCAGGACAGGCTGATCCGCGACGAGCTGGGCCCGCTCGCCGACGAGTTCCGGCATGTCGAGCCGCTGTTCATCGAGCGGGTCTTTCGCGACGTGGACGGCGCGGCGGCCTGGTGCAACATCCGCCAGAGCGCCGCCGAGGAAAGCTGCACCGATATCGCACGGCTGGCACTGGACGATGCGCTGATCTGGATCGAGGAGATCTGGGGAAGCCAGCTCGAGGCGCTGCGCTGGGGCGACGCGCATCAGGCCACGCACGACCACCCGACGCTGGGCGAGGTGCCGGTGCTGAATTATTTCGTCAATATCCGCCAATCCACCAGCGGCGGAGATCACACGCTGATGCGCGGGCGCACCAGCGGGCGCGAGCCGGACCCGTTCCACAACGTGCACGGGGCGGGCTACCGAGGGGTCTACGATTTCGCCGATCCGGACAGCTCGGTCTTCGTGATCTCCACCGGCCAGTCGGGCCATTTCCTGTCACGCCATTACGACGACCTGGGCCAGCTCTGGCGGCGCGGGGAATATGTGAACATGTCTCTGGATCCGGAACTGGCCCGCGCCGGGGCCACCGGCGTCACCGAGCTGCGGCCGGAAGACGGCTAGTCCCGGCACGGGCCGCGCAGTTCAGCCGTCGCCATTCGACAGGCTGCGGAACTGCGCCTGCTGGCGCGGGCTCCAGCGGACGGTGAGGTGATAGCCGTCCTCGTCCTGGCGCTCGTCCTGCACAAGGTTGCGCTCGAACAGCCAGGCCCGGCGCCGGCCCTCGGAAAAGCCCAGATCGAGCTCGGCGGTGAGCCGCTCGCCTTCCAGCGCCAGGCGGACACGATCCACCAGGATATCCAGCCCCTCGCCCGTCCATGCCGACAGCGCCACCACCTCGTCGCGCCGCGCCGCGGTGGTGCGCGCGGCTTCGCGCGACCCGGGGTCCAGCAGGTCGATCTTGTTCCAGACCTCGATCTGCGGCGTCACCTCCTGAACGCCGAGATCGTCGAGGATCTCGCGCACGTCGGCGGCCTGCTCTTCGGTCTCGGGATGGCTTATGTCGCGCACATGCAGGATCAGGTCGGCTTCCAGCACCTCTTCCAGCGTGGCACGGAAGGCCGCCACCAGCTCGGTGGGCAGGTCGCTGATGAAACCCACGGTGTCAGACAGGATCACCTCGGGCCCGTCGGGCAGCCGCACCGCGCGCATCGTCGGGTCGAGCGTGGCGAACAGCATGTCCTTGGCCAGCACCTCGGCACCGGTCAGCCGGTTGAAGAGACTGGACTTGCCGGCATTGGTGTACCCCACGAGCGCCACGATCGGATAGGGCACCTTGGCGCGCGCGGCGCGGTGCAGCGCACGGGTCTTGACCACCTTGTCGAGCTGCCGGCGCAGCCGAACCAGCTGTTCGTCGATGGCGCGCCTGTCCGCCTCGATCTGGGTCTCGCCCGGCCCGCCGACGAATCCGAGCCCGCCGCGCTGACGCTCCAGGTGGGTCCAGGCCCGCACCAGCCGGGTGCGCTGGTAGCTGAGCGCCGCCATCTCCACCTGCAGCACGCCTTCGCGCGTCGCCGCCCGGTCCGAGAAGATTTCCAGGATCAGCCCGGTCCGGTCCAGGATCTTGACCTTCCAGGCGCGTTCCAGATTGCGCTGCTGCACCGGCGACACCGGCCCGTCGATCAGCACCAGCTCGATCCCGGCCTCGGCAAACCGCGCCCCCAGCTCCTCGATCTTGCCCGATCCGAACAGCATGCCCGGATGCGCCCGGGGCAGGCGCACGGTCTCGGCGCCCTCGACCGCCAGACCGGGCAGGGCCGCGGCCAGTGCAACGGCTTCTTCGAGGGCATGCGCGGGATCGCGCCGCCCCGGATCGGTCCGGATGTCGGGATGCAGCACGAAAGCGCGCGTCATCCCGGGATCAAGCGATGTCAATTAGACTCGTCGCCATCATAGAGGTTGATCGGCTGCGAGGGCATGATGGTCGAGATCGCATGCTTGTAGACAAGCTGCGACTGGCCGTCCCGGCGCAGCAGGACACAGAAATTGTCGAACCAGGTGATGACACCCTGCAGTTTCACGCCATTGATCAGGAACACCGTGACCGGCACCTTTGTCTTCCGGACATGATTCAGGAAGGCGTCCTGGAGGGTCTGTCGGTCCGATGCCATGCGATGTGCCTTTGTTCTTGCGTCGATTTCAGCTGTCCTCGGCCCACCCGGCGCGCACCGGAGAGCGTTGTGATTATGTCTTGCCCGGAGTGGAGATTCCAGCCCGAAAATCCGGGATTTGCCTGCCTGCGACAAACGCGCATCGGCAATGAATGTTCAGCGCCGCCAGAGCGAGGGCGACAGCAGCGCGATGATCGCCAGCATTTCGAGCCGGCCGAGGATCATCGCGACGCAAAATACCAGCCGGGCCGCTTCAGGCAGGCTGCCCAGGGCGATCGGCTGCTCGGCCGCCACGGCGATCAGCGGCCCGGTGGTCGACAGCGCCGCCACCGCCAGCACCGTCGCCTGCTCGAAATCCGACCCGAGCGCCGCGAAGATGACGATGACCAGCGCCAGGATCAGCGCGAAGAGCATGAAGAAGATCCATGCCACGAAGGCCCCTCGCCTGCGAAGCCGGCGCGACATGACGGTGGCGCGGCCCACCGAGGAAGGGTGCACCAGCCGCTCGATCTCGCGCATCCCGTTGAGATAGAGCGCGTAGACCCGCAGGAGCTTGACACCGCCCGCCGTGGTCGCCACGCCACCGCCGATGATGGCCAGCCCCATCAGGATCAGACCCGGCGTTTCCAGCCCCGACCAGGCCTGCGCCGCCGCCCAGTCGGCGCTGACGAACCCGGTTGTCGTCAGGAAGGAGACCACCGTGAAGACGCTGCCCCAGAATGCGCGCAGCGCCGCCGCCAGGTTTTCCACCTCGTCCACCTCGTAGGCACCCACCCAGTGCCGAAGGAACAGGATCAGCGGCACACCGGTCGCGATCGCCAGCGCCAGCCGGAACTCGGGATCGTGGCGCAGCCCGCGCCGGGCGGTGGTCATGGTGTCGGTGGAGAAGGTCAGCCGGGTCAGCGCGAAGAGCAGGAACAGCACCATCACGGCCTCGCCGGCGGGCCCCGCGCCGGCCTGCTCCGTCCCGCCCACGGCCGAGATCCCCGAGGTCGACAGGATCGACATCGCATGCACCAGCCCCACCAGCGGCGTCTCGCCGGCGATCAGCAGCGTCACCCAAAGCGCCAGCGTCAACCCGCCATAGACCGGCGCCAGCCGCGCGGCGGCCCGCAGGATGCGCCGGGGCGGCGCGGCATTGGCCAGCTGCGCCAGCCGCCCCTGGCCCTGCCCCGGTTCGGCCGACGCGGTCACCTCGAAGCCCCCCAGGTTCATCGGCGCCATGATCGCGGCCGCGGCCACCCACATCAGCAACCCGCCCAGCCAGGCCACCTGTGCCCGCCACAGATGCAGCACCGGCGACAACCGCTCGGGCTCCGCGAACACCGTCGCGCCGGTGGTGGTCAGGCTGGAGACCATCTCGACATAGGCGTTCAGGAAGCTGGTGCTGCGCACCGCCTCGTGGAACGGCACCGCCATCACCAGCGGCAGGAGAAGGAAGGCGCCGAACAGCGACAGCAGCTGGCGCTGCGGGTCACGCTCGGGCGGCCGCCCCGCCGTCGCGATCCCGATCAGCGCCACCAGGATCAGCGTCAGGGTGCCGGCGTAGAAGAAGCTGCGCGCGACATGGAATTCCCCGCCCAGGGTTCCGTGGATCGCCGGAACGAACATCGACAGCCCGGCGATGCCGGTCAGCAGCAGGATCAGCGGAAGGGCCAGAACCCGCGCCAGCATGGTTCAGAAGAAGTCGATGGAGACCTGCAGCAGGCGCTCCACCTCCGGCACGTCCTTGGCCATGGCGAAGATCACCAGCACGTCGCCCTCGTCGATCCGCATCCCGCCGGTGGGCTTGACCACCTTGTCGCCCTTCTGCACCGCGCCCACCAGAACGCCCTCGGGGAAATCGATGTCGCGGATGCGCTGCCCGGCGATCAGCGAGGTCGACAGGACTTCGGCCTCGATCACCTCGGCCTCCGCATCGCCGATCGAATAGACCCCGCGCACCCGTCCCTGCCGGATGTGGCGGAGGATCGAACTGACGGTGGTGGCGCGCGGATTGATGTAGGCGTCGATCCCGAGCGGCTCCATCAGCGGGACCAGCGTCGGGTCGTTGACCAGCGCGATCGCCATCGGGCAGCCCTCGGACTTGGCCCGCACCGCGGCCAGCAGATTGGTCTTGTCGTCATCGGTCACGCAGAGCACCGCATCGGCCCGCGCGATCCCGGCCTCGGCCAGCAGCCCCACATCCAGCCCGTCGCCATTCAGCACGATCGTGCGCTCCAGCGCATCGGCGGCCCGCTCCGCCGCCGTGCGGCTCTGCTCGATCACCTTGACCCGGACCCGCTCGGCCCGGGCCTCCAGCGCACGCGCCACCGTCAGCCCGACATTGCCGCCGCCGATCAGCACCACGCGCTCGGTCTTGCGGTTCGACTTGCCGAAGATTTCCAGGGTGCGCAGCACGTCCTGGCCATGCGCCATCACGTAGCACGAATCGCCCACGAAAAGCTGGTCGCCCGGCTCGGGCGCGAACAGCGTGCCGTCCCGCCGCACCCCCACGACGATCGAGCGCAGCGTCGAGAACAGGTCGGTGAGCTGGCGCAGGGGCGTGTTCACGATCGGGCAATCCTCCTCGATCTGCAGGCCCAGAAGCTGCGCGCCGCCCCCCAGGAAGGTCTCGGTATCGAAGCTCGCCGGCGCCGAGAGCCGCTGCAGCGCCGCATCGGCCACCTCGCGCTCGGGGCTGATGACCACGTCGATCGGCATGTGATCGCGCCGGTAGAGATCGGAATAGATCGCCGTCAGGTAGGATTGCGCGCGCAGACGCGCGATCTTGCGCGGGATCGCGAAGACCGAATGCGCCACCTGGCAGGTCACCATGTTGACCTCGTCGGAATGGGTGGCCGCGATGATCATCTCGGCATCGCGCGCGCCCGCCCGCTCCAGGATGTCGGGATAGGAGGCGAAGCCGGCGATCCCCTGCACGTCCAGCGTATCGGTGGCGCGGCGCACCAGATCGGGGTTGCTGTCCACCACCGTCACGTCGTTGCGCTCGCCCGACAGGTGGCGCGCGATCTGCCAGCCCACCTGTCCCGCGCCGCAAATGATGACCTTCATGGCCCACGGCCTCCCGGAAGTCACATGAGCCGATGGGGTGACACAGGCGGCGGGGCCGGTCAATTCCCCAAAACGCACCGCTCCCCGCGGCACCCGCCGCCGTGGCGCGCCGCGCCAGCCCCTTCTTCTTGGTCCAAATATCCACGTCGCCGGCGTCCGGGTCCGGGCGGCGCAAGGGTCGCGCGCCCCGGCCGGGCCGGGCGCATCTCAGCTCGCCTGCTGGGCCTGTTCGGCCTCCTCCTGCAGCTCGTCGCGCCCGCCCGCCTTGGCGCCCGAGACCACGCCCAGCGATTTCAGCTTCCGGTGCAGCGCGCTGCGTTCCATCCCCACGAAATTCGCGGTGCGGCTGATATTGCCGCCGAAGCGGTTGATCTGCGTCAGCAGGTATTCCCGCTCGAAGGCCTCGCGCGCCTCGCGCAGCGGCATCGTGGCCACCGGCCCCGCCAGCACGACCCGGCCCTCCTCGGCCGCCTGCGGTGTTTCCTGCGGCAATTCGCGCGCCTCGATCGGCCCGGTACCATCGCCCAGGATCAGCACCCGCTCGATCAGGTTCTTGAGCTGGCGCACGTTTCCGGGCCAGAGCATCGTCTGCAGCAGCGCCACGGCCTCTTCGCTCAGGTCACGTACCGGCAGGCCCTGGATGCGGTTGAATTCCTCGACGAAATGCCGCGCCAGCAACGGGATGTCGTCACGCCGATCCTCCAGCGAGGGAACGGCCACCGGCACCACGTTGAGCCGGTGATAGAGCTCCTGGCGGAACCGCCCGGCGGAGATCTCGGCCTCGAGGTCGCGATTGGTCGACGAGATCACCCGCAGATCCACCCGCACCTTGTCGGCGCCGCCGACGCGCTGGAAGGTCTGGTCCACCAGCACGCGCAGGATCTTGGACTGGGTGCCGCTCGGCATGTCGGCGACCTCGTCGAAATAGACCACCCCGCCATGGGCCTCTTCCAGCAGGCCCGGCTCCACACCGCGCTCGGGCGTCTCGCGGCCGAACAGAACTTCCTCCATCCGGTCGGGCGCGATGGCGGCACAGTTGACCGACACGAAAGGCCCGTCGGCCCGCGCGGAATTGGCATGGATATAACGCGCCGCGACCTCCTTGCCGCAGCCGGCCGGGCCGGTCAGCATCACCCGCCCGTTGGAGCGCGTCACCTTGTCGAGCTGGCCCACCAGCGCCCGGAAGGCGCTGCTTTCGCCCACCATCTCGGCGGCGCGCGTCTCGCGCCGGCGCAGCGCCTGGTTCTCGCGCCGCAGCCGCGAGGTTTCCATCGCCCGGCGGATCACCACCATCAGCTGGTCGATGTTGAAGGGCTTCTCGATGAAATCGTAGGCGCCCTGCTTGATCGCCGCCACCGCGATCTCGATATTGCCATGCCCCGAGATGATGACCACCGGGACATCCGGATTGTCGCGCTTGACGGTCTTGAGGATGTCGATCCCGTCCATCCGGCTGTCCTTGAGCCAGATGTCGAGGATCAGCAGGCCGGGCGGCTCGGTATTGATCGCCGCCATCGCCTCCTCGGAATTGCCCGCCAGCCGCGTGGCGAAGCCCTCGTCCTCAAGGATGTCCGAGATCAGTTCCCGGATATCGCGCTCGTCATCGACGATCAGGATGTCGCTCATATACCCCTCATACCGCTTGTGTTTCTCCTGTACCGTCCGGGGCGGCCGCGCGCGTCGCGCCGGCCAGCGGAAGGCGGATGACGGCCATCGCACCGCGATGGCCCGGCCCGTCGAACTCGGGCGCGTCTTCGAGGCTCAGCGTGCCGCCATGCTCCTCGATGATCTTCTTGACGATGGGAAGCCCCAGCCCGGTGCCCTTCTCGCGGGTGGTGACATAGGGTTCGAACAGGCGGGCGCGGTCCTCCGGCAGGCCGATCCCGTTATCGGCGATGCGGATCTCGGCCCGGGTCCCGTCCAGACGCATGGAGACCCGGATACGGGGCACATGCCCTTCGGGCGCGCCGGCGTCCTGCAGCGTCTCGATCGCCTCGCCCGCGTTCTTGATCAGGTTGGTCAGCGCCTGGCTGATCATGGTGGCATCCAGCTCTGCCATCACCGGCGTCTCGGGCAGGTCGGTCTCGAAGGCCACACCCGGCTGGCCGGTCTCCTGCAAAAGGACCGCGTCACGGGCCAGCCGGGCCAGGTCTTCGGTGCGGCGGTCGGGTTCCGGCATCCGGGCGAACCTGGAGAACTCGTCGACGATGCGGCGCAGGTCGTTGGTCTGGCGCACGATCACCTCGGTCATGCCTTCCAGCCGCTCGGCATCCCCGGGCGGCAGCGCCTTGCCGAACTTGCGGCGGATCCGTTCGGCCGACAGCTGGATCGGGGTGAGAGGGTTCTTGATCTCATGCGCGATGCGGCGCGCCACGTCGCCCCAGGCGGCCATGCGCTGCGCGGCGACCAGGTCGGTCACGTCGTCGAAAGCGACGACATACCCGTCCAGGCTGCCATCGTTGCGGCGCCGCGGCGCGATCCGCACAAGCAGGTTCTCCAGGCGGCCATTGCGGCTGACCTTGACCTCCTCCTGCGCCGCCTCGACCTGACCGGAGCGGACGTGCTCGAACAGCGGGCCGAACTCCGGCACCGCGAGCCCGATGGGCAGCGACTGGCGATTCTCCTCCCAGCCCAGCAGCCGTTCCGCGGAGCGGTTCACGAAGGCCACCCGCCCGCCGGAATCCAGCCCCACGACGCCGGACGTGACCGAGGACAGCACCGAGTCGAACAGCCGTCGCCGCCGGTCGATCTGGCGAGTATTGTCCAGAAGCTTCTCGCGCTGCCCCTTCAACTGCCGGGTCATCTGGTTGAAGTAGCGCCCCAGCATGGCGATCTCGTCGTCGCCATCCTCCTCGATCACCTGCACGTCCAGATCGCCCGACCCCACACGCTGCGCCGCGCCCGTCAGACGGCCGACCGGCCGCGACAGCCGTTCCGCGAACCACAGGCCCAGCCAGACCGAGGCCAGGATCAGGATCACGGCGAAGCCCAGATAGAGCAGGCCGAACTCGAACAGCACCCGGCCCCGCTCGCTTTCGAGTTGCTGGTAAAGCCGCACGGTCTCCTGCGTCTCGTCGAGCAGGCTCAGCAATTCGCCATCCACCTCGCGGCTGACATAGAGATAGCGATCCACGAAATCCGACAACGGCACCAGCGCGCGGAACTCGTTGTTGTCCCAGTCCTCGACGATGGCCACGCCCTCTTCGCGGGCGCGGGCCAGATCCTCGGCCGCCGGACGCTCGAAATCGAACAGGTAGGAGCGTTCGCCGCGGGCGCGGATCTCGCCTCCGCCGTCGATCACATAGGCCTCGCGCAACCCGCGCTGGATCTGGGCCTGCCCCTGGCCCAGCAACACCCGCAGATCGCCATCGCTGGTCAGGAAACTGGCGCGACTGCCGGTATCGAGATAGTCCGCAAGCGCCCGGGCATCCTGCGACAGGTCGCGGCGATGCTCTTCCTCATAGGCTTCGGCGGCGGCCAGCGACGATCCCACCACGCTGCGCACCCGGTCGGAAAACCAGCCCTCGAGACCGATATTCACCGTCAGACCCGCAAAGATCGCCACCGTCACGGTCGGGATCAGCGCCATGGCCGCGAACACGCCGGTCAGCCGCAGATGCAGCCGCGAGCCGGCCGAATGCGCCCGGCGCGCGGCGACCATCCGGGCCACGCGCTGCAACACCAGCGCCGCCACCGCCAGCACGTAGACGAGATCCGCCAGCAGGACCAGCCGCAGGCTCATGGCCGCCGCGCCCTGGTCGAGCGGGCCGAGAACAAGGAAGGTGGCCAGCGCCAGCAGCGGGCCCAGCAGCACAAGCCCGAGCGTCGCGGCGTTCTGCACCCGCCGCTGACGCCGCAGTTGGTTCAGCCGCGCCCAGTTCAGACCCTGTGCCCGAGAGGCCACGTGGTTCCCCCGCCCTGATGTGCCGCTAGCGCGGCGAGCCGCCATATCTTGTGGTCGTGCCAATGCTTGCCGCATCGGCGCCACGCTTATGTTGCCCTTTTACATCAATTTTCGGCGCCGTGTCACGCGAATCTCCAGGTCGTTGATCTTCTTGCGCAGCGTATTGCGGTTGATCCCGAGCAGATCGGCGCATTTGGCCTGGTTCCCGCCCGTGGCCTCGAGTGCGATTTCAATAAGCGGGGCTTCGACTTCGCGCAGGATCCTCGCGTAAAGCCCCGGAGCCGGAAGCATCTGGCCATGCAGGTCGAAATAGCGCCGCAAATGCCGCGCGACCGAGGCGGAGAGTTTCTCCGAATCGCCTGATCCGCGCAGCACCGGCTCGGTTTCGGGCTGGTCGCCAAGAACCTGTTCCACCTCGGCACGGCTGATCTCGGCGGCGCGGCTGGTCAGGCCAAGCCGGCGGATCGCGTTCTCCAGCTGGCGCACATTGCCCGGCCAGCTATAGACCCGGAACAGCTCTTCGGCATCGGCCGACAGCTTGCGCCGCGGCGCGCCCTCGCGCTCGGCCCGGGCCAGGAAATGCTCGGTCAGCAGCGCGATGTCCTCGACCCGCTCGCGCAACGCCGGCACATGGATGGTCGCGCCGCTCATCCGGTAATAGAGATCCTGGCGCAGCCGGCCTTCCTCCATCGCGCGCGACAGATCACCCTGCGACGTCGCCATGAAACGCGGCACGTGCTCGCCGGGGCTGTCCATCATGCGCACGATCCGGGCCTGCACCTCGTCCTCGACATCGCCCAGCTCGTCGATCAGCAGGGTGCCGCCCCGGACCCGCGCCAACACCCGCGCCGGGCCTTCGAGCTCGCGCAGCTCCGCCCCCGTCACCGCGACGAAGGGCAGCGTGCGGCGATCCGAGAAATCGTGGATCGCCCGCGCGATGAGGGATTTTCCGGTGCCGGACTCGCCGGTGATCAGCACCGGCAGATCGGCATTCATCACCCGCGCCACCAGCCTGTAGAGCGCCTGCATCACCGGCGTGCGGCCCACCAGCGGCAGCTCTTCGCGCTCCGCCGGGTCATCCACGCCGGGCGCGGGGGCCGCATGGGTGCGGCGGCGCGTTTCCAGGGCGCGGGCTGTGCGTTTCATCAGGTCGGGCAGATCGAAGGGCTTGGGCAGGTAGTCATAGGCCTCGGCCTCGGCCGCCTGGATCGCCGTCATGATGGTGTTCTGCGCGGAGATCACGATCACCGGCAGGCCGGGCCGGTCCTGGGCGATCTTGGGCAGCATCTCCAGCCCGTTGCCATCGGGCATCACGACATCCGAGATCACCACGTCGCCCTTGCCCTCGGCCACCCAGCGCATCAGCGTGGTCAGGCTCGAGGTGGCGTGCACCTTGCAGCCCGCGCGCGTCAGCGCCTGGGTCAGAACGGTGCGGATCGTGCGGTCGTCATCGGCGACAAGTACGGTACCATCCATGTCAATCGGTCTCCCTGGGGTCGCCGGCCGCGCGCGGCAACGAGATGCGGAACGCGGTGCGCCCCGGCGTCGAGGACACGGAGATCCAGCCCCCGTGATCCGAGATGATCTTGCTGACCAGCGCCAGCCCCAGCCCGGTGCCGTTCTCGCGGCCCGAGACGAAGGGCTCGAAGATGTCGCCCTCCAGGTCCGGCGGCAGGCCGGGCCCGTCGTCGATCACCTCGATCTGGAGCGGCAGCGACTGCCCGGAGCCATCCGCCCGGCGCAGCCGGAAAGAATGCTCGAAGAAGGTGTGCAGCCTGATCGTGCCGCCCCGCGGCGCGGCCTCCGAGGCGTTCTTCAGCAGGTTCTGGATCACCTGCAGCAACTGGTCGGGATCGCCGAGCGCCGGGGGCAACGACGGATCGTAATCCTCCATGATGGTCATGTGCGCGCCGAAGCCCAGCAGCGCCGAGCGCCGCGCACGGTCCAGCACGTCATGCAGGTTCACCGGCTTCAGGTCGGGCGGGCGGATGTTGCCGAACTGTTCGACCTGTTCCAGCAGCTTCACGATGCGGCGCGACTCGCCCACGATCAGGTCGGTCAGCTCCAGCTCCTCGGGCTTGAGGCTCATGGACAGAAGCTGTGCCGCCCCGGTGATCCCCGCCAGCGGGTTCTTGATCTCGTGCGCCAGCATCTCGGCCATGCCGATGGCGGATTTCGCCGCGGCCTTGACGGTGTTGCTCTGGGTCAGCCTGCCGGCCAGTTCGCGCGGCGAGATCATGAGGATCATCCGACCCGGATGGCCCATCAGCGGGGCGATCTGAAGGTTGCATTGCAGCGGGGCCCGCTCTCCGGTGCCCACGTCGACATCGTTGACGAAGAGCGGCGTTCCCGTCTCGCGCGCCCGCTGAAAGCTTTCCTCGATCGGCGCGTTCACCGCCAGCCTGTCCCATACCGGCTGGCCCGCCAGCGCCTTGGCCGAAGCGTTCATGAACCCCTCGGCGGCGGGGTTGGCATCGGCGATCCGGTCATCGGCATCGAGCACCAGCGCCGGAAGCGGCAGCGAGTTCCAGATGGACTGATCGCTGGTCACGCGGCGTTCCTCGCGTCGTGAAACAGCGCCGCAGGCAGCAGCGCCAGAACCCGCGCCGGGTCATGCGCGGTCAGCACCTCGCGGCGCAGCGCGCTCGGCGTGGCGGCCTCATCCATGTACCAGCCCAGATGCTTGCGCGCCACGCGCCCGCCGAGGTCGCGCCCGTAAAATCTCAACATCGCCTCATAATGACCTGATACCATGTCGGAAAAATTCGACCCGCGCGGAATCTCGGGCGCTCTTGCCCCGAACAGCCGCGCGGCGATCCGCGCCAGCAGCCAAGGCCGGCCCTGCGCCCCGCGCCCTACCATCACGCCATCGGCACCCGATTGCCGCAACGCCTCGGCCGCGGTCTCGGGGCCGGTGATGTCGCCATTGGCGATCACGGGGATCGAGACCGCCTCCCGCACGCGGGCGATGGCCGCCCAATCGGCCCGGCCCTTGTAGAACTGGCAGCGGGTGCGGCCGTGGATCGTGACCATCCGCACCCCCGCCTCCTCGGCCTGGCGCGCGATCACCGGCGCGTTGAGCAGCGCGTCGTCCCAGCCCAGCCGTGTCTTGAGCGTGACCGGCACATTCACCGCGCCCACCACCGCCTCGATCAGGCGCAGCGCGCGCTCGGGCTCGCGCAGCAGCGCCGAACCGGACGCCCCGGCGCCGCTGGCGCTTGTCACCTTCTTGGCGGGGCAGCCCATGTTGATGTCGATGATCCGCGCGCCGTTGGCCTCTGCCATCCGGGCGGCCTCGGCCATCCAGAAGGGATCGCGCCCGGCCAGCTGCACCGCGGTATCGGCCCGGCCGAGGCCCAACTCCGCCTTCTCGCGCACCCCGGGTTTCGCCTGTACCATCTCCTGGCTGGCCACCATCTCGGAGACCACCAGCCCGGCGCCGAAGGACGCCACCAGTTCGCGAAACGGCAGATCGGTGATCCCCGCCAGCGGCGCCAGGAATACCGGGGGATCAAGTTGCCTGTCAGCCAGTTGGATGATCACGTGCCCAAACCTTGTGCATCTCCCTTGCAGGTAGGCGAGACCGCGCCCCGTAACAAGAAAACTCGCCCGCCAACGCCGCGACAAAAGGCCGACTGCCCAATTCTTGTGCAACGATGCCTCGCGATTGCCTTGCCTCGGGTTACCTCATAGAAGGGTGCGAAATCGAGGAGGCGGGATGCGCATAGCCGTTCTGATCGTTGCCGCCGGGCGCGGCAGCCGCGCCGGCGGCGGCCTGCCCAAACAGTGGCGCCCGCTGGCCGGGGCCCGGGTAGCCGACTGGACGCTGGCCGCCTTCCGCGCGCATCCGGGCATCGCCGACATCGCCATGGCGATCCACCCCGACGACCGGGCCTTCGCACCGGCGGGCGTGCATCTGGTCGAGGGCGGGGACACGCGCGACGCCTCGGTGCGCGCCGGGCTGGAGGCGCTGGCGGCAAACGCGCCGGACCTTGTGCTGATCCATGACGTGGCCCGGCCCTGCATCCGCGCGGCGGTGATCTCGCGCGTGCTGGAGGCGTTGAAGACGCATGACGCCGCCGCCCCGGCCGTGCCGGTCACCGACGCGTTGTGGCGCGGAGCGGAGGGCCGCGTCACCGGAACGCAGCCCCGCGACGGGCTGTTTCGGGCACAAACGCCCCAGGGTTTCCGCTTTGCCGCGATCCTGCAGGCGCATCGCGCGCATCCCGGGGGCGCGGCGGATGACGTGGAGGTCGCCCGCGCCGCCGGGCTGGACGTGGCCATCGTCGCCGGCGACGAAGCCAACATGAAGATCACCGCGCCCGAGGATTTCGCGCGCGCCGAGAAGGAGTTGCAGGGCGCAATGGATGTAAGGCTTGGAAATGGATTCGACGTGCACCGCTTCGGCCCGGGCGATCACGTGATGCTGTGCGGCGTGAAGGTGCCGCATGACAGCTGCCTGATGGGGCATTCCGACGCCGATGTCGGGATGCATGCGCTGACCGACGCGATCTACGGCGCCCTGGCCGCGGGCGATATCGGCCGGCATTTCCCGCCCTCGGACCCGCAATGGAAGGGCGCGGAAAGCCATGTCTTCCTGCGCCACGCGGCCGAACTGGCGGCGGCGCGGGGCTACCGGATCGGCAACGCGGACGTGACGCTGATCTGCGAGCGGCCCAAGATCGGCCCGCATGCCTGCGCGATGCAAGAGGCGCTCGGGCGCATCCTGGCGCTGGAGCCGGGCCGTGTCAGCGTCAAGGCCACCACCTCCGAGCAGCTTGGCTTCACCGGGCGGGAAGAAGGCATCGCCGCGCTCGCCACCGTCACGCTGGTGGCGGCATGAGCCGCGCCATCGCCACCCTGTTCGGTATCGGCTACCTGCGCCCCGCGCCTGGCACCTGGGGCTCGCTTGCCGCGATTCCGCTGGCCTGGGCCTTGCATGTGCTGGGCGGGTTCTGGTTGCTGGCGCTGGCCACGGTGGCCGTCACCGCGCTTGGCTGGTGGGCGGTGACGCGCGAGATCGAGGGCCGCGCCGACAAGGATCCTTCCGAGATCGTGATCGACGAGCTGGCCGGGCAATGGGTCGCCTTCTGGGCGGTGTCCGGCGGCGCGATGATGAGCGGCGCGCCGCTCACCGCGCTCTGGCCCGGCTGGATCGCGGGATTCGTCCTGTTCCGGCTGTTCGACATCTGGAAGCCCGGGCCGGTAGGCTGGGCCGACCGGCGCGGCGGGGCGACGGGCGTGATGCTGGACGACCTGATCGCTGGGGCCTTCGCCGCGCTGGGCGTCGTGGCGCTGGCGGCGCTGGCACATGGAGTCCTGATGCGATGACGACCGTCGCCACCTTGCTGCGGCTCTACCGTGACGCGGGGTGGCGGATCGCCACCGCCGAAAGCTGCACCGCGGGGCTGCTGTCGGCCGCGCTCACCGACGAGCCGGGCAGCTCGGACGTGTTCGAGCGCGGATTCGTCACCTATTCCGACGCCGCCAAGACCGAGATGCTGGGTGTTCCGCCCGCCACGCTGGCGGCGCATGGCGCGGTGTCCGAAGCGGTGGCGCGCGACATGGCCCAAGGCGCGCTCCTGCGGTCGGGCGCCGACGTGGCGGTGTCGATCACCGGAATCGCCGGGCCCGGCGGCTCGGAGCACAAGCCCGAGGGCCGCGTCTGTTTCGGGCTCGCGTGCCGCGGCGCCGCGACCCGTGTGCAGACCGTGGAATTCGGGCCGCTGGGCCGGCGCAACGTGCGCCAGGCCTCGGTCGAGCACGCGCTGGAGATGCTGCTGTCGGCCCTGCCGCCGGCCGATCAGCCGTAAAGCTGCGCCGCGCGCGTCTCGAAGGCGCGCACGATCCGGTGCATCGCCTCGTTGAACACCACGCCGATGATCCGCTGCAGCATCGCGTTGCGAAACTCGAAATCGACGAAGAAACTGACCTCGCAGCCGCCCTGCACGTCCCGGAAGGCCCAGTTCGACTTCATGTAGCGGAACGGCCCGTCCAGGTATTCCGTGTCGATTCGCTTCGATCGCGGCCAAAGCGTCACCCGGCTGCCGAAACGTTCCCGGAACACCTTGAAGGAAATCACCAGATCCGCCTCCATGATCTCGCCCGGTTCGCCTTCGGGCCCGGTCAGCGGCGTGCGCGAGCGGACCCGCGCGGCGGCGTTCCAGGGCAGGAATTCCGGGTAGCGGCCCACATCGGCCACGAGATCGTACATCTGTTGCGCGCTGTAGGGCAGCGTCCGCGTTTCCGCGTGGGTCGGCATGAGGCCCATTTCCTCCGTGACAGTGGGCGCCCATGTCGTATTGTGCGCGCGGAAAATCAAGGGGGACACCATGGCCCAGCGTCCATATGTCATCGACGAAATGATCTCGGCCAAGACCATCGCGGCGCGGATCGAGGCGCTGGCACAGGAAATCGCGCAGGAGTTCGCCGATACCGACAAGCTGGTGGTCGTGGGGCTGCTGCGCGGCAGCTTCGTCTTCATCGCCGATCTGGTGCGCGAGCTGTCCCTGCCGGTCGAGGTGGATTTCCTCGAAGTCTCCTCCTATGGCGATGCGATGCAAAGCTCGCGGGAGGTGCGCATCCTCAAGGATCTGCGCGGCCAGATCGAGGGGCGCGACGTGCTGGTCGTCGAGGATATCGTCGATACCGGCTACACGCTCAGCCATGTCACCAACCTGCTGAAATCACGCTATCCGCGGCGGCTGCGCTCGATCGCCCTGCTCGACAAGCCCTCGCGCCGCGAGGTGGAGTTTCGCGCCGACTGGACCGGCTTCGAGATCCCCGACGAATTCGTGGTGGGCTACGGAATCGATTACGCGCAGCGCAACCGCAATCTGCCCTTCATCGGCAAGGTGCGGTTCGAGGACTAGCCGGGCAGGCTTCGGCGGCCGGCGCCACTCGATCCGGCGGCTCTTGTGCATCGACGAAAGATCATTGCGCGAATCCGACATATTCAATTGCTAAGAAACAAGGGCATACTACCATCACCTGACAGCTTTACAGGGAGACCCAGATGAAACGCTTGACCATCAGCCTCGCCACCGCGGTCGCCATGACGGCGCCCGCCGTCATGGCGCAGGACGATTTCTCGGCGCAACTCAAGGCACGCCAGGGCCAGTTCCGTATCATGGCACTCAACCTCGGCATCCTGGGCGGCATGGCGCAGGGCAAGATCGACTACGACGAGGAAACCGCGCAGGAGGCGGCGGACACGCTGGTCGCCGTCTCGTCGATCAGCCAGGCACCGCATTGGCCGGAAGGCACCGACAATTTCTCGATCGACGGCACCCGTGCGCAGGTCTCGATCTGGGAGGACAATGCCGATTTCATCGCGAAATGGGCGGATTTCGGCGAGGCCGCGCTGACGATGCAGGCCGCGGCGGGCGACGGCACGGAGGCGATCGGCCAGGCGCTCAACGAGGTCGGCGGCACCTGCAAGGCCTGCCACGACACCCATCGCGCCCCGGAAAGCTGATCCGCCCATGCGAATCTTTCCGATCATCGCTCTCGCCCTGGCGGGCGGGGGCGCCCTGGCCGCCTGGGGCCTCACCCGTCCCGCGCCGCTCGATGCGGCGGATGTCGAAGGGTTGTCGGGCGATGCCGACCGCGGCGAGACGGTCTTCGCCGCGGCCGGCTGCGGCTCGTGCCACGCCGATCCCGACGCCGAGGGCGAGGCGCGGCTGGTGTTGTCGGGGGGCTACCGGATGGACACACCGTTCGGCACCTTCGTCGCACCCAACGTCTCGCCCGATCCGGAGCACGGGATCGGCGACTGGTCGCTGGCCCAGTTCGCCTCCGCCGTCATGCGGGGCGTCTCGCCCGACGGGCGGCATTACTATCCGTCCTTCCCCTATGCGTCCTATGCGAAGATGGAGCCGCAGGACGTGGCCGATCTGAAGGCCTACATGGACACCCTGCCCCGCTCGGAGGCGGAAAACGCGCCGCATGAGCTGTCCTTCCCCTATTCGCTGCGCGCGGGCGTCGGGGCCTGGAAGGCGCTGCACCTGTCGGAGGACTGGGTGCTGCAGGAGGCCGGGTCACCGGATCTCGAACGCGGGCGCTACCTTGTCGAGGCGCTGGGCCATTGCGCCGAGTGCCACACACCGCGCGACGCCACTGGCGGGCTCGACACCGAGAACTGGATGGCCGGGGCGCCCAACCCTTCGGGCGAGGGCCGGATTCCGGCGATCACGCCCGACGAGCTGGGCTGGAGCGCCGAAGAGATCGCCTGGTATCTCGAATCGGGTTTCACGCCGGATTACGATTCTGCCGGCGGGACCATGGCGAAGGTGGTCGAAAACACCGAAAAGCTCGCAGCAGAAGATCGCGAAGCCATCGCGGCCTACCTGCTCGCGCTGTGATCCGGGCGCCCGCCGGGCGCCCGTGATGCTCCGGCCGCTCAGCCCCGGCCGAGACGCTCCAGCCGGGCGGCGCGCAGGCGCTGGAAATCCGCCCCCGCATGATAGCTCGACCGGGTGAGCGGTGTGGCCGAAACCATCAGGAACCCCTTGCCACGGGCAGCGCGCTCGTAGGCGGCGAACTCGTCGGGCGCGATGAAGCGGGCCACGGCGTGATGCTTGGGCGTTGGCTGCAGATATTGGCCGATGGTCAGGAAATCCACGTCGGCCGAGCGCATGTCGTCCATCACCTGGTGGACCTGCGCACGCTCCTCGCCCAGCCCGACCATGATCCCCGACTTGGTGAACATCGCCGGATCGAGTTCCTTCACCCGTTGCAAGAGCCGTAGCGAGTGGAAATAGCGCGCCCCGGGCCGCACCTCGGGATAGAGCCCCGGTACGGTCTCGAGATTGTGGTTGAACACGTCGGGCCGCGCCTCCACCACGGTTTCCAGCGCCGAAGCCGGGCATTTCAGGAAATCCGGCGTCAGGATCTCGATCGTGGTCCCGGGGCTGCGGTGGCGCACCGCGCGAATGGTCTGGGCGAAATGCTCGGCCCCGCCATCCTCCAGGTCGTCGCGATCCACGCTGGTGATCACCACATGGTGCAGGCCAAGCTTCTCCACCGCATGCGCCACCCGGCCGGGCTCGAAGGCATCCAGCGCGTCGGGCCGTCCGGTGGCCACGTTGCAGAAGGTGCAGCCGCGGGTGCAGATCTCGCCCATGATCATCATGGTGGCGTGACCCGCGCTCCAGCATTCGCCCACATTGGGGCAGCCGGCCTCTTCGCAGACCGTCACCAGCCGGTTCTCGCGCAGGATCTCGCGCGTCTGCCTGTAACCCTCGCTGGTCGGCGCCTTGACGCGGATCCAGTCAGGCTTGCGCTGCCGTTCGGTATCGGCGCGATGCGCCTTTTCCGGGTGGCGTTCGGCGGGGATCGACAGGTCTCGCAAGGCAGGCCTCCGGCTTGGGCGTCGCTACGCCTTAGCATAGGGCGCAGCCCCGGTCACCGCCAGAGGGCGCGGCGCATGGCGCAGGGCAGCCATGCGCCGCGGGAAACCCCCGCGCTGCCCGGACCCGCGTTCAGCCGATCAGCCGATCAGCCGATCAGCGGCCCGCCGGGCCCAAGCGTCTCGTCGTAGTGGCGCCTGAGCCTCTGCAAGGCGATGCGCAGCACGATCTTGCCCGACCGGGCGGACCAGCCCATGCGTTTCTCGGCGCTTTCCAGCCCTTCGAGATGGCAGCAACAGCGCAGCGCCACGTCGCCAAGCCCCGGCCCCAGCTCGCGCAGCGCGGCCGCCAGCCGGGCACGCGCGGCCTCGGGACCGCGCGAGGGGGCCTCCCCCGGCCGGAAGCCGGCGCTGCCCGCCGTCAGGAACCTGTTCCAGTCCTGGGTCACGCGCGGCCCGGACTGCGCCAGTTCGAAATCCTCGCGCAGACGTTCGCCCGCGGCCACCAGTTCGTCGGAAAGGAATCGCGTGCCGTCCTTTTCGCGGCGCCGAGCCAGCGCGATCAGGGGCGATTCCGCGCAATAACGATGGCGCGTGCCGCCCTGGCGCGACGCCTCGGGCGCTTCGGGCCCGTCCTCGGACTCGTCCGCCTCCGCGCCATCCCCGGGGGCGGCCATCAGCCGGGCCAATTCCGTCCGGCCCGCCCCGGTGATGACATATTTCGCGATCCGACCGGGCTTGCGGCAACTCACCCAGTCCTTGAGCGCCAGTGCCTGGGCCACGGCCGCATCCAGCACCGCCGTCCGGGTCGAGGTCCCGGAGGGCGTGTCGCGCACGATCACGGCCTTCTCCATGCCTTCGGCCACGGCAAGCACGGCGCCGGGCTCGGCCAGCCGCCGCAGCACCCGGCGCGACTCGCGGGCCAGGGTCGTTTCGTCGATCCCGCAAACCGGGGGCGTTTGCTGTGCGTCTTCCTTCATCGCGCGCGCCTCCTTGCGCCCGCCGGGGTCCGCTACCGGGAAATGCAGCCGGCCGAGATGGCGCAGGGCGGCGTCGACGAGGGGATCGTCGCGCCGCGCCTCGGTCCGGCGGACCTGTCGCAGCACGGTCGAGGCATGGCAGCCCGAAACCCGGGCGAGATGCCGGATCGGCAGGCCCGCCTCGGTATGCGCCAGGTAATGGCGCGCAGCCTCGGGAACCCATCCTGGCAACCCCTCGTGCCTCGTCGGCCGTTCGGCACGTCCCGTCATCGCAACTCCCCTGCCGATGCCCTGCGCCCTGCCCCCAAGCAGAGTTATCCACAGGTTTATGCACAACCTAAGCGGGAGGTGGTTACCGAAACGTAAACGATCCCGCTGGAACGCAATCATTGTTTCGAAATTGCTAATTCCGGCCAACAGGCCGCGCGCGAAACAAGCCGCAGACGCAACACCCGCTCAGGTTGTGGCACCTTCACGCCGGAACCGCTCGGGAGACAGAGCCATGAACGACATACTCACCCTGGTCGACGGGATGCAGCGCCCCCGGCTGCTGGTGCGGGCCGCGCGTATCGGGGCCGAGAGCTACAGGCGCGAGCAACATCTGCCGCGGTTGCTGGGCTATGGCGCGCTGCCGCGCAGCGGAGCCGCGCTGATGACGCTGATCGACATGGAAGGCGCGCTGGATGCAGACCGGCGCGAAGACCGGGCCGGCTATTCGCCGGCCCGCCATGTGGAGGTGCTGATCGCGCTGATGGCGGAGGCGCGCCTGCTGCGCGCCAGCCGCGCCGCCGACTCGCCTAGCTGAAGGCGTCGGGCATCGCGGCCTTCTTGCCGGCCACGTAAGCCGACAGCGCCTCGGCCACCGCCGGGTCCATCGCCGGCTGCTGGTACTGACCCAGCAGCCGCTCGACCCGCTCGGCGGCCAGGGTCACGGTGTCGCGCGCGCCTTCCTCGTCCCAGGTCTCGAACGGCTTGTAGTCGAACAGCTCCGTGCGCCAGAACGCGTCCTTGAAATGCGCCTGGGTGTGGGCGCAGCCAAGGTAGTGCCCCCCCGGCCCGACCTCGCGGATCGCATCCATCGCCTGGGCCTCGGCATCGACCGAGACCCCGGCGGCAAGCCGATGCAGAACGCCGAGCTGATCGGCGTCCATCACGAATTTCTCGAAGCTGGCCACCAGCCCGCCTTCCAGCCAGCCGCAGGCATGGAGCATGAAGTTCACCCCGCCCAGCAGCGCCGCGTTCAGCGTCTGCGTCGTCTCGTAGGCGGCCTGGGCATCGGGCAGCTTGGAGCCGCACAGCCCCCCGCCCGACCGGAACGGCAGGTTCATACGCCGCGCCAGTTGCCCGGCTCCGAAAAGGATCTGGCTTGCCTCGGGCGTGCCGAAGGTGGGCGCGCCGGAATTCATGTCGATCGAGGTGACGAAGGCCCCGAAGATCACCGGCGCCCCCTCGCGCACCAGCTGGGAGTAGGCGATCCCGGCCATCACCTCGGCCAGAACCTGCGTCAGCGTGCCGGCGACGGAGACCGGCGCCATTGCCCCGCCCACGATGAAGGGCGACACGATGCAGGCCTGATTGTTGCGGGCATAGACCTCCAGCGCGCCCATCATCACGTCGTCGAAGGTGAGCGGCGAGTTGA
>JBKHDP010000013.1:0-28232 GCA_046541255.1 Paracoccaceae bacterium | reverse complement strand
GGATGCGCAACTACTGGTCGGCCTGCGGCGTGATGGCGGGCTTTTCCCAGGGCGGGGGCGTGGGCCTGATGCTGGCGCAATGGATGGTCGAGGGCGAATGCGAGCGCGACACCTTCGCCATGGATTGCGCGCGCTTCGGCGACTGGATCACGCCGGGCTACACCCGGCCAAAGGTGATCGAGAACTACCAGAAGCGGTTCTCGGTGGCCTATCCCAACGAGGAACTGCCCGCTGCGCGGCCGCTCAACACCACGCCGATGCACGACCTCTTCGACCGCATGGGCGCGGTCTGGGGGGCGCAATACGGGCTGGAAGTGCCGAACTATTTCGCCCGGGGCGACGAGCCGCGATACGAGACGCCGTCGTTCCGGCGCTCGAACGCCTGGGAGGCCACCGCGCGCGAGGTGCGCGCGGTGCGCGAGGGCGTGGGCATCAACGAGCTGCACAATTTCGGCAAGTACCTGGTGACCGGCCCCGGTGCGCGGGCCTGGCTGGACCGGCTCATGGCGGGCCGGATCCCGGCACCGGGGCGGCTGGCGCTCAACCCGATGCTGTCGCCCAGGGGCCGGCTCTGGGGGGATTTCACCGTCTCCTGCCTGAACGAGCAGACCTTCCAGCTGACCGCCTCCTACGGCGCGCAGGCCTTTCACATGCGCTGGTTCCAGGCCAACGAGGCCGAAGGCGTGCGGGTCGAGAACGTCTCGGACCGGCTGAACGGCTTCCAGATCGCGGGGCCCCTGGCGCGCGAGGTGCTGGCCGCCTGCACCCGCGAGGACATCTCGGACATGCGGTTTCTCGACCTGCGGCGGATGACCGTGGGCATGGCCGACTGCATCGTGCAGCGGGTGAGCTATACCGGCGATCTGGGCTACGAGATCTTCTGCGATCCGATGGCACAGCGCGCGCTCTGGAGCACGCTGTGGGAGGCGGGCCAGCCGCACGGCATGGCCCCCTTCGGGATGCGGGCGATGATGTCACTGCGGCTGGAGCGGTTCTTCGGCGCCTGGGGGGCGGAGTTCTCGCCCGATTACACGCCGGGCGAGACCGGGCTCGACCGTTTCATCGCCTGGACAAAGGAGGCCGATTTCATCGGCCGCACAGCGGCGGAGGCCGAGCGCGCGGCGGGTGCCGCGCGCCGGCTCTGCGCCTTCGAGGTCGACACGCTGGATGCGGATGTGCATGGCTACGAGCCGATCTGGATCGATGGCGAGGTGAAGGGGTTCTGCACCTCTGGCGGGTATGCGCATCACGCGGAGCGCTCGGTGGCGCTGGGGCTGGTGCCGGCGGAACTGGCAGCATCCGGGCTGGTCGCCGAGATCGAGATCCTCGGAGAGATGCGCCCCGCGCGGATGCTGACGCGGCCGCTGTTCGATCCCGACGGCGCGCGGCTGCGCGGGTGAGGCCGGGCGCGGGGCGGAGCTGCCCCCTTCCCTTCCCGCCGCGTCTGGCCGAGACTTCGGAGCCATGAGCGACGCCCGGATATCGCGCAGGATCGCCATCGTGATCCCCGCCGCCGGCGCATCCTCGCGGATGCGCGGGCGCGACAAGCTGCTGGAACAGGTGGCTGGCCGCCCGCTGTTGCGCCTGGTGGCCGAGCGCGCGCGCGGCGTGGCGGAAAACGTGATCGTCACCTTGCCGGACCCGCACGGCCCGCGCGCCGAGGCGCTGGCGGACCTTGCCGTCCTTCTCGTGCCGGTGGCGGATTCGGCAGAAGGCATGGGCGCGTCGCTGCGCGCCGGTATCGCCGCCTTGCCCGACAGGCTGGATGGCGTGATGATCCTGCCCGCAGACATGCCCGAGATCACCGGCGCGGACCTTGCCCGCCTGATGCGCGCCTTCCGCGACGACCCCGGCCTGTGGCAAGCCACCGCATCGGACGGACGGCCCGGCCATCCCGTGATCTTTCCCGCCGAATGCCTTCCCGCGCTTGCGGCCCTGTCAGGGGAGTCCGGCGCCCGCACCGTGTTGCAGGCGCATCGCGACAGGCTGCGGCGTCTGGCGCTGCCCGGCATCCGCGCGCTGGTGGACCTGGACACGCCCGAGGATTGGGCGTCCTGGCGCGCCGGGGATCAGGCGCCGGACACCCGCGAGGCGACCTGAGCCAGCACCGCGTCGTCGGGGGCGGGGCGCGCGCCCGCCCAGCCGCGCAGGGTGACAAGCTCGGGATAGAGCCGCAGCAGTTCCTGGCGGGCTTCGTTGTTGCAATCCACGAAGTCCGGATCGTCGGCGCGCTGGGCCTCCAGCCAGATCCCGTCGGCCAGCACCGCCTCGGTGGAATGGAACATCAGATGCTTGTAGATCACCGCGCCGGGGCTGACCTGCTCCACCCCCGGGAGACAGGTCAGATGGATCGCCGGCACCGGCCGCTCGCCCTCTCCGAACCAGCGGCGCGTGCGCGGATCGTCATAGAAGACCCGCTGCTGCGGCGAAACCAGCATGTCACGGCCCGGCCGCCCCTCGCCCAGCGACCCCGCCCGGATCAGGACCGGCCGCAGCTCGGGCGTGCGCGTCATGCGCGCGCCCTCGATCTGACGCAGCCCGACCCAGACCAGCGGCTCGGTACCGCCGCTGCGGATACGGACCAGATTGCCCGGGATCAGTTCCGCGACCGACCGCGCGCCGCGGGAGGTCTGGATCTGGCTGCGAAGCCCTCCGTTCGGCGCTCCGACGCCGCAGAGATCCAGCGCAGGGTTTGCGTTGACGGGAAAGGCGAATGACATGGTTCTCGCTCCAACTTGCCGCGGCCCTGGCCGCGATCGTTCCTGAGGCCCCGGCCCGCCGCGGTTCGGCGGGCCGGGACATTTGGAACATGCGCGCCGCCCCCGCGCGCCGCATGTCGTCCGGAATGCCGCCGCCAGGGCCGCATTCCGCCTTGCAATCACGCGCTTGCGCACATGATCCGCTGCATATTTCGGGATAGGCGCGGCGCCCTCGCGGGGCGCCGCAGGCCGTCACTTGGTCAGAAGCTGGGCCTCGTGCCTTTTCAGCGCCCGCCGGGCGGTCGGGAAAACGCGCCCCGCGCCCTGGCGCTCGAGATCAGGGAACAGGCCCAGGATCTCGTCGCGCTGCGCGTCGCCGATGCCCTTGAGCGTGTAGTCGCCGGGCTGGAAGCTCTCGGTCCAGGCACCGTTCGACAACACCACCTCGTGGCGCTCGAACATGAAGTGGGTGTAGGTCACGCCCAGCGTGCCGACCTCGTCCACCCCGTCGAGCCCGGTCAGGTGCTTGGCCGAGGCCAGCACCTCGGTCTCGTCGAAATAGAGCGAGGTGCGGTCATTGGCCATCAGCACACGGTGGTTCGGGCTGACCAGCAGATCATGCTCGGGCAGGCCATTGCCCAGAGATCCGGCCTGGATCAGGATCGGCCGCAGCTCGGGCCGGCGGGCCAGCTCGTGCCCGGTCAGCGTCCTCGAACCGATCCAGGAAATCTCCTGGATGCCGTTGTCGCGGGTGATGACCCGATCCCCCGGCCGCAGATCCTCCACCAGCCGCTCGCCCTGCGGGGTCGCGATCACGGTGCCCGGCGTGAAGCAGGGAATGACGTTCTCGATCTCCACGAAGGTCATGGTGCCAGTGACATCGCCGGCGCTGTCGAGGAAGTCGACGGTGCCGTTCTGCACATCGGCCGGGTCATAGTTCACGCGCAGCGTGCCGCCCGGGTTGACCGCCTCGGCCGCGCCGGTGAGGTCCAGCGTGTCGAAATCCAGCGGGCCGTCATCCACCGGACCGTCGCCGCCATCCACCACATCGCCCGGGTTGCCGCCAAGGAACACGTCACGCCCGTCATTGCCGTAAAGCGTGTCGGAGCCTTCCCCGCCGATGATGGTGTCGTTGCCCTGACCGCCATCCACCGAGTCGTCTCCGTCGCCGGCCTCGACATGGTCGTCGTCGATGCCGGCATCGATCATGTCGGCGCCGTGGCCGCCCAGGATGGTGTCGTCGTCATCGCCGGTGATGATGGTGTCGTCGCCGGCACCGCCATCGACGAAATCGCGGTCATTGTCCGGCACCGGGTCGGTGGCGTCGGGTTCGTTGGCAAACAGGGCTCCGCTGGTCGCCGCGCTGGCATCGATGAAATCGTTGCCCTCGCCGCCCGCGATGCTGTCCGAGCCATGCGCGCCAATGATCGAGTCATCGCCGCTGCCGCCGTCGATCGTGTCATCGTCGATGCCGCCGTCGATCGTGTCGTGGCCCGTGCCGCCGGTGATCAGGTCGGCATCGTCGCCGGTGGTGATGAGGTCGTTGCCCGCCCCGCCATCGACCGTGTCGCGGCCATCCATCACGTTGGGATCGCTGAGGATGCCCGGATAGCCCGGCAGCGGCAGGTTGGGATCGTCGCCCTCATAGTCGGAGAAGGTGTCGACCCCGGCATTGATCGTGTCGTCGCCGTCGCCGCCCCGGATCAGGTCCGCGCCCTGCGGGTCGGTGATGCTGTCATTGCCGTCGCCGCCATCGACGACATCGTTGTCGATTCCGGCATCGATCACGTCGTTGCCGGCCCCGCCGAACACGGTGTCGCGGTCATCGCCGGTCGAGATCGTATCGTCGCCGCGCGCAGCCTCGACAACGTCGCGATCATCCTCGGGGTCCGGGTCGGTCGGCATGCCGGGGAAGATTTCCTCGTCGATGATGCCAAGCCCGCCGCCGGCCGAATTGCCGGTGTCGATGTCGTCGTCGCCCTGGCCGCCGGCCACGCTGTCCGAGCCCTCGCCCGCGATCACCGTGTCATCGCCGTCGCCGGCCTGCACGTTGTCGTCATCGGGCCCGCCGGTCGGATCGATATTGTCGCCGGCATCGATCATGTCGCCCTGCGGATCGCCGGTATAGTCCTCGTCGATCAGGTCGCCGCCGGGCGTGCCCTCGACGATGCCGTCCAGTTCGCCATCCTCGCCGTCGGTGGTGCTGAAATGCACGTCGCTCAGGATCACGCGCTGCTCGTCCGAGTCTCCGTTGTCGTAGTCGATCTCGATACGCGAAACCGGGCCTTCGATCTCGACGAGGGCCGAGGCCCCGGCGCTGTCGGGATCGAGATCCTCGCCCTCGCCGGTCAGCGTATCGCCGGACCGCGCGATATCGTCGCCTGGCGTGAGCGTCACCGGAACGGCGTTTCCGGCCGCGTCGAAGGCGCGGACCCCGACGATGTCCTGGTGCGGCCCGTCGCCATTGCCGGGGATGTCGGTCAGGTCGCCGGTATCGATATCGTTGATACGGAAGGAAACATCGGTCACCTCGTCACCGAACATCGGATCCGAAGAGGCGAAATCCATCGTCAGGGTCATCGTGTCGTGCGGAACGTCCGCATCGCTGCCGTCGCCGAACAGCTTGAGGCCCGAATTGTCCTCGAAGGGTTCGCCATCCGCCTCGTACAGATCGCTCCGGACGGTGAAGACCTCGGCACCGGGATCCTGCTGAATGTAATTCACCGTGACTTCGACGCCGCCGGTCTCGACATCGACGGCATCCGTGATCGGGGATCCCGGCCCGTTGCCCAGACTTGCCCAGTTCAGAACCAGATCAGCCATTTGTCTTCCCTCTTCGCATGGGGCCGGGAGAAAGACCCCGCACCGCTTTTCCAGTGGCGGCGTGACCTTGCACAGATCGCCGCCGGAACCTTGCTCTTTCGCCATCGGCCGTTCGGTGCGGTGCGACTTCACCGGGAGAAATTGCGCCTCTGCGCAATACCGGGCAGCTTGTCACGGGCCGCGCTGGCCCGGACAGGTCGAACCGCATCCCAGCGGATGCATGACATTTCAGCGGCCGCCCCATGGCCAACAGACGTGCCCCCCAGTCGGGCTCGACTCCTTAATAGGGGCTGGCCCCGGGTTGCGGAAAGAGAAAAGTGTCAGAAAACGGACGACAGGGGGGCGCAATCCGGCGAAACATGGCAAAAGATGGGCAACCTATGGTTGCAATTTGTTTCGCTATAGGAAACCTCTGCGCAGCGATCGAAAGCATATGACGCAGGGATAGAAAGGGTTACACCCTGTCGACGCCATATGAAGCGTCCGGCGTTTCGGATTGCGAAACAATGATTCATCGTCAGATTGTGGCACAGATCGGGCCGGAGAGGTCCGGCCCCGCCCGGAACGGTGTTCAGAGCCCGTGGCCAATCCGAGAGGCAGCGCGGAATTGGCCACGACGCGCGACGCAACCATGGTGAATCAAACGCGAATCATTCGACATGAATCTTCGGTCAAATGTCGCGGGACACCCCACCGTCGGGCGGCCGCACGGTGCTAGAACCTACCCATGCGGCGTGCCATGTTGGCCACGCTGCGGGCCTTGCGGGCCTTGCGGGCCTTGTCCCGCCCGGCCGCCCTGGAAATCCCGGCATCGACCCCCTTGTTGATCAGCCGCCGCATCACGCGGCGAAGGATCATCTGGACCATGCGTTCGGCGTTCATCGCGGTCTCCTTCCTGCTCTGGCAAGAGAATATAGCGCTCGAAAATGCCGATTTGAGGGCGTCAATCCTCGAAAAGCTCGCTCTGCCCGGGCGCCTCGCCCTCCACGGCATCGCCGTCCTCGTCCTCCCCGCCCGCGGGGAACGGCCCCGGCCGGCTGTCGAGGAGCCCCGCGGCGCGCAGTTCCGCAAGCCCCGGCAGGTCGCGGGCCGATTCCAGGCCGAAATGATCGAGAAAGGCCTGCGTGACCACGAAAGTCACCGGGCGGCCCGGGGTCATCTTGCGGCGGCCGAAGCGGATCCACTCCATTTCCAGCAACTGGTCCACCGTCCCGCGCGAGACCGAGACGCCGCGGATCTCTTCTATCTCGGCGCGAGTGACGGGCTGGTGATAGGCAATGATGGCCAGCGTCTCGATCGCCGCACGCGACAGCTTGCGGGTCTCCTCCACCTCGTTCTGCATCAGGAAGGCGAGATCCGGCGCGGTGCGGATCGCCCAGGCATCGCCCAGCTTCACCACGCGCACGCCGCGCCCCTCGTAGCGGCGGCGCAGATATGCCAGCGCCTCGGCCGGGTCGCTGCCATGCGGCATCCGCGAGGCCAGCTCGCGCAGCGTGACCGGCACGGCCGAGGCGAAAAGCACCGCCTCGACCATGCGCTCCTGCTCGGCCATGGGCGGGGCCTGGAACAGGCCACTGTCGCGCTCGGGCGCGTCCCGGCCCGCGCTCTCGTCATCCGCCGCCATCGGGCCTCCGGCGCAGTTCGATCGGGGCGAAGGTGTCGGACTGGCGCAGCTCCACCCGGCCTTCCTTGGCCAGTTCCAGCGCGGCGGCGAAGGTCGAGGCTGTGGCCGAACGCCGGCGCGCGGGATCGTCGCGCCAGCCCTCGGGAAGATAGGTGGAAATCTCCGTCCAGACCCCGGCGAAGCCGATCAGCGGGCGCATCCGCTCAAGCGCCTGTTCCATGGTGAAGATCGCCTGCCGGTCGAGCGCGTAGGGGCGGAATTCGTCGCGGGTACGGATACGGGAATAGGCCTGCATCAGGTCCAGCAGGGTCGCGGTGTAGCGCAACCGCTTCACGCGCTCCACCGTTTCGGGCCGGCCTCGCGCGAACACGTCGCGGCCCAGCCGGTCGCGCGCCATGAGTTGCGCCGCCGCGCGCCGCATGGCCTGAAGCCGCTCCAGCTGAAAGGCCAGATGCGCGGCCAGCTCCTCGCCCGAAGGGCCCTCCTCCGCAGGGTCCGGCGGCAGGAGCAGGCGCGATTTCAGGAAGGCGAGCCAGGCGGCCATCACCAGGTAGTCGGCCGCAAGCTCGATCCGCAATTCGCGGGCGCGCTCGACAAAGGCCAGGTATTGCCGGGCCAGTTGCAGCACCGAGATCCTGCGCAGGTCCACCTTCTGGCTGCGAGACAGGGTCAGCAGAACATCGAGCGGGCCCTCGTAGCCCTCGACATCGACGATCAGCGCCTCGGCCGCGAGCCGGGCGGCAACGGCGTCGTCCGCATCTTCCTCGAACCGGTCCTCACGCATCCGCACCGCCCCCGACAAGCGCCAAGAATTGGGCCTGCAGGGCATCGATGTCAACCGGAGCGGGCGTCGCCCGGCAGGCCAGCGCCGCGGCGGCGCGCCGGCGCCCTGCCGCGGAAAGCGCGCCCGCCGCCGCCGCCACCGCGGCCATTTCGGCGATCTCGCCATTGCAGTGCAGCACCACATCGCAGCCGGCGCCAATGGCCGCGGCGGCGCGTTGCGCCACGTCGCCCTGCAGCGCCTGCATCGAGATGTCGTCGGTCATCAGCAGCCCGTCAAAGCCCAGCTCCTCGCGGATCAGGCCGATCGCGGCGGGCGAGACGGTGGCGGGGCGGTCGTCCAACGCGCTGTAGATGACATGCGCGGTCATCCCCATGGGCAGGTCCGACAGTGCCGCGAAGGCCGCGAAATCGGTGGCGCGCAACGCTTCCAGCGGGGCCTCCACCCGGGGCGGCTCCAGGTGGCTGTCGGCGGCGGCCCGGCCGTGGCCGGGGATATGCTTGAGCACCGGCAGCACCCCGCCCTCCATCAGCCCGCCGGCCACGGCGCGGGCGCGGGCCACCACCTCGGGCAGGGTTTCGCCATAGCAGCGGTTGCGCAGGAAGGGATGGGTCCGCGGCCCGGCGATATCGGCCAGCGGGGCGCAATTGGCGTCAATGCCCAGCTCCAGCAATTCGGCCGCGATGATACGGTAGCGCAGGAACAGGGCGTGTGCGGCCTGCGGGCCGGCGCGCACCGCATCCTCCAGCGGCGGACGCCACTGGCTGGCCAGCGGCGGGCGCAGGCGCTGCACCCGTCCGCCCTCCTGGTCGATCAGGATCGGCGCGTCGCGACCCACCGCATCGCGCAGGCTGTCGCAGAGCGCACGGATCTGTGCCGCGCTTTCACAGTTGCGGGCGAAGAGGATGAAGCCCAGCGGATCGGCCTCGGAAAAGAGCCGGGCCTCGGCCGGGAAGAGACGCGGCCCGGCACAGCCCAGGATCACGGCGCCGCGCCCGACCGGCGCCGTGGTCACTTGACCACCACCGGGATGCATTCCGCGTTCTCGGCCATCAGCGCCGCGCAGAAGCGCCGCGCATCCGAGATGTCGTCGAACCCCATGGCGCGCAGCCGGTAGAACACCCGGCCGCCACTGGTGGCGCGCTGCACCACCCGGGACTTGCCCTCGATGTAGGCGTCGAACCGCGCCGCGAGCCGGTCCCATTCGTCACGGGCGACCTCGGGGCTGTCATAGGCACCCAGCTGCACCAGGCGCGTTCCGGCGGCAAGGCTGTCGGGATCGACCTCCTCGACCGAGGCGGCGGCCGTCCGGTCCGATGCCGATGCCGTTTCCGCGGCGCCCGAGAGCGCGGCGCGGCGCAGCCCCTCGGGGCGGCGTTTGGGGCGCAGCGAGACCTGCTCCCCCACCGCCGCGGCCAAGGCCAGCTCCACATCCTGCGCCCGGTCCCGGGCCTCGGGCGTATCGGCCTGGTCCTGCTCCGCAGGCGCGGCGGTGTCTTCCGGCGCGTCCCCGGTGGCGGGCGCCGCGGCCCGATAAAGCAACCCGGTCAGCGAAGAGGTTTCGGGCGCCTCGCGCAGCGGGCCGAGCGGCGCGGTGTCACGGGCGATCTCGTCGGCGAGTTCCAGCAAGGCCTCGTTGCGGGATTCCGGGGTCTCGTCCCGTTCTTCCTCCGGGGCGACCGGATCGTCCGCGGAGGTCAGCTGCAGCGCGCTCAACGGCGCATCCTCGTCTCGGAGCGCGACCGGGCTCGGGGCCAGCGTCAGTCGGTCGGGCGGCGGCGCTGCAGTGCCCTGCCCGGCCACCTCGTTCACCGCGAGGCCCTGATGCGCGGCGGGCCTGCCACCGGGGCTGTCGGGCTGTACCCGCATCGGGCCCTCCACGGCGCGCACCACCGGCACGCCGCTCACGTCGCGCACGATCAGCTTGTAGCCCCAGATGCCGATGCCGCCGATCAGCGCCAGCGACACCGCCGCGCCGGCGAGGTTCACCGCCTTCGCGATCATCCGCGCCCTGGGGGTGGATTCGAGCCTGTCGGGCGCCTCGGCGCCCTGCCCTGCCTGCATCTCCGCCATCTCTGCCTCGCTGCCCGACGATGCGATGCCGCCGGAGTCTTGCTGCTCTGCGATCCGGCGGGCGTGCGCTTGTCAGCGCATCTCTTCCGCCGGGGTCACGCCAAGAATACCAAGACCGGCGGAAATGACAACGGCAGCGGCGCGCGCAAGGGCCATTTTTGCCTGGCTCGTCGCCGGATCGCCTTCTTGCAGGAAGCGCAGGGCGGGTTCGTCATGGCCGCGATTCCACAGCGCATGCAGTTCGGAGGCGAGGTCGTAGAGGTAGAAGGCCACCCGGTGCGGCTCGTGCGTGCGGGCGGCGATCTCCACCTGACGGGGCCATTCGGCGATCTTGCGGGCCAGGGCGAGTTCCGCCTCGTGGTCGAGCCGCGAAAGATCGGCGGCGGCCAGCGTGGCGTCGTCCTGCGCGATCCCGGCCTGCGCGGCCTTGCGCAGCACCGAGCAGACCCGCGCATGGGCGTATTGCACGTAGAACACCGGGTTCTCGCGCGATTGTTCCAGCACCTTGTCGAAGTCGAAATCCAGCGGCGCGTCGTTCTTGCGCGTCAGCATCACGAAGCGCGTCACGTCCGCGCCCACCTCGTCCACCACGTCGCGCAGCGTCACGAAGGTGCCCGCGCGCTTGGACATCTTGAACGGCTCGCCGTTCTTGTAGAGCTTGACCAGCTGGGTCAGCTTGATGTCCAGCGGCACGCGCCCGTCCGAAAGCGCCGAGACCGCGGCCTTCATCCGCTTGACATAGCCGCCGTGGTCGGCGCCGAACACGTCGATGAGCTGATCGAAGCCGCGTTCGATCTTGTCGAAGTGATAGGCGATGTCGGGGGCGAAATAGGTCCAGCTGCCATCCGACTTCATGATCGGGCGGTCCACGTCGTCGCCATGTTCGGTGGACTTGAACAGCGTCTGCTCGCGCGGCTCCCAGTCCTCGGGGGTCTTGCCCTTGGGCGGCTCCAGCGTGCCGCGATAGATCAGCCCCTTGTCGCGCAGCGCCTCGATCGCCGCCTCGATGCGCCCGGTTCCGTAGAGCGACTTCTCCGAGAAGAAGACATCCATCCGCACACCCAGCGAGGCCAGATCCTCGCGGATCAGGGCCATCATCGCGTCGGTGGCGAAATCGCGGATCGGCACCAGCCATTCGGATTCCGGCCGGCCCACCCAGCGGTCGCCCTCCTGTTCCTTGAGGGCCTGGCCCACCGCGATCAGGTAGTCGCCCGGATAGGTGCCGTCCTCGAAGGCCACGTCGCGGCCATGCGCCTCCAGGTAGCGCAGGTAGACCGAGCGGGCCAGCACATCGACCTGCGCGCCGCCATCGTTGATGTAGTATTCGCGCGTGACCTCGTGACCCGCGTAATCCAGCAGGCTGGCCAGCGCATCGCCGAACACCGCGCCGCGGGTATGGCCCACATGCAGCGGTCCGGTGGGGTTGGCCGAGACATATTCCACGTTCACCCGCTGCCCAGCCCCCATGTCCGAGCGGCCAAAGCCCGCGCCCTGCTCCAGCGCGGCGCGCAAGATCCCCTGCCAGGCCGATTGCGCCAGCCGCAGGTTGATGAAGCCGGGACCGGCCACCTGCGCCTCGGCGATGCGCGGCTCTTCCGCCAGCCGCGCGGCAAGCTCGGCGGCGATGTCGCGCGGCTTCAGGCCCGCGGGCTTGGCCAGCACCATCGCGGCATTGGTGGCCATGTCGCCATGCGCCGGATCGCGCGGCGGTTCCACGGTGACATTGGCGAAATCCAGCCCGCCGGGCAGCGCGCCCGCCGCTTGCATCGCCTCGAGCGCCGCGATCACGGCGGAACGGATCTCGGAAAACAGGTTCATCGCAGGCCCTTCCTTGGATGGGCGGGGTTTACCACGCGCAGAAGGCGCGTCAATGCTGCGCGGCGGCGCGCGCCAGCACCGCCGCCGAGGCCGGCCCGCCCACCAGCCGGGCATGCTCCTGCAACGCGAAACGGTCGGTCATCCCGGCGATGTAATCGGCCACGATGCGGGCCAGCGCGGTCTCGTCCGGGGCCGCGTCCACGTCGGATTGCCAGCGCGCGGGCAGCAGCGCCGGATCGGTCAGGTAGAGCGGGAACAGCTCCTGCACCACCTCCGTGACCTGCGCCCGGGTTTCCACCACGCGGGGCGCCCGATACATCCGGGTGAAGAGAAACTGCCGGATCTCCTGCAGATCGCGCCAGAGCGCCGGCGAGAACTGCACCATCATCCGCCCCGCCCTGCGCAGATCCGCGGCGCTTTCGGCGTTCAGGTCGGCCAGGTTGGCCCGGCTCACCGCGATCACGTCCTCCACCAGCACGCCGAAGAAGCGGCGCAGCGCCTCGTGCCGGCGGCGGTACTCGTCCAGCCCGGGCCAGGCGCGATCCACCTCGGCGAAACAGGACTCCAGCACCGGCAGGGCCGCGATCTCCTCCAGCGTGAACAACCCCGCGCGCAGCCCGTCATGCAGATCGTGGTTGTTGTAGGCGATGTCGTCGGACAGCGCCGCCACCTGCGCCTCGGCCCCGGCATGGGTGGACAACTCGAGATCGTGCAGCGCGTCGTAATCCGCCAGCGCGTAGGGCACCGGCGCGGGCACCGGGCCGTTATGCTTGGCGATGCCTTCCAGCGTCTCCCAGGTCAGGTTCAGCCCGTCGAAGGCCGCGTAGTGGCGTTCCAGCCGGGTGACGATGCGGATCGCCTGCGCGTTGTGATCGAACCCGCCATAGGGCCGCATCAGCGCATCCAGCGCATCCTCGCCGGTATGGCCGAAGGGCGTGTGGCCCAGATCATGCGCCAGCGCGACCGCCTCGGTCAGTTCCGGGTTCAGCCCCAGCACGCCCGCGATGGTGCGCGCCACCTGGGCCACCTCGATCGAATGCGTCAGCCGGGTGCGGTAATAGTCGCCCTCATGCTCGACGAAGACCTGCGTCTTGTGCTTGAGCCGCCGGAAGGCCGAGGCATGGATGATCCTGTCGCGATCCCGCTGAAAGCAGGACCGGAAGGCGCTTTCTTCCTCGGCAAAGCGCCGGCCCCGGCTCTGCCCCGGATCGCAGGCATGTCTGGCGCGCATCGGTCATATCCTTGTCGGCTGTCCCTGCGGGTCATATATTCCAGACAGTCGAAGGAAGAAACCGCCGGGATCGCCATGCAATTGCCTCCGAAAGTCACCGAACGCGCCTTCGAGCGGCTGGCCGAGATCGGCGCCGCGAAAAACGGCCAGGCCCTGCGCGTGGCCGTGGAGGGCGGCGGCTGCTCGGGCTTCCAGTACGACATCCGCCTCGACGCGCCCGCCGAGGACGACCTCGTGCTGGAGGGCAAGGGCGAGCGGGTGGTGGTGGATTCGGTCTCGCTGCCCTTCCTGGAGAACGCGGTGATCGACTTTTCCGAGGAACTGATCGGCGCGCGTTTCGTGATCGAGAACCCCAATGCCAGCAGCTCCTGCGGCTGCGGCACCTCCTTCGCGATGTGATCGGCGCAATGTGATCGGGCGGCCGGGTTCTTGGCGCGGCGATCCTCCGGGCGATGATTGCGGGGCGTCTCTGCGCCGGGCCATGATCTTGGACCTGTCTCGCCCGACGCGATCTGCCATGGGCGCGCCAGAAAACAGATGGCTGCGATCGGAAATCGGGCGCAGCCCCCTGCAACCATCTCCCAACTCCCGCTTGCACCGCACCGGCCGCTCCGGCTAGCTGGCGCACGACCCAAGGGCGGAGTTTGCAGCATGAAGATCGCCACGTTCAACATCAACGGCATCAAGGCGCGGCACGCGGCGCTCTGCGACTGGCTGGACGAGGCACAGCCCGACGTGGCGCTGCTGCAGGAGATCAAGTCGGTGGACGAGAACTTCCCCGCCGAGCTGTTCGAGGACCGCGGCTACAACGTGGAGACCCATGGCCAGAAGGGCTTCAACGGCGTGGCGATCCTGTCGAAACACCCGCTGGAGGACGTCCGCAGGGGCCTGCCCGGCGACGAGGACGACGCGCAGGCCCGCTGGATCGAGGCCACGGTGGTGGCCGAGGGCATCGCGGTGCGGCTCGCCGGGCTCTACCTGCCCAACGGCAACCCCGCGCCGGGACCGAAATACGACTACAAGCTGGCCTGGATGGAGCGGATGCGCCTGCACGCGGCCGGGTTGCTGGCGCTGGAGGAGCCGGTGGTGCTGGCCGGCGATTACAACATCATCCCCCAGGACGAGGACGCCGAGCGCCCCGAAGCCTGGGCAAAGGATGCGCTCGCCCTGCCCCAGAGCCGCGCCGCCTTCCGCCGGATCGTGAATCTGGGCTATACCGAGGCGTTCCGCGCGCGCCATCACGGCGGCGGGCACTACTCGTTCTGGGATTACCAGGCCGGCGCCTGGGAGCGCAACAACGGCATCCGCATCGACCACCTGCTGCTGAGCCCCGAGGCGGCCGACCTGATGACCGGCTGCGGCATCGACCGGCATGTGCGCGGGCGCGAGAAGCCGTCGGATCACGTGCCGGTCTGGATCGAGCTGGCCGCCTGACGCGGTCCGGGATCTCGTCGTTGCGCCAGAACGCCGGGGCCGCTGCGTCGCGGGCCTCGGGTTTTCACGCCGTCACGTCATGGCCGTAGATCCAGCCGAACCGCCCCAGCATCGCGCCGGGGGCCAGCCGGCCGGCGATCCGCAGCGCCAGATGCGCGCCCTGCGCGACCGGCGGGCGCAGGTGGTAGTGACGGGCATTGCGCGAGGCGGCGGCGACGATCTTCGCGGTACGCTCACGCCGCAGGCGCTGATAAGCCGCCAGACCCTCGGGGAGCCCCGCGGCCTCGGCCAGCGCGCGGGCCAGCACCCAGGCGTCCTCCAGCGCCATGTTGGCGCCCTGGGCGAGGAAGGGCAGCGTGGGATGCGCCGCATCGCCCAGCAGCGCCGTCGCCTGCCCGTGCCAGCGCCGAGCGACCGGATGTCGGAACAGCCCCCAAAGATGCAGCTCGGTCACCGCCGCCAGCAACAGCGGCACGTCACCGCCCATGCCCTCGAAGGCGCGGCGCGCGGCTTCCGGGTCGTCGCGGTGGTGCCAGCCCTCGGCCACCCAGTCACGACGCTCCTCGACCGCCACAAGGTTGACGATCTGGCCGCCGCGCAGCGGGTAGCTGACCAGGTGCCGCCCCGGCCCCATATGCACCCGCGCCTCGGGCGGGTGATCGACGAGATTGGGCACGATCGCACGCCAGGCCGCCTGCCCGGTGAAGAAGGGCGCGGCCGGGCCGTTCAGCGCGGCGCGCAGCACCGAATGCAGCCCGTCCGCCCCCAGCAGCAGGTCGGCCGTCAATCGCTCGCCGCCCTCCAGCACCGCCACCGGCCGCGCGCCGTCTTCCACCTGCGCCACGCGCGCGCCCAGACGGATCGTCACGCCCCGCGCGAGCGCCGCCTGTTCCAGCAGAGCGATCAGGTCTGCCCGGTGGACCAGGTAGAAGCCGCGCCCGGCCACGCCCCCCGACAGGTCGAGCCGCAGCACCTCGGCACCGCGCGGGTCGCGCAGGCTGACGGCGCGGGCGCGCGGGGCCTGGGCGGCCAGCCCGGCCTCCAGCCCCAGCGCGCGCAGTACCGCCACGCCGTTGGGGCTGATCTGCAGCCCCGCCCCCACCTCGGAAATCGCGCCGGTCTGTTCCAGCACGCAAACCTCGGCGCCGCGGGCGCGCAGGGCCAGCGCCGCGGCCAGACCGCCGATGCCGCCACCGGCCACGAGAACGGAGAGATTTTTCAATTCCATGTGCCCAAGTGCCACGAAAAAACGCCGGAGCGACAGCCCCGGCGTCTGCATTTTCCGTGCCGCATCCTGCGGTCAGTCGTCGCGATGGACCTTCTCGCGGCGCTCGTGGCGTTCCTGCGCTTCGAGACTGAGCGTCGTGGTGGGCCGCGCCACCAGCCGCTTGAGCGAGATCGGTTCGCCGGTATCCTGGCAATAGCCGAATTCGCCCTCTTCGATCCGGCGCAGCGCGGCATCGATCTTGGCCACCAGCTTGCGCTGCCGATCGCGGATGCGCAGCTCGATGGCGCGGTCGGTTTCCTCGCTGGCGCGGTCGGCAATATCGGGGATGTTGCGCGTCCCGTCCTGCAGGCCGACGATGGTGCTGCGGCTTTCGCTGAGCAGTTCGTTCTTCTGTTCCAAGAGTTTGCGGCGGAACCATTCGAGCTGACGCTCGTTCATGAACGGTTCGTCCTCGGCCGGCATGTAGTCCTCGGGCAGGAAGGTTTCCGCTTTCATTTCCGCTCCCATTGCAAGGCCAACATCAGTCATGGATATTTTCTCTGACATGTGGCACCCCTCGCGGGGCACTTACCCCAAGGGCATTCGCTTGTCACTACACAAGTGTTCGCCAACTGTCCGAATCGGGGGTGGTGCGCACCAAAGAGACAAAGGGTTGACGGCAAGATGAAATTCGCGGGAACCGAGGACTATGTCGCCACCGAGGATCTGACCGTGGCGGTCAATGCCGCGGTGGCGCTGGAGCGGCCGCTGCTGGTCAAGGGCGAGCCCGGGACCGGCAAGACCGAGCTTGCCCGCCAGGTGGCCCGCGCCCTCGACCTGCCGATGATCGAATGGAACATCAAGTCCACCACCAGGGCGCAGCAGGGGCTTTACGAATACGACGCCGTCAGCCGCCTGCGCGACAGCCAGCTGGGCGACGCCCGCGTGCATGACGTGAAGAACTACATCCGCAAGGGCAAGCTGTGGCAGGCCTTCGAGGCCCCGGGCAAGGTGGTGCTGCTGATCGACGAGATCGACAAGGCCGATATCGAGTTCCCCAACGACCTCCTGCAGGAACTCGACCGGATGGAATTCCATGTCTACGAGACCGGCGAGACGATCCGCGCCCGGCACCGTCCGGTGGTCATCATCACCTCCAACAACGAGAAGGAACTGCCCGACGCCTTCCTGCGGCGCTGCTTCTTCCACTACATCCGCTTTCCCGATCCCGACACGATGCGCCGGATCATCGAGGTGCATCACCCCGGCATCAAGGGCGAGTTGCTGACCACGGCGCTGACGCAATTCTACGAACTGCGCGAACAGCCCGGGCTGAAGAAGAAGCCCTCCACCTCCGAGGTTCTGGACTGGCTGAAGCTGCTGCTGGCCGAGGATCTGGGCCCCGAGGATCTGAAGCGCGACGGCGCCAACGCCCTGCCCCGGCTGCATGGCGCGCTGCTCAAGAACGAACAGGACGTGCATCTGTTCGAGCGGCTGGCCTTCATGGCGCGCCGCCAGAGGTAACCCCGCGCCGGCCGGACTCCGGGCTGGCATTGCGCTGGGATTGTCGTAGACTTGCCGCAAAACGAGGGCGGGTCGGCCAGAGGCCGGCGAGGCAGGACGAGCGACATGGCAGAACGATGGTCCGGGCGTATCCGGCAGGCGCAGCGCGCGACGATGACGGGACCTCCCGCCGGGGAAGCGGCCTGATGCGGCGCGTGGTGCTCTGTGCCGCGCTGCTGCTGGCGTCCTGCGCGCCGCCCGGCGACGAGATCGCCTCGCGCGCCGCCACCGGCGACGCGGCCCTGCCGCAGATGCGCAGTTTCACCGCTGCCGACCCCGAACCGCCCAGGCGCGCCAATGCCGATATCGCGCGCGATTTCATGGATCTCGCCTTCCGGCTGGAAAGCGGAAAGCGGCTGCCGGTCTTCACCCGCTTCGAGGGCCCCGTGAGCGTGCGGCTGACCGGGCGGCCCTCGCCCGGGCTGCGCGCCGATCTGCGCCGCCTGCTGGCGCGTCTGCGCGACGAGGCGGGGCTCGACATCCGGCTGGTGCGCACGGGCGAGGCCGACATCACGGTGGAAAGCGTGCCCGGCGCGCGAATCCGGCGCGAGCTGCCGCAGGCGGCGTGCTTCGTCGTCCCGAATGTCTCCAGCCTGAAGGAATACCGCCGGATGCGCCGCAGCACGGCCATCAGCTGGTCCGAGCTGCGCAGCCGCCAGCGCGCGGCGGTGTTCCTGCCCTCCGATGTCAGCCCGCAGGAGGCCCGCGACTGCCTGCACGAGGAACTGGCACAGGCGCTGGGACCGCTCAACGATCTCTACCGTCTGCCCGACAGCGTGTTCAACGACGACAACGTGCATACCGTGCTGACCGGGTTCGACATGCTGATCCTGCGCGCCTATTACGACCCGGCGCTGCGCAACGGCATGCGCGCCGAGCAGGTGGCCGCCCGGCTGCCCGCCATCCTGGCCCGGCTGAACCCGCGCGGCGAAGGCCGCGCCCGCAACCCGCTGCCCGCGACGCCGCGGGCCTGGATCGACGCGATCCAGACCGCGCTGGGCCCCGGCGCCACGCCCGCCGCGCGCCGCCGCGCGGCCCAGGAGGCGGTGCGCATCGCCCGGTCCGAGGGCTGGCGCGACCACCGGCTGGCGTTTTCGCATTTCGCGCTGGGACGCATCACGCAGTCGATCGATCCCGGGCTCGCCCGCGCGCAATTCCAGGCCGCCGACCGCATCCATGCCGATGACCCGCGCGGGGCGCTGCACCGCGCCTATGTCTCGGCCCAGCTTGCCGCCTATGCCCTCAGCGAGGGCGACGCGACGCAGGCGCTGGCGCTGACCGAACGCGCCCTGCCCGCGGCGACACGGCACGAGAACGCGATGCTGATGTCCACCCTGATGATGCTGCGCGCCGAGGCGCTGGAGCTGTCCGGCCAGCGCGCCGACGCCGCGGCGGTGCGGGTGGACAGCCTGGGCTGGGCGCGTTACGGATTCGGCGCGGATTGGGCGGTGCGTGCCAAGCTGCGCGAGATCGCGTCGCTCAACCCGCTGAACCGGGAAGGCTGACCGCACCATGATCATCATCGCCGCCGCCCTTCTGGGCATCGTGATGGGCGTGCTCGCCGCGCGCCGCAACAAGGGCAACCTGCTGGACCAGCTGCAATACGGGGCGGGCTTCGGCATCGCCTTCGCGCTGGTGGGGGTGATCGTGACCATCGTGCTCAGCCGCATGGCTGTCTGAGCCCCATGTTCCTGCCCTTCTTCGAGAACCTGAGAAAGGGCGGCGTTCCGGTAACGCTGCGGGAATACCTGACTTTCCTCGAGGCGATGCGCGCCAACCTGGTCACCTATGACGTGGAAGGCTTCTACTACCTGTCGCGCGCGGCGATGGTGAAGGACGAGCGCAATCTCGACCGGTTCGATCGCGCCTTCGCCGCCAGCTTCAAGGGGCTGGAAGAGATCCGCCTGGAGGACGTGCTGGAGGCGGTGGACCTGCCCGGCGACTGGCTGCGCAAGATGGCCGAAAAGCACCTCTCGGACGAGGAGAAGGCCGAGATCGAGGCGCTGGGCGGGTTCGACAAGCTGATGGAGACGCTGAAACAGCGCCTCAAGGAGCAGCAGGGCCGCCACCAGGGCGGCAACAAGTGGATCGGCACCGCGGGCACCTCGCCCTTCGGCGCCCATGGCTACAACCCCGAGGGCGTGCGCATCGGCCAGGCCGAAAGCCGCCACCAGCGCGCCGTCAAGGTCTGGGACCGGCGCGAGTTCCGCAATCTCGACGACGCGGTGGAACTGGGTACCCGCAACATCAAGGTGGCGCTGAAACGGCTGCGCCAATGGGCCCGGGACGGCGCGGCCGAAGAGCTGGATCTCGACGGCACGATCCGCGCCACCGCCGAACACGGCTATCTCGACGTGCAAACCCGCCCCGAGCGGCGCAACGCCGTCAAGGTGCTGCTGTTTCTCGACGTGGGCGGCAGCATGGATGCCCATGTCAAGGTGGTCGAAGAGCTGTTCTCGGCCGCGCGATCCGAATTCAAGCACCTGGAATACTGGTATTTCCACAACTGCCTTTACGAAGGCGTATGGCGCGACAATCGCCGGCGCTGGGACGAGGTGACGCCCACCTGGGACGTGCTGCATACCTATGGCCCCGACTACAAGTGCATCTTCGTGGGCGATGCCTCGATGTCGCCCTACGAGATCGCCTTTCCCGGCGGCGCCAACGAGCACTGGAACGCCGAGGCGGGCCAGACCTGGCTGGAGCGCGCCCGCGCGCAATGGCCCGATCACCTCTGGATCAACCCGGTGCCCGAGCGGCACTGGCAATATACCCAGTCGATCCAGATGATCCGCGACATCTTCGAGGACCGCATGGTGCCGATGACGCTGGAAGGGTTGGAGCGCGGGATGAAGGACCTGGTACGCTAGGCGGGAACCTTCGGCACGGGGCTGGCGGTTTGAACCCGAGGGGGCGGGACGGCCGGAGCAACGGAAGGAACCACATGCCGCCGCATTTCACGCTTCAGGAGTTCACCGCCCGGCAACGGGTCGCCGCGCGCGCGCTGCGGGAGGCCGGGCTGGACGCGATCCTGCTCTTCGCGCCGGAAAGCCAGTTCTGGCTGACCGGCTACGACACTTTCGGCTTTGCCATGTTCCAGTGCCTGGTCCTCGATGCCGATGGCGGGCTGGCGCTGCTGACGCGCCTGCCGGATCTGCGGCAGGCGCGGTTCACCTCGGTGCTGACGGAGGATCAGATCCATGTCTACGGGGATGCGCAGGGCCTCGATCCGGCGCAGGACCTGGCCGCGCTGCTGGGCCGGTTGGGCCTGCGGGGCGGGCGCCTTGGCTACGAGGGCCGCACCCCCGGCCTGACCGAGGCCAGTGGAAGGATGCTGCATGCCGCCCTGCCCGGACTGGTCGAGGCATCGGACCTGATCCCGCCGCTGCGCCGGGTGAAATCGCCCGCCGAAATCGCGCTGCACCGCCGCGCCGCCGAACTGGCCGATGACGCGCTGGAGGCCGGGCTGGCCGAGACCCGCCCCGGCGCCTTCGAGGGCGAGATTCACGCCGCCATGCAGGGCGCGGTGCTGCGCGGCGGCGGCGAGCCCGCGGCCAACGAGACGATCCTCGGATCGGGCCCCGGCGCGCTGATGTGCCGGTCCTATTCCGGGCGGCGGCATCTGGGCGCGCAAGACCAGCTGACGCTGGAATGGGCGGGCAGCTATCACCGCCACCACGCGGCGATGATGCGCACGGTGGTGCTGGGCCCGGTCGGGGCGCAACAGCTCCGGATGCACAAGGCGGTGGAGGAGGCGCTGGAGGCCAGCGAGGCCGCCATGCGCCCCGGACGGCCCATGGCCGAGGTCTACGACGCGCATGCGGATGTGCTGGACGGGCATGGCTTCGCCGATGCCCGGCTGAAGGCCTGCGGCTACGCGATGGGCGCGGTCTTCGCCCCGATCTGGGTGGATTTTCCCATGTTCCACGCGGGCAATCCCCTTGAAATGCAGCAGAACCAGATATTCTTTCTGCACATGATCCTTCTGGACGATACGACCGGGCTGGCCATGACACTGGGCCATTCGGTGCTGCTGGGGGCGCAGGGGCCCGAACGGCTGTCGCGCCACGGCACCGGGCTGATCGCGTGCTAGGCACATTGCGCGTCCTGTGGCGACGGCACCGGCTGGCCTGCGCGGGTTTCATCCTCGCACTGCTGGTGACGCTGTTCTTCACCGCGCGCTTTCTTGTCTTTTCGCTCTACTGGTCCGACCCGGCGCATCGCGAGCAGCCGCCGCAGGCCTGGATGACGCCGCGCTACATCGCCCATTCCTGGGAACTCGATCCCGTCGAGGTGTCCCGGGCGCTGGGCGTGACGCCGCAGATCGGCAAGCGCCCCACCCTGAACGATATCGCCCGCGCGCGCGGCGTTCCCGTGGAGATCATCCTGGCCGAGGTGCGCGCGCTGATAGAGCAGCGGACGGGGGCGCAATGACCGACTGGCTGCCGGAACTGGTGGCGGATTGGGGGGTCGCGGTGATCGCGGTGACGACCTTCCTGTCCTGTCTCGCGCTGCCGGTTCCGGCCTCGCTGGTGATGCTGACCGGCGGCGCCTTCACCGCCACCGGCGACCTGACATTGCTGTCGGTGGCGCTGGCGGCACTGGCCGGCGCGGTGCTGGGCGACCAGGCGGGCTATGTGCTGGGCGCGCGCGGGCGCGCCGCGCTGCAGGTCAGGATCGCCCGCAAACCCCGCCACGCCACCCTGATGCGGCGCGCAAGTACCCTGATCGAGCATCGTGGCGGCATCGGCGTCTTTCTCAGCCGCTGGCTGTTCAGCCCGCTGGGCCCCTGGGTGAATTTCGTCGCCGGTGCGGTGTCGATGCGCCGGATGCGCTTCACCGCCTGGGCGATCGCCGGCGAATGTGTCTGGGTGGCCGTCTATGTCGGGCTGGGCCGGGCCTTTGCCGAGAATCTCGGCACCGTGGCGGAACTGGCCTCCGATATCAGCGGCCTCCTTGCCGGGGCGGTGGTGGCTGTTGGTCTGGGCCTGTGGCTGCGCGCCACGCTCCGGGCGGAACAACGCCGCAGGAACGGGCGCTGAGCGCGCCGCGCCCTTGCCGCCGCCGCCCGCGCGGGCCATATCCTGCACATGCTCAAGCTCACCCCCATCCTGCTTGCCGTGCTCTATGCGCTCGCCATGTACCGGTTCTCGGTCTGGCGCACGAAGCGCGAGCTGGACAGCCGCTCGACCGAACTGGCCGACCCGACGCTCAAGCGGCTGACCGACCGGTTGGCCGCCGCGCTGGATGTGCCGCGCATCCGGGTGAACATCTACGAGATCGACCCGGTGAACGGGCTGGCCGCGCCCGATGGCCGGATCTTCATCACCCGGGGCTTCTACAGCAAGTATCGCAACGGCGAGGTCAGCGCCGAGGAAATGGCCAGCGTGATCGCGCATGAGCTGGGCCATGTGGCGCTGGGCCATACCCGCCGCAGGATGATCGATTTCTCTGGCCAGAACGCGCTGCGCACCGCGCTGGCCATGGTGCTCGCCCGCATCCTGCCCGGCATCGGCGTGCTGATTGCCAATGGCGTCACCACGCTGCTGGCCGCGCGCATGTCGCGCAGCGACGAATACGAGGCCGATGCCTATGCGGCGGCGCTGCTGGTCAAGGCCGGGATCGGGGTCGAGCCGCAGAAATCCCTGTTCCGCAAGCTGGAGGCGCTGACGCAGTCGCGCGCCGGCGTCATGCCCGCCTGGCTGATGAGCCATCCCCGGACGGAAGAGCGCATTGCCGCGCTGGAACGGCTGGAGGCGCGCTGGCGGGTGGAGCGCTGACCCCGCCTCGGTCGCCGCGTCACCCGCCGATCGGGTTGCGGGCCAGCCAGTCGCGCAGCGCCCGCAGCGGCGGGTAGTCCGCCCGCGCCCGCGGCCAGGCCAGCCAGTAGCTGCCGCGCCCCGGCACCGGCGCGCCGAAGGCGGGCACCAGCCGGCCATCCTCGAACTCCGCCTGCGCGAGAAAGCGCGGCAGCAGCGCCACGCCCACCCCGTGAATGGCCGCCTGCGTCATGGTGGCGAACTGGTCGAAGATCATGCCCTGCGGGACCGCCGCCTCGACCCCGTGATGCGCGAACCACCGTTCCCAGGCGCGCGGGCGTGATTCCAGCTGCAGCAAAGGCAGGCCCAGCAGATCCCCGGCCCGGGCCACCGGATGCGCGCGCAGGAAGGCCGGCGCGCAGGCGGCCTGCAAAGGCTCCTCCCCCAGCTTCAGGAAATCGCAGCCCGGCAGATCGGCCGCACCGAAATGGATCGCGGCGTCGAAACCCTCGGCGTCGAACTCCACCGGCCGCAGCCGGGTGGCCAGGTTGACCGTGACACCGGGATGCGCCGACAGGAAGTCCGGCAGCCGCGGCGCCAGCCAGCGCGTGCCGAAGGCCGGCAGGATCGCCAGCGACAGCGTGCCGCCGCCGGGATTGGCGGCCAGCTCCATCGAGGCCCGGCCGATCAGGTCCAGCGCCTGGGCCACGCTGCGCGCATAGTGCCGCGCCGCCTCGCCCGGCACCAGCTGGCGCCGCTCGCGCAGGAACAGCGGCGTGCCCAGCTGCGCCTCCAGCCCCTGGATGTGCCGGCTGACCGCGCCCTGGGTCATGTTCAGCTCGGCCGCCGCCGCGGTGGTGGAGCCCGTGCGCATCACCGCCTCGAAGGCGCGCAGCTGGCTGATGGAGGGCAGGTATCGGCGGGACCAGGGCATGACGACATGAGTAAAGCACATGTGATCATGCCACAAACACGTTTTTCATTGCGCGATTGAAATAGTATGATCGCGGAAATCTCCCAACTGCACCGGGCTCCGCCCCGGAGAAAGGCATCCCATGACGCTCGACATGCCCGCCCCCAAGCTCAAGGCCAAGGACGCGCCCGATCTGGGCCGGTTCGACTGGGAAGATCCTCTGCGGCTGAACGACCAGCTGACCGAGGACGAGCGGATGATCCGCGACAGCGCCCGCGCCTACGCGCAGGAAAAGCTGCAGCCCCGGGTGATCGAGGCCTTCAACGAGGAAACGACCGACCCGGCCATCTTCCGCGAGATGGGCGAGATGGGCCTTTTGGGCGTGACCATCCCCGAGGAATATGGCGGGCTGGGCGCGGGCTATGTCAGCTACGGCCTCGTCGCCCGCGAGGTCGAGCGGGTGGATTCGGGCTACCGGTCGATGATGTCGGTGCAATCCAGCCTCGTGATGTATCCGATCTATGCCTATGGCTCGGAAGAACAGCGGCAGAAATACCTGCCCAAGCTCGCCAGCGGCGAATGGATCGGCTGCTTCGGCCTGACCGAGCCCGACGCGGGCTCGGACCCGGCCGGCATGAAGACCCGCGCGGTGAAGACCGCCAATGGCTACAAGCTGACCGGCTCGAAGATGTGGATCTCGAACTCGCCGATCGCCGATGTCTTCGTGGTCTGGGCCAAGTCCGACGCGCATGACGGCAAGATCCGCGGCTTCGTGCTGGAAAAGGGCATGAAGGGCCTCTCGGCGCCGAAGGTTGGCGGCAAGCTGAGCCTGCGCGCCTCGATCACCGGCGAGATCGTGATGGACGGCGTGGAGGTGGGAGAGGACGCGCTGCTGCCGCATGTGCAGGGCCTCAAGGGACCCTTCGGCTGCCTCAACCGGGCGCGCTACGGCATCAGCTGGGGCGTGCTGGGCGCGGCCGAGTTCTGCCTGCATGCCGCGCGCCAGTACGGGCTGGATCGCAAGCAGTTCGACAGGCCCATCGCCCAGACCCAGCTCTACCAGAAGAAACTGGCCGACATGATGACGGAAATCGCCCTCGGCCAGCAGGCCAGCCTGCAGGTCGGCCGCCTGATGGACGAGGCCAATGCCGCGCCCGAGATGATCTCGATCGTCAAGCGCAACAATTGCGGCAAGGCGCTGGACATCGCCCGCCACGCCCGCGACATGCATGGCGGCAACGGCATCTCGGCGGAGTTTCAGGTGATGCGCCACATGATGAACCTGGAGACGGTGAACACCTACGAGGGCACCCATGACGTCCATGCCCTGATCCTGGGCCGCGCCATCACCGGGCTGCAGGCGTTCTTCTGATCACCCCGGCGGGGGCGCTACGCCCGCCCCTGCTTCTTCTTGGTCCAAATATCCAACCGCGGCCGCAGGCCGCCGAAAAACCCGATGCCGCGGCCGCAGGCCGCGGCGCCTTTGCTTCGGGGGCAGGCCGATCACGGCAGGATGGCCAGCCACATCCAGACGCTCAGCACCGACAGGGCGGTGGCCAGCAGCACCGAAGAGGCCGCCACCCGCCGCGCGCGCCCGTACATGTTGGCGAAGAGATAGCTGTTCACTCCCGGCGCCATCGAGGCCGTGACCACCGCCGAGCGCAGCCCGGCCTCGCCGAGATCCAGCCCGCGGCCCATGCCCCAGGTGATCGCCGGATGCAGCAGCAGCGAGATCGCGCAAACGAAGCCGATGGTGCGCAGGTCGCCCTCGGGCCGGTAGCGGTAGAGCACCCCGCCCAAGCCGAACAGCGCCGCCGGCAGCGCCGCGCGGATCACCAGATCCAGTCCGCCCTCGACCGCCTGGGGCACCGGCACCGACAGCAGGTTCACGGCGAAACCCAGCAGGATCCCGATGATCAGCGCGTTGCGGAACATCGCGCGCAGAACCCGCCCGACCAGCGCGGGCCCGGCCCGGCCGCGGGCGCGCGCCACTTCCATCGCGGTGATGCCCAGCGCGTAGCAGAACGGCGAATGTATCGCGACGATGGCGTAGTTCCCGGTCAGCGCATCGGCGCCATAGGCCCGCTCGGTGATCGGCAGGCCCAGCAGCAGCGAGTTCGAGAACAGGCAGCAGAAGCCGATGGCGATGCTGTCTTCCCAGTCGCGGCGGAACAGCAGCCGCGCCCCGGCGATCCCCGCGGCGAAGCACAGAGCCGCCCCGGCATAGAAGCTGGCCAGCAGCCGCGGGTCGAATTCCTGCCCGAGATCCAGCCCGGCGATGGCGCGGAAAAGCAGGCAGGGCAAGGCGAAGCCCTGGGCGAATTTCATCAGCCCGTCCACCGCGGAATCCGAGAACAGCCCGCGCCAGACCGCGACATACCCGAAGCCGATCACCAGGAAGACCGGCAGGATGACCTCGATCAGCGCCTGCATGGATGCCCCGCTGCCGACACCGCGCGGGCCGCCCGCCGCGCGACGGGCCCTTCCGGTCCGATGAAGGGCATGGCGGCTTCGCCTTCGATCACGGTCACAGCGGGTAGCGGATCACCATCCCGTCATGCGCGGGGGTGACGTGCTCCGGCGTCTCGGCCGCGACGGTGGCGTAGTCGAGATCGATATGCATGTTGGTCAGCACCGCGCGGGCGGGGCGGACCCGCGCGATCCATTCCAGCGAGCGGTCGAGATGGGCATGGGTCGGATGCGGCGTGCGCCGCAGCGCGTCGAGCACCCAGCAATCCAGCCCCTCCAGCACCGGCCAGGCGTCATCGTAGATCTCGGCCACGTCGGGCAGGTAGGCCAACGGCCCGATGCGGAAGCCCAGCGCGTCGATCGCGCCATGCCCCACCTTGAACGGAATCAGCCGCACCGCGCCGCCCGCGCCCTCGACGACCACCTCGTCATGGATCGTGTGCATGTCCAGGATCGGCGGATAGGGGCTGTCCTCGGGCTGCATGAAGGCGTAGCCGAAGCGCGAGTACAGATCGTTCTGGGTGTCGCCATCGGCCCAGACCGCCAGGCGGCGGCGCATGTTGAAGACGATCATGCGCAGGTCGTCCAGCCCGTGGACGTGATCGGCATGGGAATGGGTGTAGACCACCGCGTCGAGCTCTCCCACGCCCGCGTCCAGCAATTGCTGGCGCAGGTCGGGGGACGTGTCGATCAGCACTCGGGTGATGCCGCCCCCCTCCTCGCGCTCGATCAGCATCGAGCAGCGCCGGCGGGTGTTCTTCGGGTTGCCGGGATCGCAATCGCCCCAATGCCCGCCCAGGCGCGGCACGCCGCCCGAGGATCCGCAGCCCAGGATGGTGAACCGCAACTCGCCCATCACGCGGCCGTTTGCCATCGGGCGGCCTTGGCGAAGAGCCGCTCGAAATTGGCCTCGGTGGCGGCGGCGAACTCGGCATAGGACAGGCCGAAGATCTCGGCCCCCACCCTTGCGGTATGCACGGTATAGGACGGCTCGTTGCGCTTGCCGCGATGCGGCGGCGGGGCGAGATAGGGGCTGTCGGTCTCGACCAGGATACGCTCCAGCGGGGCGGCGGCGAAGATCTCGCGCAGCTCGGTGGATCTGGGAAAGGCCGCGATGCCCGACATCGACAGGTAGAACCCCAGATCCAGCGCCGCCCGCGCCAGCCCGGCGCCCGAGGAAAAGCAGTGCATCACGCACGCGTAGGGCCGACGGGCATGACCCTCGGCCAGGATGCGCGCCATGTCCGCGTCGGCGTCGCGGGCATGGATGATGAGCGGCAGCCCGGTCTCCTGCGCGGCCTCGATATGGATGCGCAGGCTCCGCTTTTGCAGCGCGGCGCTCTCGGCCGTGTAGTGGTAGTCAAGTCCGCTCTCGCCGATGCCCACGAATTTGGGATGTTCCGCAAGCGCCACCAGTTCCTCGACCGTGGCCATGGGTTCCTCGGCGGCGCTCATCGGGTGGGTGCCCGCGGCGTAGAACACCGGATCATGGGCCTCCGCGATGGCGCGGACCGCGGGTTCCTGGCGCAGCCGGGTGCAGATCGTCACCATCCGCCGCACGCCGGCCTCGACCGCGCGCGCGACGACCTGCGCCCGTTCCTCGGCGAAATCCGGGAAATCGAGGTGGCAATGACTGTCGGTGATGCTCGGCGTGACGCTCATTTCTGCCCCCGGGCGGGGCTCAGGCCGCCGCCCTGTCCTTGATCTTGAGCACGGTATCTAGGATGAGCGCGGCAGGGTCAAGGTTGACCGCCAGCCCATGGGCCAGCCGGTCCGAGACCTCCTGCGCCAGCCCCGCCCAGCGCCGCCCGGCCTCTGGCGTGGGGGCCAGCCGGGCC
>JBKHDP010000012.1:0-28361 GCA_046541255.1 Paracoccaceae bacterium | reverse complement strand
CCAGCGCGGCGACCGCGCCCGAAGCCGCGACCCTAGAGGTCCATGTAGACATGCTTTTCGGCCTTGCCGCCCGGATGGGTGACCGCGCCCTTGTAGGTGGCCCCGACAAGCTGCGCGAATTTCCAGACGGCGCCGGTGGCATAGATCGTCTCGCGCGGGCCGGGCCATGCGGCACGGCGTGTTTCCAGCTCTTCCTCGGACAGGTCGACCGACAGCTCGCCCCTGACCGCGTCGATCGTGATCATGTCGCCGTTCCTCAGCAGGGCGATCGGCCCGCCATGGGCCGCTTCCGGCCCCACATGGCCCACGCAGAAACCGCGCGTCGCGCCCGAGAAGCGGCCATCGGTGATCAGCGCCACCTTCTTGCCCATGCCCTGGCCAGAGAGGGCGGCCGTGGTTGCCAGCATCTCGCGCATGCCGGGGCCGCCGGCGGGGCCCTCGTTGCGGATGACGATCACCTCGCCCTCCTGGTACTCGCGGTTCTGCACCGCGGCGAAGGCGTCTTCCTCGCATTCGAAGACACGCGCCGGGCCGGTGAAGACCTGGTTCTCCTCGGCGATGCCGGCCACCTTCACGATGGCACCCTCGGGGGCGATGTTGCCCTTCAGCCCGACGACGCCGCCCGTCCGGGTGAGCGGCTTTTCGATCGGGTAGATCACCCGGCCATCGGCCTCGCGCTCGATCAGGTCCAGTTCCTCGCCGATGCTGCGGCCGCTGGCGGTAACGCAATCCTCGTGGATCAGCCCGGCCTTGCGCAGCTCCTTCATCACCACCGGGATGCCGCCCGCGTCGTAGAGATCCTTGGCCACATACTGTCCGCCGGGCTTGAGATCGACAAAATAGGGCGTGTCACGGAAGATCTCGCAGACGTCGTCGAGGTAGAACTCGATCCCCGCCTCATGCGCGATGGCCGGCAGGTGCAAACCCGCATTGGTCGAGCCGCCGGTGCAGGCCACCACGCGGGCCGCGTTCTCCAGGCTCTTTCGGGTGACCACGTCGCGGGCACGGATGTTCCTTTCCAGCAGGTTCATCACCGCGCGGCCCGACGCCTCGGCATACTGGTCGCGGCTCTCGTAGGGCGCCGGCATGCCGGAGGAGTTCATCAGCGCCAGGCCGATCGCCTCGGACACACAGGCCATGGTGTTCGCGGTGAACTGCCCGCCGCAGGCGCCCGCGCTGGGGCAGGCCACCCGTTCCAGCATGTCGAGCGCCTTGTCCGACAGCTGCTTGTTCTGGTGCCGGCCGACGGCCTCGAACATGTCCTGCACGGTCAGGTCGCGCGAGCGGAAATCCTCGGGGATCTCGTCCACCTGCGGCGCCTTGCCCGGCAGGATCGAGCCGCCATAGATGAAGACCGACGGCACGTTCAGCCGCACCATCGCCATCATCATGCCCGGCAGCGACTTGTCGCAGCCCGCCAGCCCCACCAGCGCGTCGTAGCAATGGCCGCGCATCGTCAGTTCGACGGTATCGGCGATCGCCTCGCGCGACGCGAGCGAAGAGCGCATCCCCTCGTGCCCCATGGCGATCCCGTCGGTCACGGTGATGGTGGTGAATTCGCGCGGCGAACCATGCGCTTCCTTGACGCCGCCCTTCACCGCCTGCGCCTGCCGGCTGAGCGCGATGTTGCAGGGCGCCGCCTCGTTCCAGCAGGTGGCGACCCCGACCAGGGGCTGGTGAATCTCTTCCTCGGTCATGCCCATCGCGTAGTAGTACGAGCGGTGCGGCGCCCGCGCCGGGCCCTCGGTGACGGGACGGCTGGGCAGCTTGGACTTGTCGAACCTGCGCGTGGACATCTGGCGGCCTCCCTGAGCGATCTTCGTTTCCGGAATACGGAATGGCCCGGCACGGCACAAGGCCGATTGCGGCCTTGCCAGGCGCGCCCGCTTGCCGCATTTCTGCGCCATGCGCTACGCCGCCCATCAGTCCTTCGTCGCCCCGGCGCGGCGCCGTGCCGAACTCTGGCGGCTGCTGGCCGGGCTGGGCGTGGTGCTGGTGGTGCTGTTCGGACTGAACTGGGCGCTGCGCGCGGCGCTGTTCGCCATCTCGCCGCAGGGGCTCTATGCCGAAGTGGTGCTGGCCGAGACCCCGGGCGGCACGCCGATTTCGGCGCTGGTGCTGCTTTATGCCTTCGCCTTCATGGCGCTGGGCACCGTGGCGGCGGCGCATCACCTGCACCGGCGCAGCGCCGTCAGCCTGATCGGCCCGTCGCTGCGCGCCGGGCTGCGCGATTTCGGCCGGGTGCTGGTGGCGCTTGCCCTGCTTCATGCGGCGGTCGTCCTGCTGCCGCCCTGGGGGGCGGCACCCGGCGGAGCCGAGCCGCGCCAGAACCTGCCCGCCGATCTGTGGCTGCTGCTGCTGCCGCTGACCCTGGGCGGTCTGCTGGTCCAGACCGGGGCCGAGGAGCTGCTGTTCCGCGGCTATATCCAGCAACAGCTTGCCGCTCGGTTCCGCAGCCCGCTGATCTGGATGGGCGCACCGGCGGTGCTGTTCGCGCTGGGCCATTACGCGCCTTCGAATTACGGGACGAACGCGCTGGCTGTCGCGCTCTGGACCGGGCTGTTCGCGCTGGTCCTGGCGGATCTCACCGCGCGCGCCGGCACGCTGGGCCCCGCGATCGCCGTGCATTTCACGAACAATCTCTTCCCGATCGCGCTGACCGCGATGGAGGGGCCATTGTCCGGGCTTGCGCTGTACACGCTGCCCGACTTGCCGCCGGATGGCGGCGCGCTGCTGAGCGCACTGCCCATCGACCTCGGCCTGATGCTGTGTTCCTGGCTGGCGGCGCGGATCGCGATCCGGCGCTGATTGCATTTGCGGCGCGGCGGGCTTATCTCGGCGCAAGGCCCGTTGCCCGGAAGCATGCGATGAACTGGATCACCAATTACGTCCGCCCCCGGATCAACTCGATCTTCTCGCGCCGCGAGATGCCCGAGAACCTGTGGACGAAATGCGACGAATGCGGAACGATGCTGTTCCACCGCGAGCTGTCGGACAATCTCAATGTCTGCACCAACTGCGGCCATCACATGGCCATCACGCCCCGCGCGCGCTTTGCCAGCCTGTTCGATGGCGGGATCTTCACCGAGATCGCGGTGCCCGCGCCGCTGGCCGACCCGCTGCAGTTCCGCGACCAGAAGAAATACCCCGATCGCATGAAGGCGGCGCAGAAGGCCACCGGCGAGAAGGAGGCGATGCTGGTCGCCGAGGGCGAGATCGGGCGCACGCCGATCGTGGCCGCGGCGCAGGATTTCAGCTTCATGGGCGGCTCGATGGGCATGTATGTGGGCAACGCCATCATCGCAGCCGCCGAACGGGCGGTCGAGACCAGGCGCCCACTGATCCTGTTCTCCGCCGCCGGCGGCGCGCGGATGCAGGAAGGCATCCTGTCGCTGATGCAGATGCCGCGCACCACCGTCGCGGTGCAGATGCTGAAGGAGGCGGGGCTGCCCTATATCGTGGTGCTGACCCATCCCACCACCGGCGGGGTGACGGCAAGCTATGCCATGCTGGGCGACGTGCAGATCGCCGAGCCCGGTGCGCTGATCTGCTTCGCCGGCCCCCGCGTGATCGAGCAGACGATCCGCGAGAAACTGCCCGAAGGTTTCCAGCGGGCGGAATATCTGCTGGATCACGGCATGCTGGATCGTGTGACGCCGCGCGGCGCCCTGCGCGACGAGCTGATCTCCATCACCCGGATGCTGCTGAACCTGCCGCCCGCCGTGAAGGCCGATCTGCCCGCCCCGGCCGAGCCGGCCCTGGCCGACACGACAGTATCCGCGCAGCCCGAAAAGCCGCACCCGGATACGGGCAACCGCTGACTGCCAGGGAGGGATCACACCATGGCCCATACACTGCTGCAATTCGACTTCCCCTTCGCCGGCCCCTGGGGCGCCGGGATGACCGCCGCGATGGAGGGTCTGGCGCAGGATATCGCCGCCGAACCGGGCCTGGTCTGGAAGGTCTGGACCGAGAACCGCGCCGAAGGTCGCGCCGGGGGCATCTATGTCTTCGACAGCGCCGAGGCCGCGGCCGCCTACCGCGACAAGCACAGCGCCCGGCTGGCCGAATTCGGCATCACCGGGATCAACGCGCTCAGCTTCGACGTGAACGCGGACCTTTCCGCCATCACCCGCGCGCCGCTCTAGCCGCGCGCCCTTTTCTGCGGCGGGCCCGTCCCGCCCCATCCGGGCCTCTCGCATGACAGCCGACACCCAGCTCGCGGGCTCCGACGCCATCCTCGCGCGGATGATGGCGCTGCACCCCAAGATCATCGACCTGACGCTGGACCGGGTCTGGCGCCTTCTGGCCGCGCTCGACCATCCCGAACGCGACCTGCCCCCAGTGATCCATGCGGCGGGCACCAACGGCAAGGGATCCACCCTGGCCTTCCTGCGCGCAGGCATCGAGGGGGCCGGGCAGTCGGCCCATGCCTATACCTCGCCCCATCTGGCGCGGTTCCACGAACGCATCCGGCTGGCGGGCACGCTGATCTCGGAAGACGCGCTGACCGCCCTGCTCGACGAATGCTATGCCGCCAATGGCGGCGAGACGATCACCTATTTCGAGATCACCACCTGCGCCGCGCTGCTGGCCTTCGCCCGCATCCCGGCGGACTGGACCCTGCTGGAGACCGGGCTGGGCGGGCGGCTCGATGCCACCAACGTGGTGGAACGCCCCGCGCTGACGATCATCACGCCGGTGTCGCGCGATCACGAGCAATACCTGGGCGACACGCTGGGCAAGATCGCGGGCGAGAAGGCGGGTATCCTCAAGCGCGGCGTGCCCTGCATCGTCGGTCCGCAACCCGAAGAGGCGATGGAGGTGATCGAGGCCGCCGCGGCACGGCTGGGCGCGCCGCTTCTGGCGCATGGCCAGCACTGGCACGCCTGGGAGGAACGCGGGCGACTGATCTATCAGGACGAGCGCGGGCTGCTGGACCTGCCCCTGCCCTGCCTGCCCGGCGCCCACCAGATCGAGAACGCGGGCGCGGCGCTGGCCGCGCTGCGGCATATGGGTTTCGGCGAGGACGCGTTCGAGGCCGCCATGACCCGCGCCGAATGGCCCGCAAGGATGCAGCGTCTGCGCAGGGGGCCGCTGGCCGAGGCCGCGCCCGGGGTGGAGCTTTGGCTCGATGGCGGGCACAATGCCTCTGCCGGGCAGGCGCTGGCCCGGCACATCGCCTCGCTGCCCGCGCGACCGACGCATCTGATCTGCGGCATGCTGAACACCAAGGATATCGCGGTCTACCTGGGGCCGCTGGCGCGGGTGGCCGACAGCCTGACCGCCGTCTCGATCCCGGGCGAGGCCGCGACCCTTCCCGCCGAGACCACCGCCCGCGCCGCCCGGGATGCGGGGCTGCCCGCCACCACCGCCGAAAGCGTAGGCGCGGCGCTGGAGGGCATTGCCCGCGTGGCGCCCGCGGCGCGTGTGCTGATCTGCGGCTCGCTCTACCTGGCCGGCAGCGTGCTGCGCGAGAACGGCTGAGCCGGATGCCGAAGGCAGCTTACGGGTGGCCCCAGCCGTGGCTCATCATCTCGCGCAACCGGCTGGCGGTGCGCTCGAACTCGAAACTGCCCTCGCCCTCGACATAGAGCATCTCGGGCTCGGCCGCGGCCGAACAGATCAGCCGCACCCGCGCCTCGTAGAGCGCATCCACCAGAGTGACGAAACGCTTCGCCTCGTTGAAATTGGACCGCCCCAGCCGCGGGATGTCCTCCAGCACCAGCAACCGCAGCGCCTCGGCGATGGCCAGGTAATCGGCGGGGCCCAGCGGCTTGCCGCACAGATCGTAGAAACTGGCCCGCGCGGCGCCGTTGTGAAATTCCGGCAGCACCACGTCCCGGCCCTTGACCCGCAGGGTCAGAGGCGCGGTGTCGCCACCCGTCAGCCCCTGCCAGATATGCCGGATCTCGTCGCGCGCGGCGCGGTCGGCCGGGGTGAAATAGACCGGGCTTCCGGCCAGGCGGTTCTGCCGGTAATCGGTGTCGCTGGCCAGTTCGCGCACGACCATCCGCTCTTTCAGCAGCGCGATGAAGGGCAGGAAGAGCTGCCGGTTCAGCCCGTCCTTGTAAAGGTCGTCGGGCGGCCGGTTCGAGGTGGTCACGACCACCACCCCCGCTTCGAAAAGCCGCTCGAACAGCCGCCCCACGATCATCGCGTCGGTGATGTCGGTGATCTGCATCTCGTCGAAGGCCAGCAGGCGCACCTCTTTCGCCACCGCGTCGGCCACCGGGCGCAGCGCATCCTCCACCCCGCGGCCGCGGGCCTCGTGCATGCCCTGGTGGATCTCCTGCATGAAGGCGTGGAAATGCACCCGCCGGGCGGGCGCGTCGACGGCTGCGGCGAACATGTCCATCAGCATGGACTTGCCGCGCCCCACCCCACCCCAGAGATAGAGGCCCGGCACCGGCTCGGGCGCGCGGCGGAAGAAGCCACGCTTCACCGGCCGGGCGAGCGCGGCACGGATGCGCTCGAACTCGGGCAGGATATCCTCCTGCGCCGGGTCGGGGTCGATCTCGCCGCGCGCGACGCGATCGGTGTAGATATCCTGGATCGTCTGGCACATGGCCCCGCATAGCGCGCCCGCGCGACCGAGGAAAGCCGGCGGTGCCCTCCTCCGGGCTCCCGCGGGGTACGCAGCACGGCCCGGATTGACGCGACCCGCCGGATCGCTAACGTCGCGTCGCCGGACAGGAGACGCGCATGGACAGGCCCGCCCCCCTCTTCACCCCCGTTCTGATCGTGGGCTGCATCATCATCCTGGTCAGCTTTGCCGTGCGCGCCAGTTTCGGCGTGTTCCAGATTCCCATCGCCGAGGAATTCGGCTGGCTGCGGGCCGAGTTCAGCCTGGCCATCGCGATCCAGAACCTTGCCTGGGGGATCGGTCAGCCGCTGTTCGGCGCGCTGGCCGAAAGGATGGGCGACCGGCGCGCCATCGTGCTCGGCGCGCTGGTCTATGCCGCGGGGCTGGTGCTGTCCTCCTTCGCGGTCACCCCCACCGCGCATCAGGCCTATGAAATCCTGGTGGGCTTCGGCATCGCCGGTACCGGCTTCGGTGTGATCCTCGCGGTGGTGGGCCGCGCGTCCAGCGACGCCAACCGCTCCATGAGCCTTGCCATCGCCACCGCGGCGGGCAGCGCGGGCCAGATCTTCGGCGCGCCGGTGGCGGAATGGATGCTGGGTTTCCTGCCCTGGCAGCAGGTCTTCCTGGTCTTCGCCGCGGCGATCCTGGGCCTGCTGGTGCTGCTGCCCCTGATGCGCGCTCCGGCCCCACCCGCCAGCCGGGCCGACCTGGCCGAAAGCATGGGCACGATCCTGCTGCGTGCCTTCCGCGACCCGTCCTATACGCTGATCTTTCTCGGCTTCTTCTCCTGCGGTTACCAGCTAGCCTTCATCACAGCACATTTTCCCGCCATGGTCACCGAGATGTGCGGCCCGATCCTGCCCGGCGGGGTGCTGCACAACATGGGCATCACCACCACCTCGGCGCTGGGCGCAATGGCCATCGCCCTGATCGGGCTGGCCAATATCGCGGGCACGCTGGCCGCCGGCTGGGCCGGCAATCGCTGGTCCAGGAAATACCTGCTGGCAGGGATCTACACCGCCCGCACCTTCGTGGCCGCCGCCTTCATCCTGACCCCGATCACCCCCGCCACGGTGCTGCTGTTCTCGGTGGCGATGGGCACGCTGTGGCTGGCCACGGTGCCGCTGACCTCGGGGCTGATCGCCCATATCTACGGGCTGCGCTACATGGGCACCTTGTTCGGCATCGTGTTCTTCAGCCACCAGCTCGGCAGTTTCCTGGGGGTCTGGCTGGGCGGGCGGCTCCACGATGCCCATGGCGACTACACGCTGGTCTGGTGGATCGGCGTGGGCGTCGGCGCCTTCTCGGCGCTGGTCCACCTGCCCGTGCGCGAGCGCCCCGGCGAGGCGCTGCGCCCGGCCTGAGCCCTCAGCCCGCCGCCTGCCAGCGATCCAGGATGTAGCGGCTGGTCATCAGGTCCAGATGTGCCCCGCCGCCATTCTTGAACAGCGTGATCTCGTCATCGGAGCGCCGGACGAAATCCGCTTCCTCGTAGAAATCCGCCACGATGGCATCGCGCGCGAAGACCCCCTCGGCGATCGGGATCTTCAGCTCGCCGATATGGCCCACCGTGGTGTCGTAGCTGTCCACGAAGACCCGCGCCCGCGTCAGCGCGGTATCGTCCGCCTCGCGCATGTCGGGCCGGAAGGCGCCGATCAGGTCCAGATGCTGGCCCGGCCGAAGCCAGTCGCCCCGGATCAGCGGCGTGGTGGACATGGTGGCGGAGGTCACGATGTCGGTGCCGCGCACCGCCACCTCCAGATCCTCGGCCACCGCCATGCCGGGAAACTCCGCCGCCATCGCCTCGGCATTGGCGCGGGTGCGGTTCCAGACGGTGAAGCGCGCCTGCGGAAAGGCCGCGCCATAGGCCGCGCGCAGCGACCGGCCCACCGTGCCGGCCCCCACGATCAGGATCTCGCGGCTGTCGGGCCGGGCCAGGCGCCGCGCGGCGAACAGGCTGTCCCCGGCGGTCTTCCACTTGGTCACAAGATGGAAATCCACGATCGCCTCCAGCGCGCCGGTGGCATCTGAAAACAGGCTGACGCCACCATTGACCCGGGGCAGGCCCTGGCCGGGATTGCCGGGAAAGATCGTGGCCGACTTCACCGCGAGACCCAGCCCGTCGATCCAGGCCGAGCGTGACAGCAACGTGTCCTCGCCACGGTACAGAAAGGTATCGCCGATCTCGGCCCGGGGCAGGCGATGGCCTGCGGCGAACGCCTCGCACAGGCCCAGCCAGTCCAGCCGGGCCTCGCCCGCCTCGAAGGGAATCATCGGAACGCTCATGGGTCTGCCTCCTCCTGGCCGAGCAGGCCGTGGGCGACCAATGCGCCTGCCCAGCCCTCCGGCCCGTCGAAATGATGCACCTGCCAGCCGCGGGCCGCGGCGGCCTCGATATTGTCGCGCCGATCATCGGTGAACAGCAACCGCCCCGGGGGCAGGCCGCTTTCCGCCTCCACCAGCGCGTAGATCCGCGGGTCGGGCTTCATCAGGCCCAGATGGCCGGAGATGTAGCGGCGGTCGAACTCCTTGAAGAACGGATAATGCCCTTCGGCCAGTGCGAAACTGTCCACCCCGAAATTCGACAGCGCGAAAACCGGGACGCCCCTGGCCCGCAGCTTCCGCAAAAGCGCCACGGAACGCGGGATCTCGGGGCTTGCCATCTCGATCCAGCGATCGTGCCACAGGCGGATCTCGGGCGCGAATTCCGGGTGACGGCGGGCCATGTCCAGCACGGTGTCCCGGAATGGTGCACCAAGATCGACCGCCGCGTTCATGCCGTCGAGGTCGACGGCGGCGAACAGGGCGCGACGGCGGCCGGGACCGATCACCCGGTCATAGAACCGCTCGGGCTGCCATTCGATCAGCACGTTGCCGATATCGAGGATCACCGCCTCGGGTTGCATCGTCTCTCCCCTCATCACGGGCGGTCGCGCAAGGATTTTCCCGAAAATCCTTGCCAAAATTCTTCGAAAGAATTTTGGCCGCTCACCGCGCCGCCGCGCGCATTTCCCGTTCCAGCGCGTCCAGGAAACGGGAGCGATCGGCCCTTGTAAAGCCGCGGCCGCTTCCCTGCCGGAACGGATCCGCGGCGCGCAGGTCGGTCATCAGGTCGCGCATGGCCAGCGCCTCGCGCACATTCGCGCCGGTCAGTGCCTCGCCATCATGCTTCAGCACCCGCGCCCCGGCCTCGACGCAGCGCGCCGCCAGCGGGATGTCCCCGGTCACCACCACATCGCCCGGCCCCGCCCGCTCGGCAATCCAGATATCGGCAAGATCGGGCCCTTCGGGCACGATCACCACCTCTACCAAAGGATTGGCCGAGGGCCGCAGCCCGCCATTGCTGACCAGCACCATGCGCACCCCGTGCCTCGTGGCCACCCGCTCGGCCTCGGCCTTGACCGGGCAGGCATCGGCATCGACATAGAGCGTCACGCCCAGAGCGCCTCGGCATGGAAGGCCACATGTTCCTCCATGAAGCTCGCCACGAAGAAATAGCTGTGGTCATAGCCCTTCTGCATGCGGAACACCGACTCCTGCCGCCGCGCCGCAAGCGCCTCGGCCAGCGCCTCGGGCTTGAGCAGGTCGAGGAACTGGTCCGCCGCGCCCTGATCCACCAGCACCGGCATATCGAGGCCGCCCGCGCGCATCCTCAGCGTGGCGTCATGGGCGGCCCAACCGGCCTCGTCCGGCCCCAGATAGGCCGATAGCTGCTTGCGTCCCCAGTCGGAGGCGCTGGGGTGCGCGATCGGCGCGAAGGCCGAGACCGCGCGGAACCGACCGGGCAGGCCCATCGCCAGCGTCAGCGCGCCATGCCCGCCCATGGAATGGCCGGTGATCGCCTGCCGCTCGAGGTCCAGCGGAAATTCCGAGCCCAGCAGCGCGGGCAGGTCTTCGGCCACGTAATCCCACATGCGGAAATGCGGCGCCCAGGGCGTCTCGGTGGCATTGACGTAGAAACCCGCCCCCTGTCCCAGGTCATAGGCGGGATCATCGGCCACGCCCTCGCCACGCGGCGAGGTGTCGGGAAAGACCAGCGCGATCCCGTGCTCGGCCGCCCAGCCCTGCGCGCCCGCCTTGGTCATGGCGTTTTCATGGGTGCAGGTCAGACCAGAGAGATACCACAGCAGCGGCACCGGCCCCTCGCGCGCCTCGGCGGGCAGGAACAGCCCGAAGGTCATCTGCGTGCCCGTGGCCTGCGAAGCATGGGCATAGACCCCCTGAACCCCGCCGAAACACCTGTTCTCGGAAACGATCTCCATCCTTGCGCCCTCCTGCCTTGCACAGCCTCTCCTAGCAGGCGTGGCGGCCCGGGAAAACGCCCAAGCGAAGGCGGTCAGCGCCGCAGCGTCAGGATCTCGTCCAGCGGCTTCTTGATCTTCGCCGCCCGCGGCACGGTGGCGGCTTCGCCCGGATGGCCCACTGCCAGGATCATCACCGGCTTCTCGTGCTCGGGCCGGACACAGAGCTCGTTGAGAAACCGCATCGGATTCGGCGTGTGGGTCAGGCAGGACAGCCCCGCCTGATGCAATGCCGCGATCAGGAAGCCGGTGGCGATGCCCACGCTTTCGGGCACGTAGTAATTCTTGTAGCGCGAGCCCTGCCGCGTCACCCCGTAGCGCTGTGCGAAGACCACGATCAGCCACGGCGCGCGTTCCAGATGCGGCTTGGCCACTCCGGTGCCGATGGGCTCCAGCGCGCGCAGCCACTCGTCCCCCGCGCCGCCGGCGTAGAACTTCTCTTCCTCCGCCTCGGCGGCGGCCCGGATCCGCGCCTTCATCCGCGGATCGGCGATCGCCACGAAATGCCACGGCTGGTGATTGGCGCCCGACGGCGCCAGGCCCGCCACCTGTACGCAATCGGCGATCACCGCCTCGGCCACCGGCCGGTCCGAGAATTCGCGGATCGTGTGCCGCTGTTTCATCGATGCGAGGAACGCGGCCGCAGCCGCGGCCATCTCGGCATCGGTCATTTCGCGCCGGTCCGGCAAAGGCACGGCCTCGTAGGCGATTTCTCCCTCGTGATACATGGCGTTCCTCCCTATCCGCCCGGCAGATTCGCGATCACGGCGGTGACGGTCAGGATACTGGCCGCCGTGGACAGCAGGATCGCGGCCGAAACACGCTGCGCCGCCACCCCGTAATGCTGCGCCAGGATGTAGACATTCCCGGCCACGGGCAAGGCGGCTGCCGCGATCACCACCCCCGCCTTGTAGGGATCGAGCGGCCAGATCCACAGCACCGCCACCGCGACGAAGGCCGGATGCAGCACCAGCTTGCAAAAGCTCAGCCAGGCGGCGATCTCCACCCGCTCGGCCGACTTGGTGGCGAGCGAGGCCCCGATGGCGAACAGTGCGCCGGGCGTGGCCGCGCCGCCCAGGATCGCGAGGAACTCGTTCATCGGCGCCGGGATCGGCAGCGCGAGCCCTGACCACAGAAAGCCCAGCACGATCGACACGATCATGGGATTCCTCAGCAGGCCCGACCCGACGCTTCGCAGCACCGACAGCTGCATCCGCCCGTCGCGCGAGCCGGTGATCAGGATCACGATCAGGCTGGAGAAGACGATCAAGTCCACCGCCAGCACCATCATCACCGGCCCCACCGCCTGTGCCCCCAGCAGCAGGGCGAGCATCGGCACCCCCAGGAAGCCGGTATTGCCGATCGCGGCGCATTGCGCCTCCACCGCCGCGGTGGGCAGGTCCAGCCGCCGGAACCTCGCCACCAGCAGCGCAAGCCCGTAGACCGCCGCGGTGCCGCAGAGATAGGCCCAGACCAGTCGCCCGTCGAAGACCTCGGCCAGCGACAGGTTCGCGGCAAAGCGGAACAGCATGGCCGACAGGGCGAAGTAGAAGACGAACTTGGTCAGGTAGGCGGTGGCCTCCGGGCTGAAGAAGCGCACCCGCCCGGCCCAGTAGCCCAGGCCGATAAGCGCGAAGAAAGGCAGCGTCTTGAGAAAGATCTCCAGCATCATTGCTTGGTAGCAGCCCGGTTCGGCGCGTCAATCGCCTGGCGCACCTCCAGCCCCTGAAGCCGGGACATGCGGCAACCGGGCAGTTGCGGCAACTGAACCGTCCGGTTTATTCTAGGCCTCGGGAGGAACACCCACGATGAACGCACCCAAGGCGGCGCCCCGGAAAGGGCGCAAGTTCGACCAGGTGATCGAGGGCGCGCGGCAGGTCTTCATGTCCGACGGGTTCGAGGGCGCCAGCGTCGATGACATCGCCCGGGCGGCCGGCGTTTCGAAGGCCACGCTCTACAGCTATTTCGCGGACAAGCGGCGCCTGTTCATGGAGGTGGCGCGGCGCGAATGCGCGCGTCAGGCCGAGGAATCCGAGGCGCTGATCGACACGGCCCTGCCGCCCCGACAGGTGCTGCGGCAGGCTGCGGAGCGCATGCTGGGCTTCGTCCTGTCGGATTTCGGCCAGCGCGTGTTCCGGATCTGCGTGGCCGAGAGCGACCGGTTTCCCGATCTGGGCCGCGAGTTCTACGCCAGCGGCCCGGCCCTGGTGCGAGAGCGGATCAAGACCTATTTCCGCGACGCGACGGCACGGGGAGACCTGCGGATCGAGGATTACGACCTCGCCGCCGACCAGTTCGCCGAGCTGTGCAAGGCGGACCTTTTCCCGCGGCTGGTCTTCGGAATCGACCGGCGCTTCTCTCCCGAAGAGGTCGATCGCGTGATCGAGGGCGCGGTCGAAACCTTCCTGGCGCGCTACGGCGCCTGAGGCGCGAATTCCCGGATCGATGAGACCGCGGCCTCGCCCGGAAGATGCCCTTGCCCGGGACGAGGGCGCCTGCCGTTCGGGTCAATCCACGCGACGCACAAGAAGCTGGTTGCCGGGGCCGCGCTTGGTTTCAAACACCTTCAGCTCGGCCACGAGATCGCTGAGTTTGCGCTTGCCATAGGTTCGGGTGTCGAAATCGGGCGCGGCAGCGGTGAGGAACTGGCCGATCTGGCCCAGAGTGTACCAGTCGTCGTCCTGGTCGATCGATTCCATCGCCTTGAAGATCAGGTTGCGCGCCTCTTCGAGATTGCCGCCTGTGCGGGCCGGAACCGTATCCTTGCGGTCGGCCGCGGCGGGCGCTTCGAGGTTTTCGAGGAAAATGAATCGCTTGCAGGCCTTGCGGAACGCTTCGGGCGTCTTCTGCTGGCCCATGCCGTAGACATCGAGCCCCTGCTCGCGCAGCCGGCTGGCGAGCCGTGTGAAATCGCTGTCGGAAGAGACCAGCACGAAGCCGCCGAAGCGGGCGGAATGCATCAGGTCCATCGCGTCGATCACCAGGGCGATGTCGCTGGCATTCTTGCCCACCGTGTTGGCCGGGGAATGATGCGGCACCAGCCCGAATTCCGCCTGCACCCGGTTCCACCCGGCCATCTGCTGCGAGGAGAAATCGCCATAGCAGCGGCGCACGCTGGCCTCGCCCAGGCTGGCGATCTCGTCGAAGATGGCCTTGACCCATTTGGGCGAGGTATTGTCGGCATCAATGAGCACGGCCAGAAGCGTCGTGCGGGTCGGGTCTGCCACTTGGGGTCTCCTGTTGTTGTCGGGATCACTCTGCCCGATGCGCGCATCAGGCACAAACGGTCTGGAGGCGGCGATACATCACCAGCGCATCCACCTCCTGGCCATCAGGCAGGCGGAAGGCACCGGGCAGGCGGCCCACCACATCGAAGCCCTCGCGCCGCCACAGCGCCACGGCGCGGCTGTTGGTGGAGACGACGAAATTGAACTGCATCGCGGCAAAGCCGGCCTCGCGGGCCGCATGCAGGACATGGGCCAGCATGCGGCGGGCCACGCCGCGGCCCTGCGCCTCCGCCGCGGTGACGAAGCCCGCATTGCAGACATGCGCCCCGCCGCCGCCCGCGTTGGGCCGCAGGTAGCAGGTGCCGAGCGGGGTATCGCCGTCTTCGGCGAGCCAGACGGCGCGGTCTGGCCCGCACCAATAGGCCAGCGCCGCGTCGCGGCCGATGCCCCGGTCGATGGCATAGGTATCGCCCGCCCGGAACACCGGGCGGAGCATGTCCCACAGGGCGGGGTGGTCGGCCGGGGTGACCGGCCGGAGGGTCAGGCTGCGCTCTTGCATCCCTTGCGGGCTGTTCTCGCGGCGCGGGCGCCGCGTCTCAATAGACCACGACCGAGCGGATCGACTCGCCCGCATGCATCAGGTCGAAGCCCTTGTTGATCTCGTCGAGGCCAAGCGTGTGGGTGATCATCGGGTCGATCTCGATCTTGCCCTCCATGTACCAGTCCACGATCTTCGGCACGTCGGTGCGGCCGCGCGCGCCGCCGAAGGCGGTGCCCTTCCAGACCCGGCCTGTCACCAGCTGGAACGGCCGCGTGGCAATTTCCGCCCCGGCGGGCGCCACGCCGATGATGATGGATTCGCCCCAGCCGCGATGCGTGCATTCCAGCGCGTCGCGCATCACCTTGACGTTGCCGGTGCAGTCGAAGGAGTAATCCACCCCGCCGATCTGGTCGAACGGCGTCTTCGTGAGGTTGACGATCTCCTGCACCACGTTTTCGCAATCGCTCGGGTTGATGAAATGGGTCATCCCGAAATACTCGGCCTTCTCCTTCTTGGCCGGATTGAGATCGACACCGATGATCTTGTCGGCCCCGGCGAGGCGCAGCCCCTGGATCACGTTCAGCCCGATGCCACCCAGCCCGAACACCGCCGCGGTGGCGCCGATCTCGACCTTGGCGGTATTGATGACGGCGCCGACGCCGGTCGTCACGCCGCAGCCGATATAGCAGATCTTGTCGAAGGGCGCGTCCTCGCGCACCTTGGCAACCGCGATCTCGGGCAGAACCGTGTGATTGGCGAAGGTCGAGCAGCCCATGTAGTGGTGCAGCGGATCGCCATCCAGCGTCGAGAAACGCGAGGTGCCATCGGGCATCAGCCCCTGACCCTGGGTGGCGCGGATCGAGGTGCAGAGATTGGTCTTCTGCGACAGGCAGGAGGGACAGGCCCGGCATTCGGGCGTATAAAGCGGGATCACGTGATCGCCCGGCTTCACGCTGGTCACGCCCGGCCCCACTTCGACCACGACGCCGGCGCCTTCATGGCCCAGGATGGAGGGGAAGATACCTTCGGGATCGGCGCCCGAAAGGGTGAATTCGTCGGTATGGCAGATACCGGTGGCCTTGATCTCGACCATCACCTCGCCGGCCTTGGGGCCTTCGAGATTCACGTCGATCACTTCCAGCGGCTTGCCGGCCTCGAAGGCCACGGCGGCACGGGTGCGCATGTCGTCTCTCCGTCTTTGAGTCGGCGCCAGAGTGCGCCAAAGACGCGCCGGGCGCAACTCGGGGGGCATGACCGGAGCGGGCGCGATGCGACAGCGGGGCGGGCCGACTCGACTCTGTCCGCCCGTCATTCTAAATGGAACAAAGGCAGAACATGAGCGGTGTAACGGCATGCCCAACCGACGCATCCTTTCGCTCTGGTTTCCCCGTCTCGGCGCGGAACGGCTGCTGCGCCTGGGCGCGGCCGATTCCGAGGCGCCCTTCGCGGTGATCGAGGAGACAAGGCAGATGCAGATGATCGCCACGCTTTCGGCGCCGGCCTCGGCAGCGGGGCTGTTTCCCGGCCAGCCGCTGCGCGACGCCATGGCGATGTGCCCGACCTTGCTGACGCGGCCTCGCAACCCCCATGCCGAGGCCGCCTTCCTGACCACGTTGCGCCGTTGGCTCGGGCGATTCTCGCCCTGGGTGGCCGAGGCGTCGCCCGACGGGCTGAGCGCCGACCTGACCGGATGCGCCCATCTCTTCGGCGGCGAGGCGGCATTGATGGAGCGGATCGTGCAGGATTGCGCCGGCTTCGGGCTGAGCGTGCAGGCCGCCATCGCCGATACCCAAGGCGCGGCCTGGGCGCTGGCGCGCCACGCCGCGGCGGATTCCGGCACCCATCGCTCGGGCGACGCGATCGAACAGGAGGCCCGCGCCACCCGTTCGCGCGCGGCCCGGCGGCGCAGGCCCGCCCCTACCGCCATGCACTCGGCGCCCGGCCGGATCGTGCCTCCGGGCCAGATCCGCACCGCGCTGGCCCCGCTGCCGGTGACCGCGTTGCGGCTGGAGCCTGCCACGGCAGAGCAGCTTTCGCGCCTGGGGCTGCGCCGGATCGGCGACCTGGCCGGTCAGCCGCGCGCGGCGCTGGCGCGCCGCTTCGGCCCGGCCCTGTTGCGGCGGCTTGACCAGGCCCTGGGCGCCGAGCCCGAGCCGCTGAGCCCCGCAGCGCCGCCATCCACCTTCGCCATCCGGCTGTCGCTGCCCGATCCGATCGGACTGGAAGCAGACCTGCTGGCCGGGCTCGACCGGCTGCTGCCGCCGCTCTGCGCCAAGCTCGCGCGGGCCGGACGCGGCGCGCGGCGGGTGCGGCTGCAGGCCTTTCGCACCGATCACAGCATGCAGACGGCCGAGGCCGGGCTGGCCCGCCCCACCGCCGAGGCCGGGCGTATCCGCCCGCTGCTGGCCATGAAGATCGCCGGGATCGATGCGGGCTTCGGCATCGACATGCTGCGGCTGGAAGCGATCCAGACCGAGCCGCTGCACGACAGCGCCCCGGCCGGTCATCTGGAGGCCGCCCGCGCCGCCGGCGCGAGACTGCGCCAGGACACCGCGCTGGAAGATCTGGTCAGCCGGCTGGGCGCCCGCGTCGGGCTGGAGGCGATCACCCGCCGCCACCCGGCCGAAAGCCACATCCCCGAAAAGACCGCGACGACCCAGGCCGCCGCCTGGTCGGCCGCGCTGCCCGGCCCCTGGCCCGCCCCGCCCGCGCCGCGGCCGCTGCTGCTGTGGCGGCCCGAGCCTGTGACCGCGCCGGACACGACCACCCCGCCCGCCCGCTTTCGCTGGCGACGGCGCGACCTGGAGACGGTCAGCGCCGAGGGCCCCGAGCGCATCGCGCCGGAATGGTGGCTGGACGATCCCGACTGGCGCACCGGGCAGCGCGACTACTGGCGCGTGACCACCCGCCAGGGCGACCGGCTGTGGCTCTACTACGCGCATGGCGCGGCCATGTCGGGCGGCTGGTTCTGCCACGGTGCCTTCGCCTGATCCGGCTCAGAGCGCGCGCACTCCGCCAAGCACGAAATCCGCCGCCAGATCGGCATAGGCCTCACGCGACAGGCCCTTGCCGGGCCGATGCCACATGTAGACCCAGTTCAGCACACCGAAGACCGACATCGTCACCGCGCGCAGCCGGTCCGGGTCGAGATGCGGGGCCTCGCGGTGCAACGCCTCGGACAGCACCTGCACCAGCCGGCGCTGCGACGCGACCAGCGGCGCCTTGAGATCGTCGGGCAGTGTGGCCAGCGCGTCAAGCTGCAGCTTGTGCTCGGCATCGGCATCCTCGTAGGCGGCGAGCACCGCCCGGATCAGCCCGCGCACACCCTGGCCTCTCGCGGTCTCCACGACGCTTACCAGCTGAGACAGATGCGCGTCGAGAATGTCGAAGAGCAGCGCCTCCTTGCTGTCGTAATAGTGATAGATCAGCGCCTTGGAGACGCCGCATTCCCGCGCCGCGCCGGTCATCGAGGCCCGGTCGAAGCCATGCTGCGCGAAATAGCGCGCCGCCCCCTTGCGCAGGGCAGCGCGCTTTTCGTCGTGATCGCGTGCCAGTCCACGAGCCACCTGTGACGCTGTCCTCTCGATTCAGACCGGCGGTCGCGGGAAGGTGCCGCGCGCCGTCTCGAAGGCCTCTCCCAGGGCGAGCACCAGACCGTCCTCGCCGGCCCGGCCAACGAATTCGACCCCGAAGGGCATGCCGTCGGCACGACCGCCCGGCACCGAGAGGCAGGGCAGGCCCGCCACCGCGGTGGGATCGGCGTTGCGGATATAGGTCGCGAAGGTCGGCACCTGTTCGCCGTTGAGTTCGACGGTCTCTTCCTGCCCGATGGGCCGCGCGGTCAGCGCGGTGGACGGCACGACAAGCGCGTCGAGCCCGTCGAGCGCGGTGGCGAAGGCGGCCTGCAGGCGTGGGCGATATACGCCCATCGCGGCCTGATAGACGCCCGCCGGGATCGCCGTCTCGGACGAGACCTGCGACATCAGCGCCCCCTGCTCGGCGGCGCCCGCCACCTGATCCACCACGTCGAGCACGCTCCTGCGGCTGCCGGACTGGTAGAGATAGGCCGACATCTCGCGCAGGACTTCGTAGAGCGCGATGGGAAAGCCCGTCGCCGCCGAGAGATCGGCAAGATCCGCGACCTCCACCTCGCGCAGCGTGGCGCCTTCGGCCTCGAGGAGCGCGAGCGCGGCCTCCATGCCCTCGGCCACCCCCGGCTCGAGGTTATCGTAGAACACCGGGCGCGGCACCCCGATCACGCGCCCCGCCAGCGTCGCCTCGGCCTCGGCCGCCGGCTGGTCGGCACAGAGGGAGTCGAGCAACCGCGCATCGGCCACGCTGCGCGCGAGCGGCCCTGCCGTATCGCGCGTGGACGAGATGGGCACGATCCCGCCCTGCGCCCAGCGCAGCGTCGTCGGCCGGAAACCCACCACGCCGCAAAGCGCGGCCGGGATCCGGCAGGACCCGCCGGTATCGGTGCCCAGGCCCGCCGGCGCCATGCCCGTGGCCACGGCCACGGCGACGCCGCCGGAAGAACCGCCGGGGATCATGTCGGTGTTCCACGGGTTCCGCGCGGGGCCGAAATGCGCGTTGTTGCTGGTGATGCCGAAGGCAAGCTCGTGCAGGTTGGCCTTGCCCAGCACCACGCCGCCCGCCGCGCGCAATTTCGCGATCACCGCCGCGTCCTCGGTCTGCCGGCCCTCAAGCGCCGGCGTACCGCCCGAGGTGGGCATGTCGGCGGTGTCGATATTGTCCTTGATCGCCAGCCCCGCCCCTGCGAGCGGCCCCTCCGCCGCACGGGCCGCGGCAAGCGTCGCCTCGCGGTCGAGCGTGATGTAGGCGCCCAGGTCGGACAGGGTTTCCGCCCGGTCCAGCAGCGCGGTCGCATACTCCTCGGGCGAGATGGCGCCCTGCGAGAGTTGCGCGACCGCCTCTGTCAGCGTCCACCAATGGGGCTCGGCGCTCTGCGCCGCCGCGCCGCCGGCCGCAGCGAGTGCCGCGAGGCTGGCGGCCCCCTTCATCACGTCGCGGCGGGTGATCCCGTCGTCGGTCATTGGTCTTTCCTCCCTGCGTGTCGGGGCGCGATCTCGTGCGCGCCTCTCAGACGTCCTTGGGCCGGTTGTCCACGATGCGGACCGCCTTGCCTTCGCTTCGGGCCACACCGCCCGGATCGGTCACCTCGACCACCACCGTCACGCCCACCACCTGCTTGATCTTCGCCCGCAGCGTCTGGCCCGCGCGCATCCGCGCCTCGGCATCCGCGGCCCGCGGCATGGCCTCGCACATCACGCGCATCTCGTCCTTGTGGCCGATGCGGTTGAGCTCCAGCTGGAAATGCGGTGCCAGGTCCGACACCATCAGCAACTGTTCCTCGATCTGGGTCGGGAAGACGTTCACGCCGCGCAGGATGATCATGTCGTCGCTGCGGCCGGTGATCTTTTCCATCCGCCGCATGGAGCGCGCACTGCCCGGCATCAGCCGGGTCAGGTCGCGGGTGCGGTAACGGATGATCGGGAAGGCCTCCTTGCTGAGCGATGTGAAGACCAGCTCGCCCCGCTCGCCATCGGGCAGCACTTCGCCGGTCTGCGGGTCGATCACCTCGGGGTAGAAGTGATCCTCCCAGACGTGCAGGCCGTCCTTGGTCTCGACGCATTCGTTGGCCACCCCCGGCCCCATCACCTCGGACAGGCCATAGATATCCACCGCGTGCATGTCGAAGGCCTCCTCGATCTCGCGGCGCATGGCGTTGGTCCAGGGTTCGGCACCGAAGATTCCCACCTTCAGCGGCGAATTGCGCGGATCGAGCCCCTGCGCGGCATATTCGTCGATGATCGACAGCGCGTAGGACGGCGTGACGGTGATTCCGTCGGCGCGGAAATCCTCGATCAGCCGCACCTGGCGCTGGGTCATGCCGCCCGAGATCGGCACCGTGGTCAGGCCCAGCTTCTCGGCGCCCAGGTGGATGCCGAGTCCGCCGGTGAACAGCCCGTAGCCATAGGCGTTGTGCAGCAGGTCGCCGCGCCGCAGGCCCGAGGCGCGCAGGCTGCGCGCCACCACCTGCGCCCAGACATCGAGATCCCGTTCGGTATAGCCCACCACGGTGGGCTGGCCCGTCGTGCCTGACGACGCATGGATTCGCGCCACCTGTGCGCGCGGCACCGCGAACATCCCGAAGGGATAGTTGTCGCGCAGGTCGGCCTTCACGGTGAAGGGGAATTTCGCGAGGTCCGAAAGCGTCTTCAGGTCGTCGGGATGCACCCCCGCCGCGTCGAACTTCGCCTTGTAGAAGGGGACGTTCGCATAGGCATGGTTCAGCGACCATTTCATCCGCTCAAGCTGCAGCGCCGCGATCTCGTCGCGCGAGGCCGTCTCGATCGGTTCCAGGTCGCCCGGCCTGGGAGAAAGATCTTCCATCACACCGACTCCAGCAGCAGCGAAATCCCCTGGCCCACGCCAATGCACATGGTGCAGACGGCGCGCTGCACCCCCATGTCCTGCATCGAGATCGCGGCCGAAAGCGCCAGCCGCGCGCCGGACATGCCCAGCGGGTGGCCCAGCGCGATGGCGCCGCCATGGGGGTTCACATGCGCGGCATCGTCCGGCAGGCCCAGCTCGCGCAGCACCGCCAACGCCTGGCTGGCGAAGGCCTCGTTCAGTTCGATCACGCCGATATCGGCGATCGACAGCCCGTGCCGGTCGAGCAGTTTCCGCGTGGCCGGGGCGGGCCCGATTCCCATGATCCGCGGCGGCACGCCGGCGGTGGCCATGCCGGCGATCCGCGCCTTCGGGGTCAGGCCGTATTTCTCGACCGCCGCGGCCGAGGCCACGATCAGGGCAGCGGCGCCGTCGTTCACGCCCGACGCGTTGCCCGCCGTCACCACGCCGTTCTCGCGGAACGGCGTGTGCAGGCTGGCCAGCTTCTCGATCGTGGTCTGGCGCGGATGCTCGTCGCGATCCACCACCACCGGGTCACCCTTGCGCTGGGGAATGGTGACGGGCGTGATCTCGCGCGCCATCCGGCCCGATTCGATCGCCGCCATCGCCCGCGTCTGCGAGCGCAGGGCAAATGCATCCTGGTCCTGCCGCGAGACGTTGAATTCCTCGGCCACGTTCTCGGCGGTTTCGGGCATCGAATCGGTGCCGAACTGCCGGTGCATCTGCCTGTTGACGAAACGCCAGCCGATGGTGGTGTCATAAACCGCGTTGTTGCGGCTGAACGCCGTCTCGGCCTTGGGCATGACGAAGGGCGCGCGGCTCATGCTTTCGACACCGCCGGCCAGCACCACCTCGGCCTCGCCCAGCCGCACCGCGCGGGCCGCCATGCCCAGTGCATCCAGCCCCGACCCGCAGAGCCGGTTGACGGTGCAGCCCGGCACGTCCTCGCCGAGGCCCGCCAGCAGCGCGGCCATGCGCGCCACGTTGCGGTTGTCCTCGCCGGCCTGGTTGGCGCACCCCATGATGACCTCGTCGATCCTCAGCCCCTCGAAGGGCGCGGTCACCTCGCGCATCACATGCGCCAGCATGTCGTCCGGCCGCACCGAAGAAAGCGCGCCGCCGAAGCGGCCGATGGGGGTGCGAAGGCCCTCGCAGAGATATGCGTCTGTCATGTGTCTTCCTCGAAATGCTGTCCATCAATCTGCCGCGAATGCCCGCGGAACAGCGCCACCTTGCGCCCGTCCTCGCCGTTCACGACAACGTCATAGATGCCCGAGCGGCCGGTGCGGCTGACTTCCGTCGCGACGGCGGTCAACCGCTCCCCTCCCTTGCCGGGCGACAGATACGTGATCGCGTTGTGCTGTGCCACCACGTTGCGGTTGTAGCTGTTGCAGGCGAAGGCGAAGGCGCTGTCGGCCAGCGTGAAGATGTAGCCGCCGTGGCAGATGTCATGCCCGTTCAGATGATGGTCCTGAACCGTGAAGGACAGGGTTGCCGTGCCAGGCCCCACCGCATCCAGCGAGGCGCCCAGCCAGGGCGAGGCGCGATCATTGCTCCACATCGCCTGCGCGCTGCGCTCGGCACGTTCCTGCGGCGTCATCTGCGGCGCCTCCTCCCGTTGTCCCGGCGCAACCCTGCACAAAACCGACCGCGCGGTCAACAGTGTTGATTTCCCCGCCCGGCTCCGCCATGCTGCGCGCAAACCGGAGGACAGCCCCATGATGACACCCGAAAGCTACGCGCAGGGCCGCTGGATCGGCCCCGGAGATGATGCCCGCCCGGTTCACGGCCCGGTCGACGGGGCGCTGATCGCCCGCGCCGGCGGAGCGGCGCTGGATTTCCAGGGCATGATCGACTGGGCCGTCTCGAAGGGTGGCCCCGCCCTGCGCGAGATGACCTTCCACCAGCGCGCCAGGATGCTGAAGGCGCTGGCGGGCTACCTGAACGGCCGCAAGGAAGAGCTTTACACGCTCAATCCCCTGACCGGGGCCACCCGCCGCGACGGGGCGGTGGATATCGACGGCGGCATCGGCACGATGTTCGTCTTCGCCTCCAAGGGCCGGCGCGAGATGCCCGACGGCCATGTCTACCTGGATGGCGAGGTCGAGCAGCTCTCCAAGGGCGGCAGCTTTCTCGGCCAGCACATCGCCGTTCCGCTGCGCGGCGTGGCGGTGCATGTCAACGCCTTCAACTTCCCGGTCTGGGGCATGCTGGAGAAACTTGCCCCCACCCTGCTGGCCGGCGTTCCGGCGATCGTGAAACCCGCCACCCAGACCTGCTACCTGACCGAGGCGTGCTTTCGCATGATGATCGAGTCGGGCCTGCTGCCCGAAGGCGCGGTGCAGCTGGTGATCGGCGGCACCGGCGACCTGCTGGACCGGCTGGGCCCGCAGGACGTGGTCAGCTTCACCGGCTCGGCCGATACTGCCCTGACGCTGCGCAGCAACCCGAACCTGCTGCGCCGCTCGGTGCGCTTCGTGGCCGAGCAGGACAGCCTGAACGCCTCGATCCTTGGCCCGGATGCGGGCCCCGGCACACCGGAATTCGACCTCTTCATCAAGGAGGCCGCGACCGAGATCACCACCAAGGCCGGGCAGAAATGCACCGCCACAAGGCGCATCCTGGTGCCCGACACCCTGGTGGATCCGGTGGCCGAGGCGCTGTCGGACCGGCTGATGAAGACCACCGTGGGCAATCCTGCCGCCGAGGGCGTGCGCATGGGCGCGCTGGCCTCCGCCGCCCAGAAGGCCGACGTGCTGGAGAAGGTCGCCGCCTTCGCGGGCGAGGTGGAGCGCGTCTTCGGCGACCCCGGGCAGTTCGATCTCGTGGATGCCGCGCCCGAAGGCGCCTTCCTGCCACCGATGCTGTTCCGCTGCCCCGACCCGGACGCGGCGCAGGCGGTGCACACGGTCGAGGCCTTCGGCCCGGTCTCCACCATCCTGCCCTATCGGGATCTCGCCCATGCGGCCGCCCTGGCCAATCGGGGAGAGGGGTCGCTGGTGGCCTCGGTCATCACCCACGATCCGGCGGTCGCGCGCGAGATCACGCTGGAAGCGGCGGCCTGGCACGGGCGGCTCTATTTCAACGACCGCGATTCGATGAAGGAATCCACCGGCCACGGCTCTCCGCTGCCGCACATGGTGCATGGCGGCCCCGGTCGCGCCGGCGGCGGCGAGGAACTGGGCGGCGTGCGCGGCGTGCTGCACTACATGCAGCGGACCGCCGTGCAGGGCAGCCCCGACATCCTCACCGCCATCGGCGGCCAGTGGATCAGGGGCGCGCATGAAAGCACCGGCCCCACCCATCCGTTCCAGCGAAGCTTCCACGAGCTGCGCATCGGCGAGACGATCCACACCGAGGCCCGAGAGGTGACGCTCGACGATATCGAGCATTTCGCCCATTTCACCGGCGACACCTTCTACGCCCACATGGACGAGGACGCCGCGAAAGCCAACCCGTTCTTCCCCGGCCGCGTGGCGCATGGCTACCTGCTGCTGAGCTTCGCCGCGGGGCTTTTCGTGCAACCCGATCCCGGCCCGGTGCTCGCCAATACCGGGCTCAACGCGCTCAGCTTCCAGAAACCCGTGAGCCCGGGCGACCGCGTGAAGGTGCGGCTGACCTGCAAGCGCAAGACGCAGCGCACCGAAGACTATGGCGAGGTGGCCTGGGACGTGACGATGACCAACCAGGATGACGAGCAGGTGGCCCACTACGAACTTTTGACGATGGTCGCCTACTCGCGCTAAAGGCAGCGGATGGATCCGCTCGCCCCCCTCATCCTGGCCTTCTACGCCGAAGGCCGCCCCCGCGTCTGGTCGCTCGTCATCACCGTGTTCGGCGACAGCGTCCAGCACCGGGGCGGCCGCATCGCCTCCAGCCGCCTGCAGAAGCTGCTGGGCCGGGTCGGGGTGGAACCCGGCGCCCTGCGCACCGCGCTGTCGCGCCTGCGTCGCGACGGCTGGGTGGACAGCCTGCGCGAGGGGCGCAACAGCTTTCACCGCCTCAGCGCGGGTGGCCTCGCCCGCTTCGCACCCGCCACCGAACGGATCTACGCCCCTCCGCGCAAGGGGCCGGTCCCGGAATGGACGCTGGCGCTGGGCGCGGAAGGCGGGCTGCCGCTGGGCGCGGGGCTCTCGCTGCATCCGGGCGGGCTGCGCGGCGCGGCGGCCGATTGCGCGGTGACCGGGCAACTCGAAACCCTCGCCCCGGCGATGCGCGAGACACTGCTGGATCCGGCGCATCGCGCCGCGCTCGAGGCACTTTTCACCGATATCGACACGCTCGACGGCGTGGCACTCGCCCCGCTCGACGCGGCCGCCGCGCGCACCCTGCTGATCCATCGCTGGCGGCGCCTGGTGCTGCGCTGGCCCGAGATCCCGGCAGGTCTGCTGCCCGAGCCGTTCGACCGCCGCGATCCGCGCGCCGAGGTCGCCCGGCTCTACGCCGCGCTCAGCCCGGCCGCCGAGGCCTGGTTCGACACGCCGCTGGGCGATCTGCCCGCCCTGCCGCCGCCGGGCGCCGCCTGGGCCGCCCGTTTCGGCGGTGCGCTCTCGGCCCGAGAGCCGAGCAGGCTTGATTTGCACGCCAAACGGGGCGAGTGTTGAAGGATGAATTCCCTGACCCCCTTCCCCGTGCCGGAGAGCGCCGACAAGGTCGCGTTCCAACGTGGCGAACTGGGCGCGATCCTGTCGCTCTACGGCCGGATGGTCGCAGCCGGCGAATGGCGTGATTACGGGATCTCCAGCTTGCGCGACGTGGCGATCTTCTCGGTATTCCGCCGCACCGCCGAACACCCGCTCTACCGGATCGAGAAACGCCCCAAGCTGCGCGCGCGGCAGGGCCAGTACGCGGTGATCGGCATGGACGGCCAGGTGCTCAAGCGCGGCCACGACCTCAAGACCGTTCTGAGGGTTCTGGAACGCAAGCTGATCCGCGCGGTCGACTGACCGGCCCCCGATGGCCATACCGGCCAGCCGCACCCTTCTTCTTGGCAGAAATATCCTCGGGGGGTGAATTGGCCGAAGGCCAAGAGGGGGGCGGACAGCCCCCTGGTCCCGCCGCCTCACCGGCGCGAGACGCAGCCCGCCATCACGCAGAGCAGCTCGAACATGATCGACACCCCCAGAAGGGCGGTGCCGCCGGTCGGGTCGAAGGGGGGCGAAACCTCGACCATGTCGGCCCCCACCACGTCCAGCCCTTCCAGCTCGCGCACCACCTCGATGGCCTGCCAGGAATTGGGCCCGCCCACCTCGGGGGTTCCGGTGCCCGGCGCGAAGGCCGGATCGACGAAATCGATGTCGTAGCTGACATAGGTCGGTCCGGTGCCGGCGATCTCGCGCGCCTCCTCCATCACGTCGGCTGCGCCGCGGGCGTGGAATTCCTCGATCAGGATCAGCCGGATGCCGTTGGCGGCGGCGAAGTCGCGATCCTCGCTGTCGTACATCGATCCCCTGATGCCGATCTGCACCACGCGCCTGGGGTCCAGCAGCCCCTCCTCCACCGCGCGGCGGAAGGGGGTGCCGTGGGTATACATCGTGCCGCCGAAATAGGAGTTGAACAGGTCCGTATGGCTGTCGAAATGCACCATGCCCAGCGGCCGGTCGCGGGCCAGCGCGCGCAGCACCGGCAACGAGGTCAGGTGATCGCCGCCCGCGGTCAGCGGCAGGATGCCCGCCGCGCGCAAACGGTCGTAGAAGCTGGTGATCCGCGCCATCGAATCGGGAATGTCCGCCGGGTTCGGCCCCACATCGCCGAGGTCGGCGCAGCGCGCCGCCTCGAACGGGCGCATCCCGCTGATCGCATGTTGCGCGCGGATCATGGTGGAGGCGTCGCGCAGCTGGCGCGGACCGTGGCGCGGACCGGGCCGGTTGGTGGTGCCCGAATCCCAGGGCACGCCGACCAGGCCGATCTGCACCTCGGCCAGGCGCGGGTGATCCAGCGGCACATGCGGCAGCCGCATGAAGCTTGGCAACCCGGCGAAACGCGGCAGTTCGAAGCCCGAGACGGGCCGGAAGAAATCGTCGGTCATGGTCATACCTCCAGTCGTTTGCGCGCGGTCACCGGGCCGTCGCCCTGCGCGGCGATGCGTTCGAGCGCGGCGCCGAGCGGCTCGCGCGCCACGGCCATGTGATGGGCATTGGCATGCAGCAGGGTTTCGGCATCGGCCATCCAGCCCACATGTCCCTTCCAGAACAGCAGGTCTCCCCGGCGCAGCGGCACGTCCCCGGCCAGCGGCGCGCCGAGGGCCGATTCCTGCAGATCGCTGTCGCCGGGGCAGGCGATCCCGCAAGCCAGGCAGGCGGCCTGCACCAGCCCCGAACAATCTATCCCGAAGGCGGAATTGCCGCCCCACAGATAGGGGGTGCCGATCAGCCGCTCGGCCACGGCGACCGGATCGGGCTCGGTGACATCCGCGGGCACCAGATGCACCGACGGCACGAACCGATCCGCCGGAACCTCGCCCCGCCCCCAGTCCACGCGGGCCCAGCCGTCATGCTCGTCCAGCACCGAGAGGCCAGCGCCCAAGGGGAGCGGCGTCACCGCGCCCATCGTCTTCAGGCCCGGTGTCGTCTTGGCATGGCTGCGGGCCACGCCGATCCGGTGGGTGAGCGGCGCGGTCCCCGTGGCCAGCGCATCGGCCTCGACCCAGCCCGCGTACCCGTCCCTGGCAGCAAAGCCGAAAGCGTGGCCCTCGCGGGTCTCCAGCACGGTGAAGGCCTCGCCCAGCAGAAGCTGCCTGTCGCGGGCCCCGCCCGGCGCATCCAGAAGGTCAGCCACCACGACACCGACACGGTGCTGTCGGCCCTCGGTGAAACGATCGGCCGTGACCTGCCCGCGCAGACTGACATGGGCGATCCGCCCGGTGCTGTGCAGCAGGCGGCGGTCGGTCACAGCCCCAGGACCCGCGGCAGCGCGCCCAGCAGCGCCCGCGCCCCTTGTCCAAGGCCGCCCTTGGGCCGGGCGGGCGCGGGCTGCGGCTGCCAGCCATAGATGTCGAAATGCGCATAGCGCGGCGCGGCCTCGACGAAGCGGCGCAGGAACAGCGCGGCGGTGATCGAGCCGGCAAAGCCGCCCGAAGGCGCATTGTCCAGATCGGCAATGCCCGGCTCGATCATCGCCTCGTAGGGCGCGTGGAACGGCATCCGCCAGACCGGGTCCGCCGCCGGTCCGCCCGCCGCCGCCAATGCGCCAGCCAGATCCTCGCATCCGGTATAGAACGGGGCGAGATCCGGCCCCACCGCGACCCGCGCCGCGCTGGTCAGCGTCGCCAT
>JBKHDP010000011.1:0-29523 GCA_046541255.1 Paracoccaceae bacterium | reverse complement strand
CGCAATGCGAGAAGTCGTGGCGCTGGTTGACGTTCAACGCGTCGAAGATCACCGGGCCGGCATTGACATGGGCGGTGTAGGGCACGATCGACAGCGAGACCAGATCCTCGGTCTCGGGGCGCAGAACGGCATCGACGAATTCGCTGGCCGCGTTGCGCAGGTTCTGCATCTTTCCCGCGTAGTGACCCATGGAGCCCGAGATATCGAGCACCATGGAAATCTCCACATTGGCCACCCGCTCCTCGGCCTCGCCCGAGGCCGGGGCCGGCAGCTTGTCCACTCCCAGGAAATCGATGAACAGGGTATCGGTTTCGGAATTCGCCTGGGCGCTGACGATCTTGTAGTTGAGACCTTCCTGCACCGTCACGCTTTCCAGGTAGTCCCCCATCCCGGCCTTGTCGAAATAGTCCGCGACGACCGTCTCGGCGTCGAGCGTCTGGTCGAGATCGGCGGCGGCCAGCACGGCCCGGTCGAGCGTGCCCTGCAATTGCGTCCGGCGCATCTCGTTGAGCATGAAATCCGCCCCGATGCCGCCCACGATCATCATCATCAGGAACATGAAGATGGACCAGATTGCCAGGGCGCCGCTCTCGTCGCGGGCGAAGCGGGCAAGATGGCGCCGCGCGGTGCCGGCCGCCTTCGGGCGGGCGGCGTCGCGCGAGTTGTCCGGTACCGTCACCGACATGGTCAAATCCCTCGTCACAATACGGTCCGTAGGACCACACGCCCCCAATGCGAGACGGATTTGGAGCCCGACTCTGCATTGCCCCTTCTGCCAGACAATCCGGGCAGAAATTGGGCCGATTCCGCGGCGCAGACATGGCATTGTCGCCGGACGGGGGCCGATTGCGGCGCGGGGGGCGGACTGTGCCGCCCTCCCGGACGATACCTCCCGACCCGAAGCCGATTCGTTAACTTCTGTGGCACGAAAAAGGGGGTCGCACCCGGGGGAAGGACCGTCCTAGTGTCGGCGCAGGGATGCGGTGCCGAGTCGCGCCGGGTTTGGCCAGGGAGGAGCGATCATGCCGATCAAGGAGCCCAGTTTCCGCGAAAGCGTGGACCTTATGTTCAACCGCGCGGTCGCGCTGATGGATCTGCCGCCCGGGCTGGAAGAGAAGATCCGCGTCTGCAACGCCACCTACACGGTGCGCTTCGGGGTGCGGCTTCGCGGCAAGATCCACACCTTCACCGGCTATCGCTCGGTGCATTCCGAACACATGGAGCCGGTCAAGGGCGGCATCCGCTATTCCAGCGCCGTCAACCAGGACGAGGTTGAGGCGCTGGCCGCGCTGATGACCTACAAGTGCGCTCTGGTGGAGGCGCCGTTCGGCGGCTCGAAGGGCGGGCTGTGCATCGATCCGCTGGACTATGACGAGCACGAGCTGGAGCAGATCACCCGCCGCTTCGCCTACGAGCTGATCAAGCGCGACATGATCAACCCGGCGCAGAACGTGCCCGCGCCCGACATGGGCACCGGAGAACGCGAGATGGCCTGGATCGTGGATCAGTACAACCGGATGCACACCACCGACATCAATGCCCGGGCCTGCGTGACCGGCAAGCCGCTCAATTCGGGCGGCATCGCCGGCCGGGTCGAGGCGACGGGACGGGGCGTGCAATATGCCCTGCGCGAATTCTTCCGCCATCCCGAGGACATCGCGAAGGCCGGGCTGTCGGGATCGCTCGAGGGCAAGCGCGTGATCGTGCAGGGGCTGGGCAACGTGGGCTACCATGCCGCGCTGTTCCTGCGCGACGAGGATGGCGCCCGGATCACCGGCATCATCGAGCGCGACGGCGCGCTGTTCGATCCGGCGGGGCTGGACGTGGAGGCGGTGCGGGCCTGGATCATCAAGCATGGCGGGGTGACGGGCTATCCCGACGCCACCCACACCGCCGAGGGCGCGACGGTGCTGGAGGCGGAATGCGACATCCTGATCCCCGCCGCGCTGGAAGGCGTGATCAACATGGACAATGCCGAGCGCATCCAGGCGCCGCTGATCGTCGAGGCGGCGAACGGGCCGGTGACAGCCGGGGCCGACGAGATCCTGCAACGCCGGGGAACCGTCATCATTCCCGACATGTATGCCAATGCCGGCGGCGTGACCGTCAGCTATTTCGAATGGGTGAAGAATCTCAGCCATATCCGTTTCGGCCGGATGCAGCGCCGCCAGGAAGAGACGCGCCACGAGCTGATCGTGCGCGAGCTGGAACGGCTCGACCACATGCTGGGAGACGCCTGGAACATCTCGCCGGATTTCAAGCGCAAGTACCTGCGCGGCGCGGACGAGCTGGAACTGGTCCGCTCGGGGCTGGATGACACGATGCGCATCGCCTACCAGTCCATGCGCGAGGTCTGGCACGGCCGCGAGGAGGTGCAGGACCTGCGCACCGCCGCCTACCTCGTCTCGATCGAGAAGGTGGCCGCCAGCTACCGGGCCAAGGGCCTCTGAACGGGGGGTGGCCGCGCCGTTTCCCTGCGCCCGGCCGCGCGGACCCGCAGGCCCGCACGGAACTTCTGCCGAGGCATGATCGTTGTCGGACGCGACTTGACCGTGACGACGGAACAGTCAGGATGAAACGATGCGCGATGACGAGAACGGCGAGGTGATCCCGGTGTCGGGACGGATGGCGGCGGATACTCTGGACCGGCTGCCTTTCGCGATCGTCATCACCAACCCGGCGCTGGAAGACAATCCGATCACCTATGTGAACCACGCCTTCGAGGTGGTGACAGGCTATTCCCGCGAGGCGGTGATCGGTCGGAACTGCCGGTTCCTGCAGGGCGCGGGCACCGATGCGGCTGCGATCGACACGCTGCGCCAGGCGGTGGCCGAGCGCCAGTCGGCCACCGTCGACATCCTGAACTATACCGCGATGGGCGAGCCCTTCCTGAACCGGCTGATGATCGCGCCGCTGTCGGACGATCCCGCGACGGTGCCGCACATGATGGGGGTGCAGCTGGCCGTGGATGGCGATGCAACCAAGGCTCATGTCGATGATCGCGCCCGGCAGTTGGACCACGCGATGACCGAGCTTCAGCACCGGGTGAAGAACCACCTTGCCCTGGTGATCGGCATGATCCGGATGCAGTCGCGTGCCAGCCGCGCGCGCTCGGAATTCGACACGCTGGCCCGCCGGGTCGAGGCGCTGCAACTGCTCTACGAGGAATTGTCGGACGAACAGCTCAACCGCGTCGGCGCCAATCGCCAATCGCCGGTGGCGCTGGGCGCCTATCTCTCGCGCATCGGCAACGCGGTGGCGCATCTGGACGGGCGCCCCGGGGTGCGGGTGAATATCGACGCGGATTCGGTCTGGGTGCCGCTGGACGATGCCACGCAGATCGGGCTGCTGGTCTCCGAGGTGCTGACCAATGCGCTGCAGCATGCTTTCACCGGCCGCACCGAGGGCATCGTCGAGTTGCGGGTGAAGCGGCTGAGCAGCCGGATGCTGCGGATTCAGGTCGCCGATGACGGCATCGGGCTGCCAGAGGGGCTGGAATGGCCCGGCAATGACAGCCTGGGCGGGCGCATCGTGCGCCAGTTGGCTGACGGGCTCGGCGCGCTTCTGTCGGTGGACCGGACGCTTTCGGGCACGCTGATATCGCTCGATGTGCCGCTGCCGGAGACCGCCTCGGACTGAGCGCCGCGCAGCCTGCCCGTTTTCGTCGCGCATGAGCGCGATTTTGTCGGAAAGCGAAGGGGCAGAAGAACTGCCCCGTTGCCAACCTGTCATCGAGTTGGTTCAGTCGGGCCGACGGACTGACAGGAGAGAGCGATGCGCTTTTCGGGCCTCCGGGTGCTGAAGGAGGGATTGACGGGAAACCGTGGCTGGACACCGCATTGGCGCGATCCTGACCCGAAGACGGACTACGACATCGTGATCGTCGGTGGCGGCGGGCACGGCCTTGCCACCGCCTACTACCTCGCCCGCGAGCACGGGCTGACCAACGTGGCCGTGCTGGAAAAGGGCTATCTCGGCGGCGGGAATGTCGGGCGAAACACCACCATCGTGCGCGCCAACTACATCCTGCCGGGCAATTCCGAATTCTACTCCCACTCGCTGAAACTGTGGGAAGGGTTGGAGGAAGAGCTGAATTTCAACGTGATGCATTCGCAGCGCGGACTGATCAACCTGTTCCACTCGGACGGCCAGCGCGACGCCTTCGCAAGGCGCGGCAACGCGATGATCAACCAGGGCGATGACGCGATCCTGCTCGACCGCGAGGGCGTGCGGGAAAAGCTGCCCTATCTCGATTTCGACAACACCCGGTTTCCCATCCATGGCGGGCTCTACCATCCGCGCGGCGGCACGGCGCGGCATGATGCGGTGGCCTGGGGCTATGCGCGCGGCGCCGATGCGCGGGGCGTCGACCTGATCCAGAATTGCGAGGTCACGGGCATCGACATCGCGGGAGGCCGCGTTACCGGCGTGCAGACCACGCGAGGCGCGATCCGGGCGAAGAAGGTGGGGATCGTGGTGGCGGGCCGGTCCAGCCAGGTGGCCGCCATGGCCGGGATGCGCCTTCCGATCGAATCCCACGTTCTGCAAGCCTTCGTCACCGAAGGGCTGAAACCCTGCATCGACCATGTGGTCAGCTTCGGCATGGGGCATTTCTATATCAGCCAGTCGGACAAGGGCGGGCTGGTGTTCGGCGGCGACCTGGATTTCTACGCCTCCTACGCCGCGCGCGGCAATCTTCCCATGGTCGAGCATGTGATGGAGGCGGGCATGACCCTGATGCCGATGATCGGCAAGGCGCGCGTGCTGCGCAGCTGGGGCGGGATCATGGACATGACGCCCGACGGCTCGCCGATCATCGACCGCACGGATATCGAAGGGCTCTATCTGAATTGCGGCTGGTGCTATGGCGGTTTCAAGGCGGTGCCGGGCTCGGGCTTCAGCTTCGCCCACCTGATCGCCACCGATCGGCCGCATCTGCCCGCCATGCACTACCGGCTGGACCGGTTCCGCACCGGTGTGGGGCTGATGGACGAAGAGGGCACCGGCTCTCAGCACAATCTGCATTGAGGGACGGCCGATGACGTGGTTTGGGGATTTTCGGAACGATGCAGCGGCGGGCGCCGCGCGGCCCCGGGGGGCGCGCGGATGAGGATTGCCTGCCCGATCTGCGGTCTGCGCGACCGGCGCGAGTTCACCTATCGCGGCGCGGCGGTGGCGCTCGACCGCCCGGCGGAGGATGCCGGCCGCGCGGCCTGGGACGACTACCTGCACAACCGGGACAATCCGGCCGGCCCGCTGCGCGAGCTGTGGTACCACGAGGCGGGCTGCGCCGCCTGGCTGGTGGTGACGCGCGACACACGCAGCCACGAGGTGCAGGCCGTGGCGCTGGCGCGCGCGGAGGCGGGCGCATGAGGATCGCGGGCTACGGGCGGCAGCTGGGCGAGACGCGCCTGGGGTTCCGCTTCGACGGTCGCGCCCATGAGGGGCGCGCCGGAGACACGCTGGCCTCGGCGCTGCTGGCGGGCGGCGTTCGGCTGATGGGCCGCAGCTTCAAGTATCACCGCCCGCGCGGGGTTCTGACCGCGGGTTCGGAAGAACCCAACGCGCTGGTCACCGTGGGCCATGGCGCGGCGGCAGAGCCGAATCTGCGCGCGACCACGCAGGAACTCTACGAGGGGCTGGAGGCGCGCAGCCAGAATCGCTGGCCCTCGCTGCGATACGACCTGCTGAGCGTGAACGACCTCGCGGCGCCGTTCCTCGGGGCCGGCTTCTACTACAAGACCTTCATGTGGCCTCGCGGTTTCTGGGAACGGCTTTACGAGCCCTTCATCCGGCGGGCGGCCGGGCTGGGCGCGCTTTCGGGCGCGGCGAACCCGGACCGCTACGAAAAGGCCTTCGCCTTCTGCGATCTGCTGGTGATCGGGGCGGGGCCGGCGGGGCTGATGGCGGCGCTGACGGCGGCCCGCGCGGGCGCCGACGTGATCCTGGCCGACGAGGACGCCGTGATGGGCGGGCGGCTCAACGCCGAGGACGAGCGTGTGGGCGACATGCCGGGCCATGACTGGGCGGCCTCGGTGGTGGCAGAGTTGGCGGGCATGGACAATGTGCGCCTGATGCCGCGCACCACCGTGACGGGAGCCTATGATCACGGCACCTATGGCGCGCTGGAGCGTGTGGGCCACCACCTGGCCCGCCCCACGCCGGGCCTGCCGAGGGAGTGTTTCTGGCGGATCGTGGCGCGCCGCGCGGTGCTGGCCGCCGGCGCGATCGAGCGCCCGGTGGCCTTTCGCAACAACGATCGGCCCGGAATCATGATGGCCGGGGCCGCGCGCGCCTATCTGCATCGCTGGGGCGTGGCGGCGGGGCGCAACGTGGTGGTGTTCGGCAACAATGACGATGCGCACCGCACCGCGCGTGACCTGCAGGCCGCCGGCGTTCATGTCGCGGCGCTGGTGGACAGCCGCAGCGACGCGCCCGCGCCCGAGGGTATCCGTCTGATCCGGGGCGCGGTGGTCTGCGACAGCGCGGGCGGGCATGACGGGCTGGCCTCGGTCACCCTCCGCCTTGAGGATGGCCGCACCGAGAAGCTGCGCACCGAATGTCTGGCCATGTCGGGGGGCTGGAACCCGTCGGTGCATCTGACCTGCCATTTGAACGGACGCCCGGTCTGGCGCGAGGATATCGCGGCTTTCGTGCCGGCCGAGGGGGCGGTGCCAGGGCTGATCCCCGCCGGGGCCTGCAACGGCACCTTCTCGACCCATGGGGCGTTGGCCGAGGGCGCCGGGGCCGCGCGCCGGGCCCTTGCGGATCTGGGGCTGGAGGCCGGCGCGCCCGAACTGCCGGAGGCGGAGGATGCGCCCTGCCGGCTGCGCGCGCTCTGGGCGGTGGAGGGCCGGGGCCGCGCCTGGCTCGACTTTCAGAACGACGTGACAGTGAAGGACGTGAAGCTGGCGGCGGCGGAAAACTATGCCTCGGTGGAGCACATGAAACGCTACACCACGCAGGGCATGGCGCCCGACCAGGGCAAGAATTCCAACGTGGCGGCGCTGGCGGTGCTGGCCGATGCCACCGGCCGCGGCATCCCCGAGACCGGCACCACCACCTTCCGCCCGCCCTTCGTGCCGGTTTCCATCGCGGCGATGGGGGCGGGCGCGCAGGGCAGGGGCTTCGCGCCCGAGCGGTTGACCACCTCGCACGCGGCCTCGGTGGGACGGGGCGCGCCGATGATCGAGGCGGGGCTGTGGTACCGGCCCGGCTATTTCCCGCGCGAGGGCGAGCGCAGCTGGCGCGAGTCCTGCGACCGCGAGGTGCGCATGGTCCGCACGGCGGTAGGTGTGACCGATGTGACCACGCTGGGCAAGATCGACATCCAGGGCGCGGATGCGGCGCGGTTTCTCGACCTCGTCTACTGCAACACCTTCTCCACGCTGAAACCGGGCCGGGTGCGCTACGGGCTGATGCTGCGCGAGGACGGCCATGTCATGGACGACGGCACCACGGCGCGGCTGGGCGAGACACATTTCCTGATGACCACCACCACCGCCGCGGCGGGACAGGTGATGCAACATCTGGAATTCGTCCACCAGGCGCTTCGGCCCGATTGGGACGTGCGGCTGGTCTCGGTCACCGAGCAGTGGGCGCAATTCGCGGTGGCGGGGCCGAAGGCGCGCGCGCTGCTGGGGCAGGTGCTGGATGCGCCACCCGATCCGGCCGCCTGGCCCTTCATGTCCTGCGGCGCGGTCTCGGTGCTGGGGGTGGCGGGGCGGTTGTTCCGCATCTCCTTCTCGGGCGAGCAGGGTTTCGAGATCGCGGTGCCCGCCCGCTACGGCGCGGCGCTGTTCGAGGAACTGCTGCGCCGGGCCGAGGCGCTGGGCGGCGGCGCCTACGGGATGGAGGCGCTGAACGTTCTGCGGATCGAGAAGGGGTTCATCACCCATGCCGAGATCCACGGCCGCACCACCGCCTTCGATATCGGCATGGGCCGGATGGTGAGCGCGAAGAAGGATTGCATCGGCAAGGCGGCCGCCACCCGGCCGGGCCTGCATGGCGCGCATCGCGAGCAGCTGGTCGGGCTGCGCCCGGTCGAGGCGGCCGGAGAGATCACCGCCGGCGCGCATCTCTTCGAGCCGGGCGCCGAGGCGGTGCGCGAGAATTCGCAGGGCTACGTCACCTCCGTGTGCCATTCGCCCAGCTTCGGGCATGCGCTGGCGCTGGGCTTCCTGCGCGATGGCCGGGCGCGGCACGGGCAAGAGCTGCGGCTGGTGGATCACCTGCGCGGGGTCGAGACGCTCTGCCTCGTGCAGGACCCGGTGCAATACGATCCCGAGGGGGAGATCATCCGTGGTTGAACTTGTCGCCCAGAGCCCCTGTGCCGGTCTGCTGCCGCTGAGGATCGGCGGCGCGACCCTGCTGGAGGAGGATCCCGGCCACCTGACGGCATTGCTGCCCGCGCCCGGAGCGGAGGACTCGCTGTCGCGCGCGTTGAAGGCGGCGCATGGCGTGGACTGGCCCGCGCCGGGGCGGATGGAGACGGCGGAGGGCGCGGCCGCGCTCTGGTTCGGCCATGCCCAGGCGCTGCTGATCGGGCCCGCGCCCGACCCGTCGCTTTCGACCCACGCGGCCTTGGTGGATCAGTCCGATGCCTGGGCGGTGGTGCGGCTGGAAGGTGCGGGCGCCGAGAATGTGCTGGCCCGCCTGGTGCCGCTGGATCTGCGCGCGGCGGCGTTCCCGCCCGGGTCCACGGCGCGCAGCCTGCTGGGTCACATGGCGGCCAGCGTGACGCGGTTGCCGCAGGGCGGGTTTCGTCTGATGGTGTTCCGCTCGATGGCACGGACCCTCGTGCACGACCTCCATCGCGCGATGGACGGGGTGGCGGCGCGCGCCCAGCAGGGGTGAGCCGCCCGCCGGACAGGGCCCCGGGGGGCTGACACGCGGGTCTGCCGCGTGTAGGACGGTGCCGCCGAACCTGCCACCAGCCCGCCGGAGACCCGCCATGCGCCGTATCGCAGCCTTCGCTATCGCCCTTGTCCTCGCCCTGACCACCCTCACGCCCGAGGCACGGGCCGACAAGGCAAGCGATTGTGCCGCTCAGGGCGAAGTGGTGGCCGCGGTGGTCGCCGCGCGGCAGGAGGGCATTGCCGCCGAGGCGGCCGGGTCGCAGCTGGCCGACACGCTGGAAGGCCGGGCCGCCGATTATGCACCGGCGCTGCCCCTGATCATCGAATGGGTCTATTCGCTGGAGGCCGATCAGCTTGGCTCCGCCGTCGCCGAGAGCTACGAGGACGCCTGCAAGGCGCAATAGCGGCGGGACGGTCATGGAACGCTGGACTCGGGACCGGCGGAGACCAATATAGACGGCATGAGCCTGCCTCCCGGATTCCTCGACGAGCTTCGCACCCGCATCTCGCTGTCGCAGGTGGTGGGCCGCAAGGTGCTGTGGGACAATCGCAAGTCGAACCAGGCCAAGGGCGACATGTGGGCGCCATGCCCGTTCCACCAGGAAAAGACCGCCTCGTTCCACGTGGATGATCGCAAGGGGTTCTACTACTGTTTCGGCTGCCACGCGAAGGGAGACGCGATCAACTTCGTCCGGGAGACGGAGAATGTCGACTTCATGGAGGCGGTGGAAATCCTCGCCCGCGAGACGGGAATGGCAATGCCCGCGCGCGATCCGCAGGCCGCGCAGCAGGCCGATCGCCGCAGCCGCCTGGTGGAGGTGATGGAACAGGCGGTGCGGCATTACCGGATGCAGCTTGCCACCGGCGCCGCCGCGGAGGCCCGCGCCTATCTGGAGCGCCGCGGGCTGGATGGGCGCGCGCTCGACCGCTTCGAGATCGGGTTCGCGCCCGATGCGCGGCAGGGGATCTTTCGCCACCTGCGCGACATGGGGGTAGAGGAGGCGCTGATCGTCGAGGCCGGTCTCTGCGCCCGGCCCGATGATGGCGGCGCGCCCTATGACCGGTTCCGCGACCGGATCATCTTTCCGATCCGCGATCCACGCGGCCGCGCGATCGCGCTGGGCGGGCGGGCGATGGCCGCCAATGCGCGCGCCAAGTATCTGAACTCGCCCGACACGCCGCTTTTCGACAAGGGGCATACGCTCTACAACCACGCGCCCGCACGGGAGGCTGCGGGCAAGGGCCAGCCGCTGATCCTGGCCGAGGGCTACATGGACGTGATCGCCCTGTCCGAAGCCGGCTTTGCCGCCTCCGTGGCCCCGCTGGGCACCGCGGTGACGCAGACGCAGCTGCAACTGCTGTGGCGGATGTCGGACGAGCCGGTGATCGCGCTTGACGGCGATGCGGCGGGGCTGCGGGCGGCGCAACGGGTGATGGACCTGGCGCTGCCCCTGCTGGAGGCCGGCAAGGGGCTGCGTTTCGCGCTGATGCCACCTGGAAAGGACCCGGACGATCTGCTGCGCGCCGAGGGTCCGGGCGCGATGCGCAAGCTGATCGAGGGCGCCTTGCCCATGGTGCAACTGCTGTGGCGGCGCGAGATCGAGGGCAGGGTGCTCGACAGCCCCGAACGCAAGGCCGCGCTGGACAAGGCGCTGCGCGAGAAGATCCGCCTGATCCGCGACCCCTCGATCAGAGCGCATTACGGCGAAGAGATCCGCCGCCTGCGCTGGGATCTGTTCGGCCAGTCCCGCGGCAGGGGGCAGGGCCGCCGTGCCTTCAACGCCCCCGAGGCGCCCCGCAGCGCGACCCGGCAATCGCTGCTGGTATCGTCCGGGGAGGATCTGGGCGAGCAACTGCGCGAGGCGGTGATCCTGACGGCGCTGAGCCTGCATCCGGCGCTGATCGACGAGTTCGCCGACGCGCTGGAGCGGCTGGCCTGCGCCGATCCCGGCCATGCCGCGCTGCGCGACGCGCTGCTGCGCTTTCAGGATGGCGACCCGGCCACGCTGCGTGCCCGGCTCGACGCGGCCTGCGGGCCGGAGGCTCTTGAAAAACTCCTTGGCACGGGCCATGTCGCGATCACGCCCTGTATCCGCCAGCCCGGCAATCTCGACCTCGCGCGCCTGACCGTGGCCGAAGAGATCGCGAAGATCGAGGCGCGGAAGGGGCTCATGGCCGAGATCGACGAGGCCGCCGAGGATCTGTCAGACCTCGCGGACGAGGCTGTGACCTGGCGGCTGGGACAGGCCGCAGAGGCCCGTCACAAGGCCGAAAGCAGCCGGCAGGAGGACAAGGTCGACTACGAGACGGGGCCGAACGGGGCGCGAATCAGCCGGGACGAGCGCAGCGCCTTCGCCGCCCTCATGGACAGCATAGATTTCGCCAAGAGCCGGCGATGAAGCAACATGGTTAAGATTTACTAGGGAATTCGGGCTAAACGGGTGTGCGAATCAATAGATCGCGCTAATGATTCGTCCCATTCGAATCAGCCCTCCCGCTAGGAGAACTGCATGGCCGCCAAAGACAACGACGAGCCCAAGACCGACGATCAGGAGGCCGAGATCACGCTGGACATGAGCCAGGCCGCCGTGAAGAAGATGATCGGCGAGGCGCGGGAACGCGGCTACATCACCTATGACCAGCTCAACCAGGTGTTGCCGCCGGACCAGGTGAGTTCCGAGCAGATCGAGGACGTGATGTCGATGCTCTCCGAGATGGGCATCAACATCATCGAGGAGGAAGAGGCCGAGGACGAGGACAAGGGCTCTACCGAGCTGGTCCAGGCATCCGGCAGCAAGGATGTGGCCGTCTCTTCCGGCGATTCCGAGAAGCTCGACCGCACCGATGATCCGGTGCGCATGTATCTGCGCGAGATGGGCTCTGTCGAGCTGCTCTCGCGCGAGGGCGAGATCGCCATCGCCAAGCGGATCGAGGCCGGTCGCAACACGATGATCGCGGGGCTCTGCGAAAGCCCGCTCACCTTCCAGGCCATCACGATCTGGCGCGACGAATTGCTGTCCGAGGACATCCTGCTGCGCGACGTCATCGACCTGGAAGCCACGTTCGGCAACCAGTTGGAGGATGACGACGCGCCGGTGGTCGAGACGGGAGAGGTGCAGGCCGCTGCCCCCCGCCGGTCCAGCGAGCCGGAGCTCGACGCCGACGGCAACCCGATCGCCAAGGAAGACGACGACGACGAGGAAGAGCAGGCCAACATGTCGCTGGCCGCGATGGAGGCCGCTCTCAAGCCGCGCGTGCTGGAAACGCTCGACCGTATCGCCGATGATTTCGCCAATCTCTCGCAGATGCAGGATGCGCGCATTTCCGCCACGCTGAACGAGGACGGCTCGTTCAGTTCGACGCAGGAGGCCACCTACCAGAAATTGCGTTCCGAGATCGTGCAGCTGGTGAATTCGCTGCATCTGCACAACAACCGGATCGAGGCGCTGGTCGATCAGCTCTACGGGATCAACCGCCGGATCATGGCGATCGACAGCGCCATGGTGAAGCTGGCCGACCAGGCCCGCATCAATCGGCGCGAGTTCATCGACGAGTATCGCGGCCGCGAGCTCGACCCGGCCTGGCTGGATCGGATGGCGCAGAAACCCGGACGCGGCTGGCAGGCGCTGATCGAACGCTCCTCCGACAAGATCGACGATCTGCGCGCCGACATGGCCCAGGTTGGCCAGTATGTGGGCGTCGACATCTCGGAATTCCGCCGCATCGTGAACCAGGTGCAGAAGGGCGAGAAGGAGGCCCGCCAGGCCAAGAAGGAAATGGTCGAGGCCAACCTGCGGCTGGTGATCTCGATCGCCAAGAAATACACCAACCGCGGCCTGCAATTCCTTGATCTCATTCAGGAAGGCAATATCGGCCTGATGAAGGCCGTGGACAAGTTCGAGTATCGCCGCGGCTACAAGTTCTCGACCTACGCGACCTGGTGGATCCGCCAGGCGATCACCCGCTCGATCGCCGACCAGGCCCGCACGATCCGCATCCCCGTGCACATGATCGAGACGATCAACAAGCTGGTCCGCACCGGCCGCCAGATGCTGCACGAGATCGGCCGCGAGCCCACGCCCGAGGAACTGGCCGAGAAGCTGCAGATGCCGCTGGAAAAGGTTCGCAAGGTGATGAAGATCGCCAAGGAACCGATTTCCCTCGAAACGCCGATCGGCGACGAGGAAGACAGCCAGCTTGGCGATTTCATCGAGGACAAGAACGCGGTCCTGCCGCTGGATTCGGCCATCCAGGAAAACCTGAAGGAGACGACGACGCGCGTGCTGTCGTCCCTGACCCCGCGAGAGGAACGGGTGCTGCGGATGCGTTTCGGCATCGGCATGAACACCGATCATACGCTCGAAGAGGTGGGCCAGCAGTTCAGCGTGACGCGCGAACGCATCCGGCAGATCGAGGCCAAGGCGCTGCGCAAGCTCAAGCACCCGTCGCGGTCGCGCAAGCTTCGGTCCTTCCTCGACCAGTGACATGGCGTCGGGCGCCCCGTCGGGGCGCCCGGCCGGCGACCTGCCCGCGACGCAAGCCCGCGGCAATGTGAATGGCCGTTGCGGGCAGCCGCGCTATGCTTCCGGCCATGAAGACAGCTTCGCTCCTGACTGCGGCGGCCGTTGCGCTCGCGACCGCGGCGCCCGCCTCCGCCTTCACCGCCGTCAACCGGCTGGACGTCACGCCGCTGGGCAATGCGCGCTTCGAGGTGATCGAAGCCCGCGGTGCCGGTCCGCGCCAGATCTGGTGCGCCGCTGCGGATTATGCCCGCCGCGAGCTTGGCGCCGGCGCCGCGCAACGGATCTATGTCGAAAATCCCCGCGGCCCGGCCCGTGGCGCCTCGTCCCGCATCGCCGTGGGTTTCACCCTCGCGCCCGGGCCCGATCTGGGCGAGGGCCCGGTCAATGGCCAGGGCGGCGACTGGTCCGTCCGGGTCCGGGACCGGGGGTACAACCTGTCCACCTCGTTCGCCTTCGGTTTCTGCCGCGACGACATGGATCCCGACAGCCGGCCCTGGCTGCGGCCCTGAACCCTTGCGGGCGCGCCCGGCCTGACGCAGGCTGGCCCGATGCAGACCGAGTTCACCATCGCCACGTGCGGCCCCGGCCTCTACGAGTTCACCTTCGAGGTGGCACGCTGGGTGCAGGGCACCGGGGTGCTCACGCTCTTCGTGCGGCACAGTTCCTGTTCGCTGCTGGTGCAGGAAAACGCCGATCCCGACATGCGCGCCGACCTGCAGGATTTTCTCGAACGGCTCGCGCCGCCGGCCGATCATCCGTCGATGCGCTGGCTGCGGCATGTGGCCGAAGGCCCTGACGACATGCCTGCCCATATCCGCGCCGCGCTTCTGCCGGTCTCGCTCTCGATTCCGGTCACGCAGGGTCGCATGGCGCTGGGCACCTGGCAGGGCCTCTACCTGGTCGAACACCGCGAAGCGCCCCGTTCCCGCCGTGTCGCGGCGCATCTGTCACGCTGACGCGCCACGGATCTGGTGGGGGCCCTTTTCCCTCTACCCTTGATCTGGCCTCTCCCCTATAGTGCTTGTGGATAACCCGGGCAGAGACCCAAAACACGGACTGACACGAGGGACTGGCCATGCGCTGCCCGTTTTGCGGAAATATCGACACGCAGGTGAAGGACTCGCGCCCGGCCGAGGATCACGTCTCGATCCGCCGACGGCGCTTCTGCCCGGCCTGCGGCGGACGCTTCACCACCTATGAACGGGTGCAGCTGCGCGACCTGGTGGTGATCAAATCCAACGGACGGCGCGAGGATTTCGACCGCGACAAGCTGGAACGCTCGATCCGCATCGCGCTGCAGAAACGCCCGGTGGAGCCCGAGCGGATGGACCAGATGATCTCGGGCATCGTGCGCCGGCTCGAAAGCATGGGCGAGACCGATATCCCCTCCAAGGTGATCGGCGAGATCGTGATGGAGGCGCTCGCCCGGATCGACACCGTGGCCTATGTGCGCTTCGCCTCGGTCTACAAGAACTTCCAGGCGGTCGAGGATTTCGAGGATTTCATGTCCGAACTCCGCCCCAGGCTGCCCGAAGAAAAGGAGTGATGCCAGCCCCGGATGACATCCGCTGGATGCGAACGGCGCTTGCGCTGGGCCGTCGCGGTCAGGGGCGGGTCTGGCCCAACCCGGCCGTGGGCTGCGTGATCCTGCGTGACGGGCGGGTGCTCGGTCGCGGCTGGACCGGGCCGGGCGGCAGACCGCATGCGGAAACCCTGGCGCTGGCCCAGGCCGGGAAGGCGGCGCGCGGCGCCACGGCCTATGTCACGCTCGAACCCTGCGCCCATCACGGGCAGACCCCGCCTTGCGCCCGGGCGCTGGCGGAAGCCGGGGTGGCGCGCGTGGTGGCGCCGCTGGCCGACCCCGATCCGCGGGTCGCCGGGCAGGGCTTCGAGGCGCTGCGACAAGGCGGTGTGCAGGTCACCACCGGCGTGCTGGCCGAAGAGGCCGGGCGCGATCATGCGGGCTTTTTCCTGAAGGTCGAGCAGGGCCGCCCGCTGGTCACGCTGAAACTTGCCAGCTCGCTCGACGGGCGCATCGCCACCGCCACCGGTGAAAGCCGCTGGATCACCGGCCCCGGAGCACGACGGCTGGTGCACGCGATGCGGGCGCGCCACGATGCCGTGATGGTGGGCGCAGGCACCGCGCGAGCCGACGACCCGGCGCTGACGGTGCGCGACCTGGGCATCGCGCGCCAGCCCGTGCGGGTGGTGGTCTCGCGCCGGCTGGATCTGCCGCTGATGGGCCAACTGGCCCGCACCGCGCGCGACGTGCCGGTCTGGCTCTGTCATGGCACCGATGCCGACCCGGCCCTCGTGGACACCTGGCAGGGCCTTGGCGCGCGGCTCTTTCCCTGCGCGGTGTCGGGCGGGCAGCTCGATCCGCGGGCGGTGCTGCAGGCGCTCGGGCAGGCGGGGCTGACCCGCGTGTTCTGCGAGGGCGGCGGGGCGCTCGCGGCCTCGCTGCTCGCCGCCGATCTGGTGGACGAGCTTGCTGTCTTCACCGCCGGGCTGGCGCTGGGGGCCGAGGGCTGGCCCGGCCTGGGGGCGCTGGGCCTCGACCGGCTGGCCGAGGCGCCCCGGTTCGATCTCGTCGAAACCCGCCCCGTGGACGGCGATGCGCTCCACCTCTGGCGCCGGGCGATGTAGCCCGCCCCTTCTTCTTGGCGGAAATATCCCGGGGGGAGCAGGCCGCAGGCCTGCGGGGGGCGGAGCCCCCCTCTATCGCCACAGATGCGCGCGGCTGGCCAGCAGGCCCTGGAGCTTCGAAAGCGCGCGGTTCGCCAGTCCCGGATGTGCCGCCTCGCCCGCTGCCAGCCGCGCCAGCACCACCTCGGGCGGGCAGGGCAGGCCGGTCCGAGGATCGTGGTAGCGCGGATAGGCGATCAGCGCCGCATGGACCAGCCCGTCCAGCGTCACGCGCGCGGCCCGCCGCGCCGGCACCGGACCGCGATCCTCGGTCAGCCCCCAGCCGGCATAGAACGGCGCGCCCAGCGTCACCACCCGGCGCCCGCGCAACAGCGCCTCGAAGCCCAGCAGCGAGGTGATCGTCCAGACCGCCTCGACCTCCGCCAGCAGCGCCGCCGGATCGGCGCGACCCAGCACCGCGTCGGCCAACCCCGTCAGCGCCTCGGGCGGCACCGCCCCGGGGCGCAGCCCCGCCTCGACATCCGGGTGCGGCTTGTAGAGGATCACGGCCTCCGGGTTGGCCTCGCGCGCCGCGCGCAGAAGCTCCAGGTTGCCGCGCACCCGTCCCGCGCCCAGGCGGATCGAGGCGTCGTCTTCCACCTGTCCGGGCACCAGGATGCGACGGCCCGGCGGCAGGTCGGGCCGGGCGCCGCCGAGATTGTATTTCGTCACCCCCTGCGCCACCAGCGCACGGCGCAGCGCCTCGGCGCGGCGGCGCTGGCCCGGGCGCAGATCGGCGGCCTCGGCGATCAACCGTTCCAGCCGGCTGGGGCGCGTGGGATCGTAGTAGATGCCCAGGTCGTCGCAGACCAGCGACAGCGGCGGCACCAGCGCCGCCCCCAGGCCCCGCGAGCGCAGGAACCCGTCCTCGACCCGCATGGTACCCTCGGGCAGCGCCTCGGCGGCGGAGGCCCAGGCCATGTGCCGGCGGCCTGTCGCCCTGGCGCGCGCCGCGGCGGATTCGGGCGGATCGGCGAAGACCATGCGCCGCTCGCGGCCGAAGACCTTCTGCAAGGCCCCGCGCTTCCACAACCGCATGCCCGATGCGACCCAGCCATGCCGGTCCTCGCGCCAGGCGCGGGCCTGCGCTTCCAGCGCGCCGATGGCCTGTTCCAGCGTTCCCGGCCCGCCGGAAAAGGGGTCATGCCATCGCGGGTAGAGGATCATCGCCGCGGCAAAGAGCTGCGCCCGGCTCAGCCGGCGCGTGCGCCGGGCCACGGGCCGGTCATCCTCTGTCAGGCCCCAGCCGACATAAAAGGGCTGGCCGAAGACACGCGGCCGGTGGCCCGCGAAGATCGCCTCGAAGCCCAGCTGCGAGGACACGGTATAGACCCCGACCGCCCCCTCGAGAAGCCGCCAGGGCGAGACCGGCGCGCTCAGCAGCGAGATCCTCCCGCCCGCATCCGCTTCGGTGAAATGGCCGGGCCGGTGGCCGCCCGCGGTTTCGGGGTGGGTCTTGATGACCACCCGCGCGCCTGGATGCTCTTCTTGCGCGAAGGCCAGCATCTCGACGAAGCGCGCCCGATCCGCGCCGCTGGCCGTCACCGAGGCATCGCCGCGGGTCTGGTCCACCACCAGGACATAGCCCGGCGCGGGCGGCGCCAGTGTCGGATCCACGGCGGCGTATTTGGTCAGATGCGCGGCACGGATTCGCGCGATGGCCTCGCGGGCGCGGTCCAGCAGGGCGGTGTCGTCCAGCGGATGGGTGGCCAGCAGCACCTCCAGATCCGACGGCTGCGCCGGGTCGAAATGCGCCCCGCGGCGGTCCAGCAGCAACCCGAGCGGTGGCTCGCGCCGGGCGCGGCCCGGATGCAGCGAGCGCAGGAAGGCATCCTCCACCCGCAGCAGGTCCGCCCCGCGCCGGGCGGCCACGGCCTGCCCGCGTCGGGCGGTCGGGCTGTTGCCCCAGACGCCCACCAGCCCGCCCGCCTCGGGCAGGCCGAGGCAGATCCGGTAGCCGGCCTGCCGCAGGATCGCGCGCAGCCGCGGCTGGGTCAGGAAGCCGGCATTGTAGACGTGAAGACGCCGGAGGCTTTCGCCCCCGGCGTCCCTGTCGGCATCGCTCGGCAAGGGGTCAGTCCCCTCCGGAAAGCGCGGAGCTTGCACTGTCCACCGTGGCCACGGTGGACAGGGTGCCCGTCACCGCCGAGATCACCTTGTTCCACTGGGTGAACGGCGCCTCGGTCACATAGAGCGTATCGGCATCGCGGATCACGAAATCGCGGGCCAGGAACATGCCGTTGGGCTGGGTCAGGTCCAGCACGTAGACCAGCCGCTGCGGCCCCACAAGATCGTCGCGGCCCAGCACCTGGTTGGCGATCTCGGCGGGCTCGTTGCGGAACACGAAGACGCCCGTCGGATCGGAGGCCGAAGTCAGCAGCCCGCCGACCTGTGCCAGCGCCTCGACCGCCGAGAGCGACTGCGTCTCGAACGGCACCCGCGCCTGGGTGCCCGTGGCGCCCAGCACGGTGAAGGCGCGGGTGTCCTGCTCGACCAGGATGCGATCGCCGCCGCGCAGGGCGATGTCGTTTTCCGGGTTGTCGTAGAGATCCTCGAACCAGATCTCGCCGCGATGATCGCCCCGGATCACCACCACCTGCGCCACCTCGGGCGGGATCGAGATGCCGCCGGCGCGCGCCAGCATGGCCGAGAGCGTCCGGGTCGGCCGTTCGATGGCGAAAACGCCCTGGCCGCCTACCGCGCCGACCAGGCTGACGGTGGAGCCGTCGCCCGCCAGCCGGCGCACCTGCACCTGCGGATCCGGCGTCTGGTCGGCCAGCTTCTCGGTGATGATACGGCGCACCGCTTCGGGGGTGTTGCCGGCGGCGCGAACCCGCCCGGCATAGGGCACGAAGATGAAACCCTGGCCATCCACCTGCACTTCCTCCAGCGCGGTCGAGTTCAGCCCCTCGGCCGAAAGCAGCCCGTCATCCACGTTTTCCCAGATCGTCAGTCCCAGCGTGTCGCCGGCCTGGATCGTGTCCGATCCCAGCGCGGCGGCCTGCCTGAACTGGTCCGAGAAACCCAGCGCCGGGACCACCGCGGTGGCGCGCGTGACACGGTCGTTCACCGCAACGACGAAGGCGTCGCCTTCCTGCTGCACGGAGCCGGCATAGATCTCGCGCTTGTTGGGCCCCATCCGCGGCAGACCGCAGGAAGCGACTAGCGACGCAATGAGCAAAAGGGCGACCGGACGCGCCCAGCGGGAGGTCTGGAATTTCACTGCTCGGTCTCCTCGACCTGTTCTTGCTGCCTCGGCTTTTTTTTCGAGGTTAGCGCAGAACAGCCGCGATCGCCAGCCGGGCCGCATCGGGCGTCAGGTGACGACGCGCAACTGTTGCCTTGGGGCCGCGGTGCCGGATTTCAACGCGTCATAGGGATCTTCGGGGGCCAGCATCATGTCGACCACCTGCCGCAGCAACTGACGCCTCCCGCGGGCAGAGTAGAACCCGCCCGCCACCTGGCTGGTTTCCAGCAGGAAGCGGCGATAGTCGCGATAGGCGCGCGTGTCGGGGCGGCGCGCGGCGGCGAAGAATTCCGTCAGCGGCTGGTCGGAGACGAACTCGGGCTTGGCATAGACCGCCCTCCCGAACACCTTCAGCGGGATGCCCCGCCACAGCGCCTGCTGCCCGGCGGTGGAGTTGACCGTCACCGCGCTGCGGGCATCGGCCAGCAGCGGCGCCAGCTTGCCGCCGCGCAGGAAATGCACCCGCCGCTCCACCCCGTGCGCCCGCGCCGTGCGGCGCAGGGCGCGGCGCAGCGGCACGCGGCCATCCTCCAGCGGGTGGGCCTTGAAGACCAGATGGTGATGGGGCGGGGCGGACTCGGCGAAGGCCGCCACCGTCAGGTCGAGGAACTCGGTCATGCTGGAGAAGGGCGAATGCTCGCGGAACGAGCTGTCATGCTCCAGCTGCAACAGCGCCAGGTGATAGGGAAAACCGCCATTGCGTACCCGCCAGGTGGCGACCGCGCGCTCGGCCGCGTGCCAGGGCATCAGCAGCAGCCGCTTGACATGGAGTTGGAATTCCTTGGTCACGGACAGCGCGCGATGCGGCCGGAACTGGCGGTAATCGCCGTTCCGGAACATCAAGAACCAGTGGTAGAGCGCGCCGTAGAAGATGTGCTGGCGCATGTCGCCCCAATGCGCCGGCGGCAGCGGCGCCTCCATGTCCGACAACGCCAGCGCCGCCTGCATCTCGGCCACCGACATCTCCATCAGCCGGGAGTGGCCGTTGGCGCCGCCGCGCTCGTAGGTCACCCAGTAGGGCCGGAGATACCCCTCCTCGAAGACATGCACCGTCAGGCCGCGCGCGCGCGCGATCCGCACCGCCTCGGCATGCACGGGCCTCGTGTCGCCGTAGAGCACGAGATCGGTGACGCGCCTCTCGTCCAGCAGCGCTTCCAGCCGTGCCGGCCAGTCCTCGATGCCGCCGGCATGGGCGATGTAGGAGGCGGGATCGAACCAGAAGGCGCGGTCGCCGGCGTTGAAGCCCACGCGCCAGACCTCGCAGCCCGCACGGCGCAGCATCCGGCCCAGCCGGTGGAAGAACGGCCCGTGCGGCCCCTGCAGGAACAGGAACACCCTCGGTGCTGCGGCGGGTCTGGTCATCTGCGAAAACGCCCTTACATCCAGCCCGGACCTTACTGTAAGAGTCCGGCGAAAATAAGGCTTTCCGCGCCGGCGCGGGCGGCCCCGGCATCAGAAAGGGCAGGACCATGTTCACCGGCATCGTTACCGACATGGGCGAGATCCGCCGGACCGAGCCGCGCGGCGACCTGCGCGCGCGCATCGGCACCGGCTACGATACCGCCGCCATCGAGATTGGCGCCTCGATCGCCTGCGACGGGGTATGCCTGACGGTGGTGGCGCTCGGGCCGGACTGGTTCGAGGTGGATGTCAGCGCCGAGACCGTCTCGAAAACCAATCTCGATCTCTGGACGCCGGGCCGCCGGGTCAACCTGGAGCGTGCGCTCAAGGTGGGCGACGAGCTGGGCGGGCATATCGTGTCGGGCCATGTCGACGGGGTGGCCGAGGTGATCGCCATCGCCGAGGAGGGCGACAGCACCCGGGTCACCCTGCGCGCGCCGCAGGCGCTGAGCCGCTTCATCGCACCCAAGGGATCGGTGGCGCTCAACGGCACCTCGCTCACGGTGAACGAGGTGTCGGGCGCGGAGTTCGGGATCAACTTCATCCCGCATACCAAGCAGGTCACGACCTGGGGCGCGGTGCATGTGGGCGACCGGGTCAATCTCGAGATCGACACGCTCGCCCGCTACGTGGCGCGGCTTCAGGACATCGCCTGACCTCCCGGCTTCTTCTTGGAAGAAATATCCCGGGGGGAGGCCGCAGGCCGGGGGGCGGAGCCCCCCTCGCCTCGGGTTCAGAAGCCCCAGACAGCGGCGCTGTCGTCCAGCATCGCATCGGCCATGGCCGGCGGCTGGGCCACGCCAACGCCCTCGATCAGCACCGTCTCGTCGGCGCCGCGGCCGGGCAGGTAGATTGCGCAGACTTCGGCGGTGGCGCCGTTCTTCATGGCGGCCATCAGCAGGCCTTGCGGGCTCGCGTCGCGCGGCGGCTGGCCGGCGGTGGCGCTTTCGGGCGCGTCCTTCAGGGCGATGTCGCCGCCCGGGCCGCACAGCAGGATGCGGGTCTCGACGCCTTTCTCGATCGCCTGCATGGTCAGCACCATGCTCATCAGCTGGGTCTGCGGATTCTCCGAGGTGACCACCGTCACCAGTTTCTCCTGCGGCTCGGCCGCGGCCATGCCGGCGGCGAGGGTCAGGGTGGCAAGAGCGGTCGCGATGGGTCTGAGCATGAAAGCTTCTCCGGGTTGCTGTGCGTTTCACGGACAAGCATAAACTTGTATATCAGATTCGGAATATGATATTCCGTCGCAGCGTGGCAAGCTGCCGCGCGCCTGCGTCATTCGGCGGGCTGGAACCCCACGATCAGCTGGCGAAGTCCGAGGGCCGCCCCGGCGATGATCGACAGGAAGGTGACCGGCGCGCTCAGCGACAGCAGCGAGAAGGCACTGATGGCCTGGCCCACGGTGCATCCCATGGCGATCGCCGCGCCGGCGCCCATGATCCCCGCCCCGACGATCTGCCGGCGCAGTTCGCGCGGGTCTTCGCAGGCTTCCCAGCGGAAATGCCCCTTGATGAGCGAGCCGATGAAGGCGCCGGTCCAGACCCCGGCAACGGAGCCCACGGCAAAACTGACCGGGCGCAGACTGCCGGTCATGGCGAAGAGGATCGATTCGCCCACCGGCGCCGAGAAGGAATGCGACACCACCGGCAGGGCCTCGAAGCCGGAGGTGGCGACCCAGCTCGTGCCGGCCCATCCCGACACCACGGCAAGGCCGACCATCGCCGCCCAGAATGCCGATTTGGGCTTGCGGCGCAGCTCGGCGCCGCTGAGCGCCCAGAGCGTCAGCGCCAGCCCGGCCAGCAGGCCCAGCGGGATCACCGGCAGTCCGGTCCAGCCGGCCACGAGATGGGCCAGTGCAGGCGGCGTGCCGGTCACCTCTTCCTGGAAGAAGAGCCAGTTGCGGATCGGCGCCAGCGGGCCGGCCAGCACCACGTAGACCGACACGCCCATCACCAGCACGATGACGAAGCTGCGCAGGTCGCCGCCGCCGAGCCGGGCAATGGCGCCGAAGCCGCAATTGCCCGCCAGCGCCATGCCGTAGCCGAACATCAGCCCGCCCAGGATCGAGGCCATCGGCATCCAGCGGATCGAATAGTAGAAGCTCTGCTCGGCGGCCAGCAGGCCGCTGCCCATCAAGGTGAAACTGCCGATCACCGCCACGCCGATGGCCAGGATCCACATGCGCATCCGCATGCTGCTGCCGCCGTAGAGCATGTCCTCGATGGCGCCCAGCGTGCAGAACCGGCCAAGCCGTGCCGCCAGCCCCAGCAGGATGCCGCCGCCCGCGCCGACGAGGGCCACCAGCCAGGCCTCGGGTATGATCTGCAACATGGCGCGAGGCCCCTCCCGTGGCCGCGTGAAACCCGCTCGCCCGGCATTTATGCCCGAGCGGTGCGGTCCTGCGCAAGAAATAAGCGATTGGCGAACGCGGCCCGGCACCGGCCGGTCAGTCGTCCTGGCAGAACAGGTCGTAGACGGTTTCGAGCATCTTGCGGGGTCTGTCGTCGGCCAGCCGGTAGTAGATCGCCTTGCCTTCGCGGCGGGGCACCACCAGCCCCTCCAGCCGCAGCCGCGACAGTTGCTGCGACACCGCCGCCTGGCGTGCCGAAAGCAGCTCTTCCAGTTCGGTCACCGATTTCTCGCCGGTCACGAGATGGCACAGGATCATCAGCCGGCCTTCGTGGCTGATCGCCTTGAGAAAGGACGAGGCGATCTCGGCCTTGTCGACGATCCGATCCAGTTCGGCCTCGGTCATGCTGGTGTCGAGTACGGGTAGAGCCATCCGGGGGGCCTCCGCTGGCGGGACGGCGCCGGGGCGCCGTCCCGGAAAACCTGCGTTCAGAACGAGATGTCCATTTCGATGGCGGCGATGCCGGCCTCTGCGCAGGCATCGTCCAGCTCGGGCTCCGGCGCGCCGGAGACGCCGATTCCCGCCACCGCGTCACCGCCGCCGGCGGACACCACCAGCCCGCCGCCCAACGCCAGAACCATGCTCAGGTCGCGGATGGCCGCGGCGCTGGTGTCGGGGCCTGTGACTTCGGCCAGATCGGTGGTGCTGGTGCGGAAGCTGACGGCGGTCCAGGCCTTGCGGTAGGAGGTTTCGTGCACATGGGCCCCGGCGAAACGGTCGCGCACGAAAGCCTGGGGCACGCCGAAACGGTCGGTCACGGTGACGCCCACCTGGTAGCCCCGTTCGCGGCAATCCTCCATCGCCGCCTGGGCCATGCGCAGCGCCAGTTCCGGCGTCAGCGCACGAAACTCGACGAAAGCCTCGCCGTCCTGTGCGGCGGCGGGCAGGGCGGCGCCGAAGGCCAGCGCCAGCGCGCAGATCGTTTTCCTCATCCCTGTGGTTCCTTGTAGCTTGTGTGATCCCTGAGCATCCGGTCCAGCAGCCCCCAGAAGAAATCCTCTCCGGGATAGCCCTCGATCCGGGCCAGTTCCTCGCCCTCCTCGACGAGGATGAAGGTGGGCGTGAACAGCGCGGGCCTGGCAAAGCGCACGCCGTCCGGCGCGCCGTCGCGCAGCTGCACACGCCGCAGGGGAGCGAACTTGCCCTCGTCGGTCTTGGAGTATTCCGGCGCGACTTCGGCATCCCAGGCGTCGCAATAGGCACAGCCGTGCTGTTCGACCATGATCAGCTCGGCCGCCCGGCCTGCCAAGGGGAATACGGACAGCGCCACAAGCGCGGCCAGCTTTAATGCACGCAGCATACGATGGAATACCCTCGTTGACGCCTCGCCCATACTCAACGTAATCTGAATATGTGAATAGTTCAAGGAGCGGTGCATGCTGGAGATCTCCTATGCAGGAGCGGCGCTGGCCGGGCTGTTGTCCTTCTTCACGCCATGCATCCTGCCGATGGTTCCCTTCTACCTGAGCTACATGGCGGGAATCTCGATGACCGAACTGCGCGGCGACGGCGCCATCGCGCCCGGCGCCCAGCGCCGGCTGGTGTTGAGCGCGGTGATGTTCGCCCTGGGGGTCACGACGATTTTCGTGCTTCTGGGGCTCGGGGCCACGGCGCTGGGATCGGCCTTCGCGCAATGGCGCCAGCCGCTGAGCTATGTCGCGGCGGGGGTGCTGCTGGTCTTCGGCCTGCATTTCCTGGGCATCGTGCGGATCGGTTTCCTCTATCGCGAGGCGCGGCTGGAAAGCTCGGCCGAGCCTTCCACCGTGATCGGCGCCTACCTGATGGGGCTGGCCTTCGGCTTCGGCTGGACGCCCTGCGTCGGCCCGGCGCTGGCCTCGATCCTGATGGTGGCGAGCGGCATGGGCGATCTGGGCCGGGGCGGGCTGCTGCTGCTGGTCTACGGATTGGCGATGACGGCCCCCTTCGTGGTGGCGGCGATCTTCGCGCGGCCCTTCCTGGCCTGGGTCCAGCGCAACCGGCGCTACATGGCGCATGTCGAGAAGGCGATGGGCGCGATGCTGATCGTCTTCGCGGTACTGATCGCCACCGATACCGTCAATCTCATCGCGAACTGGATGATCGAGGTGTTCCCGAGCTTCCAGAGCATCGGATGACACCGAACAACAGGGAGGACGTACATGAACGGATTGAGGACACGGGCGGCCGGCATCCTGGCCGCGGCCCTGCTGGCGCTGCCGGCCATGGCCGCCACGGTCGGCGATGACGGTCTGCACAAGACCGCATGGATGCGCGAGACGTTCAAGGATCTGCGCGAGGATCTGGGCGAGGCCAATGCCGAGGGCAAGCGCCTGGCCATCCTCTTCGAGCAGCGCGGCTGCATCTACTGCACCAAGATGCACGAGGATGTGTTCCCGCGCCCCGAGGTCGCCGATTACATCGCCGAGAATTTTTTCGTGGTGCAGCTCAATCTGCACGGCTCGGTCGAGGTGACGGATTTCGACGGGGAAACCCTGTCGGAGCGCCAGATGGCCCGGAAATGGGGGATCATGTTCACCCCGACGATGATGTTCTTCCCCGAAGAGGTTGCGAGCGGGGTCACGGCACCCGAGGCGGCGGTGGTCACGATGCCCGGCGCGTTCGGTGCCGGCACCGTGCTCGACCTGCTGACCTGGGTGAAGGAAGAACGCTATGCCATTGAAGACGGAGAGGATTTCCAGCGGTATCACGCGAGGCGCATCGAGGAGCGCGCCGGCGCGCAGAGCGATTGAGCGGGGTCCGGCGCGGATAATGTTATTCAGTTATGTGCATTTGTTGTTGCGTTCACCCGGGCCAGTGGCCTACGGTATACCAAGCTATCCGAACGTATAAACAAGGTAGCCATGGGAGGAATCATGAAGCTCACCACCAAACTGCTGGCGGCAGGGGCGCTTGCCGTGGCCGGCGCCGCGTCGGCCGACGAGGTCGCGCCGGGGGCTGTCGAATACGGCGAATACGGCGAGATCGCGCAGTCGCTGACCGGAATAGCCGGCGACCCGGATAATGGCCGCGCGATCGTCGTGACGCGCAGCAAGGGCAATTGCGTCTCCTGCCACACGGCGGAAAAATACGCGGATGTGCCCTTCCATGGCGAGGTCGGCCCGCCGCTGGACGGCGTGGCGGAACGCTGGAGCGAAGCGGAACTGCGCGGCATCGTCGCCGACGCCAAGAAGACCTACGAGGGCACGGTGATGCCGTCCTTCTACAAGGTGGCGGGCTATGTCCGGCCCGGCCAGGCCTTCACCACGAAACCCGCCGAGGAGCCGCTGCCGCCGCTTCTGTCGGCGCAGGAAATCGAGGATGTCGTCGCCTACCTGATGACCTTCAACTACGAAGACTGACGGTCGCGCGGCGCGCTAACAAGGAGATCGAACACATGGAATTCACGAGACGCGAAACTCTGGCGCTTGGCGCGGGAGCGGTTGTCCTGACGATGCTGCCCGCGGGCGCCCGCGCGGCCACCGTCGATGAGCTGGTCGCCGAATTCACCGGCGGGGCGGATGTGGCCGATGGCGGCGTGACGCTGGACGCGCCCGAGATCGCCGAGAACGGCAACACCGTGCCGATCGGCGTGTCCGCCGAGGGCGCGACATCGATCATGGTGCTGGCCGCCGGCAACCCGACCCCGCCGGTCGCCACCTTCAATTTCGGCCCTCTGGCCGGCGCCAGCCGGGCAAGCACCCGCATCCGTCTGGCCGGCACGCAGGACGTCATTGCCATCGCCAAGATGGCCGATGGCAGCTTCGCGCGCACCCAGAAGGAAGTGAAAGTCACCATCGGCGGCTGCGGCGGCTGAGGCGTCCCGCCTCGCCCCCCAGTCCACCAGACAGAGACATCAGGAGAGAAATGACATGGCATCCGGAGTGAGACCCCGCGTGAAAGCCCCCAAGTCGGCATCCGCCGGCGAGGTGGTGACGCTCAAGACGCTGATCAGCCACCCGATGGAATCCGGCCAGCGCAAGGACAGCAGCGGCAACACCATCCCGCGCTCGATCATCAATCGCTTCACCTGCGAGTATAACGGCGAGCTGGTCCTCGATGTGACCATGGAGCCGGCGATCTCGACCAATCCCTATTTCGAGTTCGACGCCACGATCCCCGAAACAGGTGAATTCAAGTTCACCTGGTACGACGACGACGGCTCGGTCTACGAGGCCTCCAACAAGGTGTCGGTCGGCTGAAACCGGCCCGCTAGAATCATGGACGAGCCCGCCCTGCCAGACGGCAGGGCGGTGCCCAAGGGAGGGAAAAAAAGAATGAAATTCAAGGCGATGACAGCCGCCACGGCCATTGCGGCATTGATGCCGCTGACGGCCCTTGCGGATCCTGACGCCAAGCTGGTCATCAATGGCGAGATCGAGATCGTCACCGAGACCGAGGCGCCCGAACATCTGGAGAACCTGAGCACGATCCGCTCTGGCTGGACCTTCCGGACAACCGAGACCCAGCAGCTCCAGATGGATGATTTCGACAATCCCGGCATGATCTTCGTCGACGACGCTATCGACAGCTGGAACGCGGTCGAGGGCAGCGAGGAGAAATCCTGCGCAAGCTGCCATGACGAGCCCGACTCGCTGCGCGGGTTGCGCGCCGAGCTTCCCAAGTGGAACGAGGAGAAGGGCGAGGTCTACACGGCGGAGATGTATGTCAATGACTGCCGGACCGAGCGGATGGGCGCCGAGGCCTGGGACTGGGCCAGCGTCCCGATGCGCAACATGACGGCGCTGATCTCGTCGGTGTCGCGCGGCATGCCGGTGAACGTGGCGACCGAAGGCGCGGCGCACGAGACCTGGGAGCGGGGCAAGGAAATCTACTACACCCGCTACGGCCAGCTCGAACTGTCCTGCGCGAATTGCCACGAGGACAATTACGACAACTACATCCGTGCCGACCATCTGAGCCAGGGCCATATCAACGGCTTTCCGACCTATCGTCTGAAGAATGCCGGCCTCGTGTCTCTGCACAGCCGCTTCAAGGGCTGCATCCGCGACACGCGCGGCGAGCCCTTCGGTGTCGGCAGCCCGGATTTCGTCGCGCTGGAGCTTTACGTGGCCAGCCGCGGCAACGGGCTTTCGGTCGAAGGACCGGCCGTCCGCAACTGATCCCTCCGGGGACACTCCCCTGAACTCTCCCTCCCGCCTCGCGGGAGGGGCCTTTCTCCCCCATGGCGAACACTGAACGGAGCTTGTCCACATGATTTCCCGCCGCGATTTCCTTCAGGCCAGCATGGCAGCCTCTGCGCTTGTCGGGGCGTCCGGCTTCGGCAACTGGTCGCGGCTGGCGGCGCAGCAGGCGTTGTCCCAGGACCAGCTTCTGGAATTCGACACCTTCGGCAACGTGTCCTTGATTCACATCACCGACATCCACGCGCAGCTCAAGCCGATCTATTTCCGCGAGCCGTCGATCAATCTCGGCGTCGGCCCCAACAAGGGCGAGGTGCCGCACATCACTGGCGCGGAGTTCCGCAAGCTCTATGGTATCGAAGACGGCAGCCCGTCGCATTACGCGCTGACCTACAATGATTTCACCGCGCTGGCCCGGGCCTATGGCAAGATGGGCGGGCTGGATCGCGTGGCCACCATCGTCAAGGCGATCCGTGCCGCGCGCCCCGATGCGCTGCTGCTCGATGGCGGCGATACCTGGCATGGCTCCTACACCTGTCACCACACCCAGGGGCAGGACATGGTCAACGTGATGAACGCGCTGGCCCCCGACGCGATGACCTTTCACTGGGAATTCACCCTGGGCCAGGACCGGGTGCGCGAACTGGTCGAGGGGCTGCCCTTCGCCGCGCTGGGCCAGAACATCTTCGATGCCGAATGGGACGAGCAGGCCTCGGACCATTTCCCGCCCTACAAGATGTTCGAGCGCGGCGGCGTGAACATAGCCGTGATCGGCCAGGCCTTCCCTTACATGCCGATCGCCAATCCCGGCTGGATGTTCCCCGATTACAGCTTCGGCATCCGCGACGGGCACATGCAGGCCATGGTCGACGAGGTGCGCGCGGCCGGTGCCGAGCTGGTGGTGTGCCTCAGCCACAACGGCTTCGATGTCGACAAGAAGATGGCCGGCAACGTCAAGGGCATCGACGTCATCCTGTCGGGCCACACCCACGATGCGCTGCCCGAGCCGGTGCTGGTGGGCGACACGATCATCGTTGCCTCCGGCTCGAACGGGAAGTTCGTCAGCCGCGTCGATCTCGACGTGCGGGACGGCCGCATGATGGGGTTCCGCCACAAGCTGATCCCGGTCTTCTCGGACGTGATCGCGCCGGATACGGAGGTTGCCGCGCTGATCGACGAGCAGCGTGCGCCCTACAAGGCCGAACTGGAAGAGGTGATCGGCCAGACCGAGAGCCTGCTCTACCGCCGCGGCAACTTCAACGGCACCTGGGACGACCTG
>JBKHDP010000010.1:0-31088 GCA_046541255.1 Paracoccaceae bacterium | reverse complement strand
CACGAACCCGACGCAGTGGGACATGGGCTATTTCGACCTCCTCTTCGGCTACGAGTGGGAATTGACGAAATCGCCCGCCGGCGCCCATCAGTGGCGTCCGATCGACATCAAGGAAGAGGACATGCCGGTCGATCCCACGGATTCGTCCAAGCGCGTCATGCCGATGATGACCGATGCCGACATGGCGATGAAGATGGACCCGACCTATCGCGCCATATGCGAGAAGTTCATGGAGGATCCGGACTACTTCGCCGATACCTTCGCGCGGGCCTGGTTCAAGCTGACCCACCGCGATCTCGGTCCCCGGACCCGCTATATCGGCCCGGACGCACCGGCAGAGGACCTGATCTGGCAGGACCCGATCCCGGAAGGCTCGAAGGACTACGATGTCGCCGCGGTGAAGGCCGACATCGCGGCCTCGGACCTCACGGTGTCCGACATGGTCTCGACCGCCTGGGACGCGGCCCGCACCTACCGCCAGTCGGACCTGCGGGGCGGCGCCAACGGCGCGCGCATCCGCCTGCTGCCGCAGCGCGAGTGGGAGGGCAACGAGCCCGAGCGCCTGTCGAAGGTTCTCTCGGTGCTGGAGCCCATCGCCGAGAAGCACGGCGCCTCCGTCGCGGACGTGATCGTGCTGGCCGGTAACGTCGGCGTCGAGAAGGCCGCGAAAGAGGCCGGCTTCGACGTCGAAGTGCCCTTCACCCCCGGTCGCGGCGACGCCACGCAGGAGCAGACCGACGCCGAGAGCTTCTCGGTTCTGGAACCGCTCGCGGACGGCTTCCGCAACTGGATGAAGAAGGACTACGCCGTCGCCGCGGAAGAGCTGATGCTCGACCGGGCGCAGCTTCTGGGCCTGACCGGTCCGGAGATGACGGTGCTGGTCGGCGGCATGCGGGCCATGGGCGCGAACTACGCCGATGCCAAGCATGGCGTCTTCACCGACCGCGAGGGAGCGCTGACCACGGACTTCTTCGTGAACCTCACGGACATGTCCTACAAGTGGGTGCCGAAGACCTCGAACCTCTACGAGATCGTCGACCGCAAGACCGGCGAGACAAAGTGGACGGCGAGCCGCGTGGACCTGGTGTTCGGCTCGAACTCCATCCTGCGCGCCTATGCCGAGGTCTATGCACAGGACGACGCGCAGGAGAAATTCGTGCACGATTTCGTCGACGCCTGGACCAAGGTGATGAACGCGGACCGTTTCGACATCGCGTGATGCAGGCAGGCGCGGCCCCGGGGCCGCGCCACCCCCTGAACGTGAAAAGGGCGGCGTTTCCAAAAGGAACGCCGCCCTTCTTCATGTCATGGGCGAAGCTGTCAGCCCTCGCCGCCGGTCACCGTGAGGCCCAGCAGGCGCCAGCTTTGCATCCCGCCGCGATAGTAATGGATGCGCTCGGCCGGGTAGCCCGCCTCGATCATCCGGCGGATCGCCGTGGGCGACTGGCCGCACCACAGCCCGTTGCAGAACAGCGCGACCTGCCGCGCGTCCTCGCAATCCCAACCGTCGAAATCGATCTCGCAGCCCAGCTCCGACAGCCGGTCGACCATCTCGGTATAGGGCATGTTCACCGCACCCGGGATGGTCCCGCCGGCGAACCAGTCGGGCGTGCGGCTGTCGACGACCGTCACCTCCGGATCCGCCAGCATGTCGAGCAGCTCCAGCTCGCCGATCGTGTTCACGCCCGGCGCGGGCGAATGCGGCTGGATGCAGAATTCCGGGCAGGATCGCGACGTGCGCGCCCAGTCGCCCGAAAGCGCATGTTCGGAATCCTGCTCCCGGCGGATCTCGACCGGGCCGGACTCCGTCTCCACCGTCACCGAACCGATCTCGGGCGTGATCTTCACCCTCATGTCGTCTTCGGCCAAGACCGGGACCGCGATCAGCGCCGCGGCGGTCGTCAAGGCGGCAAGTCTCATCTGTCTCCTCCCATTGCGATGGCGTTGCCTTGTCAGCGTATCACATGCACCGCGCAAGGCGCCTGCCGCACGACCTGGGTGGCGGTGCTGCCCAGCAGCAGGTTCTGCATCCCCGGACGGTGCGAGGCGATCACGATCAGATCCACCCCGTTTTCCTCGGCCCAATCCACGATGGTGCGGCCGGAATGGCCCTCCACCACCAGGCCCTGGCCGTTCTCCAGCCCCGCGGCCATCTGCGCCAGCTCTTCCTCGACCGCGGCGCGCGCCTCGCGCAGATAATCCTGCGGCATGTAGGAAATCGCGTAGCCGGGGATCTTTTCCATCACGTGGATCAGCGTGACCTTGCCCCCCTTTTCGGCCAGTACCTTGGCGACATCCACGGCGCCGGCGGCATCGCGATCGTCGTCGAAGGAGATCGGCACCAGAATATGGGAATACATCTTCTTCCTGTCCTTTCCTGTTCTCGTCCGGCCAGTCTGGGCCGGACCGGATCAAGGTGCAATGATGGACATCATGCCAGCCCGGCCCCGCGATGCGCCAGAAGCACCGGCACGACCAGATCCTCCTCGTCCTCCAGGTGGCGTTCCAGAAGCGGCGCGAAATCCGTCACCACCTGTCCGAACCGGCCCGCCGGCCCGCGCAGCGCCCGGCCTTCGCGCGCCTCGCCCAGCACCGCGTTCGCGGCCTCGGCAAAGCGTGCCAGCCAGTCGTCCAGCGCGTGATGATCGGCATCCAGCAGCCCGAAACCGCGTTCCAGCCGCGGCTCCAGCCGGGACAGCACGGGAAAATAATGGTGATCCTCGATCTGGTGATGGCCATGCAGTTCCTGCAGGAACATGCCGCCGAACCGCGACAGGCGGGAGGCGTAGCGCCCCGGGTCCAGCCGGCCTTCCTCCACCGCCCTGGCCTCGTCGGCCAGCAGATCGGACAGCTGGCGGAACATCCCGTGCCGGTCCAGCCAGAACCGCACCAGCCCTTCGAAATGCGGATCGCGCTCCCAGCCTTCGCGGGGATGGGTCCGCAGCAAGGCGCGCAGTGGCTCGGGCAGGCCGTCGCGCCGGCCCAGCGCCAGTGTCGCGTCGGGATCAGTCGAAGGTGGCGACGACATCATACATCACCGGCTCGAAGCTGCGGCAGAGTTCGTTGAACCTGCGATTATGGGCGCGCATCTCGTCGCTGCGCAGCATGGCGAGAAAGTCCTCGCGCCGCTTCCATTGCGAATAATTGGCGATCCGGGTCTGCGCGTCGTTCACATGAAGCCCCGCGGCGATGAAACCGGGTTGCCGGGAAATGAAGGTTTCATAAGCCTCGGTCAGCGCGTCGAGCAGATCCTGGCAGGTGCCGGGTGTCATCTCGAAGGTGGTCAGCACGGTCTGGCAATTGGCCGGTGTGGCGATGGTGGGCATGGGCCGTCCTCCTTTTAAGCCGCGAGTCTGGCACGATTCCCCGACGAGGCCAATCGCGGCCCTCGCCCGCGCCGTCAGAGGTTCGGCTCGCCCTGCAACCCCAGAAGCTTGCGCAGCGCGGTCCATTCCCGCGGCAGGCGCGGCGGCCGGGCCAGCCCCTCGACGATCTCGGCCTCCCATCGCGGCATGCGGCGCGCGGCGAAGTCCCGCCCCCAGTCGAGGAAGGCCGGGCTGTCATCGGGCCGCAGCCGGCAGGCACTGCCGACGATCCCCACCACGGTCTCGGCCGGCGAATACCACTCGTCCTGGATCGCGGTGACCCGCGCGCGCATCAGCGGCCCGATCAGCCGCATCAGCCGCTTCTCGGAGAATTGCAGCAGCAACCGGCCCATCTCGTCGCGGGAATAGTGGATCAGCGGCGGAAACGTGTCGAAAAAGATCGCCCGTTCCCCGTCCACGGCGAAATTGCGGATCGAGGGATGAAAGCCGATTCGCGTCTCGAACCCGTCGGCGGCGTTCCAGAAACCGGCGATCACCCGGCCCGCGGCCTCCATCATCGCCAGCGCGCGCGGCAACTCCGCCGTCTGCATCTGCGGCCGCATCATCGACTCGGCCGGCAAGGCCTGCTGCAGGATCACCGGCACCAGCGCGCCGTCGATCTGCAACAGCCGGATCTCGGTCTCGGGCAGGGGCACGCCGGTCGCGCGCAGCGCGTCGGCATAATCGTCATGGGCGCGGGCCAGCCGCTCGGCCGCCGCCCGGTCGGACATCGCGCGGTAAACCTTTACCACCCGATCCGCGAACGGCCCCGAGGCCGGCCGGAACGGTGCGCAGAAATAGCCCAGCCTGGACAGCGGCGCGCCGCGCGCGGCGCTGTCGGCGCGGATCAGGGCGATCAACTCGTCGGTTTCGGTCATGGCAGGCTCCGGCTCGGGCAGGCGCACCCTTAGCGCGTCGCCAGCGCCTGCGCCACCTCTGCGGCCAGCTCCGTCACCTCGGCGCGCGCGGGGCTGCGCGGTGCCTCCAGCGCGCCCAGCCCCTGGCCCAGCGTCTCGGCATAGACGACGCGATTGGCCAGGCCCGCCGCCGCCAGCGGGGCGTCCAGAGCGCGGGCCGCCTCGGTCACCTCGGTGCCCAGCCGCGTGCCCGCTCGGGTCCGGTTCATCACCATCATCAGCCCCGCGCCTTCGCGCCGCGCCAGGTGCAGAACCCCCTCGGTGGCCCAAAGATCGACATGGGACGAGGCCACCGGCACCAGCACCAGGTCCGCCGCGCGCAGCGCAGGGCGCAGATCGCTGTCCGCCTTCGGCGGGGTGTCCACGATCACGATGTCATGCGCATCGGCCAGTTTGCGCGTCTCGTAGCTGACCCCCCAGGCCGAGGCGGTGGAGAATTCCAGCCCCGGCGCGCCCTGCCGGTCCAGCCGCGTCATGAACCAGTGGCCGAGGCTGCCTTGCGGGTCGGTGTCCACCAGCGCGACGCGGCGCCCCTCCCGCGCGAAGGCGATCGCCAGGTTGACGGCCAGCGTGGTCTTGCCCGAGCCGCCCTTCTGTTGCGCGATGGTGATGATCTGTCCCGCCATGTGCCGCCCCTTTGCTGCAGCGCAGCATAGCACGGGCGCTGCGGCCACGCCACTGTTTCGCAAGCCCCTTGGCAACTGCATTAACCTTGTGTTTACCAAAGGCCGCGCAGCCTGCCCGGGGAACGGGAGTGCCTCATGCTGCGACTGGTGCTGATCTGCGCGCTGCTGGCCGGACCCGCCTGTTCCGGGGCCTGGCCGCGCGAGACCGGCAGCGCCTTCGCGGCGGGCGCCTTCCGGGTCAGCACGCCGCGCGACACGCTGGGCCGGGAATGGCCGGCGACCTATTCCTCGCTCTATCTGGAATACGGTCTGGCGCCCCGGCTGATCGCCGGGTTCGATCTGGGTCGGGCGATCTCGGGCGAGGACAAGTCGCTGGCCTTCCTGCGCTGGCCCCTTGGCGCCCCCGAGCGGCGCAACCGCTTCGCCGTGGAACTGGGCGCAGGCCAGATCGACGGCGCGTCGGTGATCCGGCCGGGCCTGGCCTGGGGCCGGGGCCTGGCCCTTGCCGAGCGCAGCGGCTGGATGGCCGCCGACGCGCTGGCCGAGATCCGCGCCGACGGGGCGGGCACGGATTTCAAGCTGGACCTGACGCTGGGGCTGAACCATGACAGCGGCCGCCGCAGCCTGCTGCAGCTCCAGACCGGCCAGCGGCAAGGCGACGATCCTTTCGCGCGGCTGGAGGGCTCGGTGGTGCTGCCGCCGCGGCGGGGCCTGTCACTGGAACTGGGGCTGATCGCGGGGATGGTGAACGACAACAGCATCGGGCTCAAGATCGGGTTCTGGCGCGCTTTCTGAATTGGCCTTCCGTTCCACAAGGCTTATGCTGGCGCCATGACCGATCCGATCCTCCCCACCGATGACGAGGCGCGCCGCATGGCGCGCGACCTGATCGATTCCGCCCGTTTCGGCGCGCTGGCCGTGCTCGACCCCGAAACCGGCGCCCCGCTGGTCAGCCGGGTCGCCGTGGCGACCGATTCCGCGGGCCGGCCGGTCAGCCTGATCTCCGACCTGTCGCTCCATACGACGGCGCTCAAGGCCGATCCGGCCTGTTCCCTGATGGTAGGAGAGCCGGGCCTCAAGGGCGACCCGCTGACCCATCCGCGCCTGACGATCCAGGCGCGGGCGCATTTTCTGCGCCATGGCGAGACCGGCCACGAGGCGCTCGCCCGCCGCTATCTCGACCTGCAACCCAAGGCGCGGCTCTATATCGGCTTCGCCGATTTCTCCTTCGTGATCTACCAGGTGGATAGCGCGCAACTGAACGGCGGTTTCGGCAAGGCCTACAGGATGGGCCCCGCCGATCTCGGGCTCGGCTGACCGGACGCGCGCGCCTAGGCTTCCGCGTCCATCCGCATCTGCACCAGCACGCGGCCCCGCACCGCCTGCCCCCAGTGCAGGGCCACCCGGTCGCGCTGCGGCCCCTGCTCGGGCTCGGCATGGGGCATGGCATGCACGGCGGCGCCCCCGTCGGTGCGGATGCGCTCCTGCGGCACCACGCTGTCCACGAAACGCGCCCGCCCGCCAAAGGGCAGTCGCGGCGCGCCCTCGATGCTCCAGGCCTGCGCCGCGGTATTCTGGACATGCTCCAGGCGCAGCGGATTGGCGATCGCCACATCGACGTTGTTGAAGGTGTTGCCCGCGACCGTGATGTTGCGCATCCGGCTGTAATCCAGCTCGGCGAAGGTGGTGTCCACCCGGTCCACCCGATCGATCGTGCCGTTGAGCGAGCGGAACATGTTCCCCGTGATCGTCACGCCATGCAGGAAATGCCCGCTGCCATGCGGCTTGACGACGATATGGGAAAACCACGGCGCCACGTCGCCGCACAGGAACACGTTGCCCTGCACGCTGAGCGCGCTGAATCCGAATCCGCCGGCGAAATCCGGCTCCGGGTCGCGCTCGTTGGTCCATTCGATGAAGCAGTTGTCGACATAGTTGCCCACGATGGTGGTGTTGGCATTGGTGCGCAGGATCGCGATCCCCGCCAGACGCACCCCGTTCGCGGCCCCGTCGCCCTGGAAGAAATGATTGCCGGAGACGATGTTGTTCGCCCCGCCGAGGATGGCGAAATGGCGAAACTGGGTGGCGCGGTTGTTGCGCAGCTTGACGTCGTTGGCATTGGCGTTGAGGGCGATGGAAACGCGCTCCTGCGCCGGCACCTGCGCCTCGTCGGTCAGGAACTGGCAGCGATCCACCAGCATCCCCTGGCAGCCCTCGCCGATCGAGGTGATCCCGCGATCCATCGGCCGGGTGAAGAAGCAGTCCCGCAGGCTGAACCCGACGCCGGTGGGCGCCAGCATCACGCCCGAGCAGATGCCGTTGCACTGGAACTCGATATCCGACATCGAGAACTTGTCGAGCCGGTCGAACCCACCGAAATCCAGCAGATACCTGAAGCGGCGGAAGGTGAAGACCTGACTTCCGGCCGCATCGTAGAGCGGTTCGGACAGGGTGATTTCCTGCGCCGCGACATTCCTGCCGCGCACATAGACCTCGCGGCCCACGCCCGCGCCCTCCACCAGCGCGCCCACCGGCACGTTGGCCACGTTCTGCACGCCGGTCAGCCGGCGCGGATCGGCAGGGGAATAGGTCGCCTGCGAGGTGACGGTCTCGGTCTCCCAGGCCGGCCCGTCCTCGGCGAAGAACTGCCCGTTGCGGATGATCCGGCGCTGGGCATAGCTGTCGCGATTGGGCACGGCGGCCGCCATGTCGATCGGCGCCGAGACCGAAACACGCCGCCCGCCCATGTCGAGCGACTCGTGATCGGCATTGTTCAGAAGCGCCTGGAAGGCCTTGCGGAAGCCCAGCTCCTCGCTGCCGAAGGCGTCGATATAGACCGGCAGATCGAATGCCGCCGTCAGCGACAGGACCGCGTCTTCGGGCATGCTCACCGTGCCCTCGAACTGCACCCGGCTGTCGATCGTCACGCTGGAGCCCAGCCAATAGGTGCCCTTCGAGACCAGCACCCGCCGCCCGGCCGCCGCGGCATCGGCCGCGGCGAAGGCGGCGCTGTCATCGCTGACGCCATCCCCCACCGCGCCGAAATCGCGCACATCCACCCAGTTCATCAGGTCGCGGTGGAAGACATGGGTGACATCCTCGATACGGATATCGTCGATCCGCACGATCCCGCCCGTGGGTCCGCTCAGATCCAGCCCGAAATGGCCGTAGACCGGCAGCCGCCCCCAGACCATGTCCACCCCGCTGCGCAGCCCGGTGCCGACGATGGCCAAAACCTCGATCACCTCGCCATATGAGGGCAGCGCCACCGAGGGACCGATCTCGACCAGCCCCGGCACGTTGGTGTCATCCGCGCCCCCCGCCCAGCCGGCCACCCGGACGGTGGGAAGGTTGCCGGACACCGCCTTCACCCGCGCGCTCACCCGCAGGTAGCAGCCCGGCAGCATCGGCGTCTCGCCCATGAACCGCAGTCGCTGCGGCGAGGTGGTATGCGTGAGTTCGAGACAGGCGCCGAAATCCTGATCGGCGGCCACAAGCGTCGCGCGCGGATCGGCCTGGTAGGTATCCGACCCCGGTGTGCCGTCGCCGCTCGACCAGACATCAAGCCCCTCCGCGAAGCGCGGCGGCATCAGCACGATTCCTTCCGTGACGGCCTTGTTCATCCTGATCCTTTCCCGATCCGCGACCCCGGCCTGCAAGGGCCGGGACGCTATCGCCATGTTGCACCTGTCGGCTTCCGGGAGCGCACCCGGGACGAAGGGAAAGGTAGCACCTGGGCCGTTAAACCCCGCTGAGGGCACCGTGACGTTGCCGGCGGCAGACTGGACCCCGGGCGAAGATCAGGCCGCCAGATCGGGCGCCGGCAGAATACGCACGCCGTCGATCTTCCAGCCGCCCTGCCCGTCCGGCTCCATCCGGTAATCGAGCACATGCGGCCGGCCCTCGGCATCGCGGATCATCACCTTCTGCCATTGCGCGCCATCGATCTCGCGCAATTCGAGGAAATCCACCCGGCCGGGCCGCCACACCATCGGGTAGCCCTCGCGCACCATCCGGCCGAAATTCTCGGGGGTGCGAAAGATGTCGCGTATGCCCGGGCTGGCATGGCTGAAGGCGCGTTCCACATCCTCCGCCAGAAAGGCGTCGAGCTGGCTGCGGATGGTGTCGCGCATACCTTCCTCGGCAGCGGACTGCGCCCGGACGACCCCGGCAAGGGCAAGCGTCAAGACAAGGGCGGCAAGAAGCGATCTGACAAGCATGGGCGGCCTCCGGTCCTCGTTCCGGAAATAGGCCGCGGGCCGGCGCGGTCAAAACCCCGCGCCGCACGGATCCCGGCCAGGCTCAGCGCATCAGCGCAGTTCGCCCGCCAGCGCCTTGTCGATCAGCGCCACCGTCTCCTGCACGCCGTAGAGCGCGATGAACCCGCCGAAGCGCGGCCCCTGGCTGGCGCCCAGCAGCACCTCGTAAAGGGCCTTGAACCAGTCGCGCAGCGGGTCGAACCGTTCGCGCCCACAGGCGAAGACGAGCGCCTGCAGCTCCTCGGCATCCAGCCCGCCATCCCAACCCGCCAGCGCGTCGCGCAGTTCCTGCAACGCCTCGCGCTCCAGATCCGTGGGGGCCCGGAACACCTTGGTGGGCTTGACGAAATCATTGTAGTAGCGCAGCGCGTAGCCGGCCGCTGCATCGAGATCGGGATGGCTTTCCGGGCTGGCCTCGGGCGCGTAGCGGCGGATGAAGCCCCACAGCGTCGCCTTGTCCTCGGCGGCGGACACCGACGCCAGGTTGAGCAGCATCGAGAACGGCACCACCATCCCGCTTTCGGGCACCTGGCCGCCATGGATGTGGAAAACCGGGTTGTTCACCCGCTGGGCCGCGTCCTGATCGGCATAGGCGCGCAGTTGCTGGTGATATTCATCCATCGCCCGCGGGATCACGTCGAAGAACAGCCGCTTCGCCGTCTTGGGCTTCTGATACATGAAATAGCTCAGCGACTCGGTGGACGCGTAGGTCAGCCATTCGTCGATCGACAGCCCGTTACCCTTGGATTTCGAGATCTTCTCGCCGTTCTCGTCGAGGAACAGCTCGTAGGTGAAATGTTCGGGCGGCCGGGCGCCCAGGATCCGGCAGATCCCGTCATAGACCGGCGTGTTGGTGGAATGATCCTTGCCATACATCTCGAAATCGACACCCAGCGCCGCCCAGCGCGCGCCGAAATCGGGCTTCCATTGCAGCTTCACATGGCCACCCGTCACCGGCACCGTCCATTCGCGGCCGGTCTCGTCGTCGAAGGTGACGGTGCCCGCCTTCGCATCCACGTTCTTCATCGGCACATAGAGCACCCGGCCCGTCTCGGGATGCAGCGGCAGGAAGATCGAGTAGGTCTGCCGGCGCTCGTCACGCAGGGTCTTGAGCATGTGCTCCATCAGCGCGTCGTAGCGTTCGGCCGCGAGCAGCAGGATCTCGTCGAACTGGCCCGAGCGGTAGAACTCGGTGGCGGAATAGAATTCGTATTCGAAGCCGAACGTGTCGAGGAACCGGCGCAGCATCGCGTTGTTGTGGTGGCCGAAGCTCTCGAACTTGCCGAACGGATCGGGCACGTCCGTCAGCGGCTTCTGAAGATGCGGCTTGAGGCTTTCGGGATCGGGCACGTTGTCGGGCACCTTGCGCATCCCGTCCATGTCGTCCGAGAAGCAGATCAGCCGTGTCGGGATGTCCGAGATCATCTCGAACGCCCGTCGGATCATCGTGGTGCGCGCCACCTCGCCGAAGGTGCCGATATGAGGCAGGCCCGAGGGGCCGTAGCCCGTCTCGAACAGCACGTAGCCCTTTTCCGGCGGCGCCTTCTCGTAGCGTTTGAGCACGCGGCGCGCCTCTTCGAAGGGCCAGGCTTTGGCGCTCATCGCGGCGTCGCGCAGATCGGACATGACAGACTCCAGAAAAGGGGCCGCGCGCGCCCATTGCGCGCCGGCTGGACGGCTTCCTATTGCGGGGGGGATGGGCAGTCAATATTCTGCGCCGCGACACTCCCCGGAAGGATCCCATGACCGACGCCATTCCCCACCCGCTCAGCCCGCAGGATTGCCTCGTGGCGCTGATGATCGCGATCTCGGCCAGCGACGAGGACATCCGCACCGCGGAGCTGGTCAAGATCCAGAGCGCGGTCAACCACCTGCCCGTCTTCGCCACCTATGACATTGACCGGATCAACACCATCGCGCAGATGGTGTTCGACCTGTTCGAGCAGGAGGACGGGCTGGATGCCCTGTTCGGGCTGATCCGCGACTACCTGCCCGAGCGCCTGTTCGAAACCGCCTATGCCCTGGCCTGCGATGTCGGCGCGGCCGACGGCCTGCTGCGCGAACCCGAACTGCGTCTGCTGGAGGAAATCCGCTACGAGCTGAATATCGACCGGCTTCATGCCGCCGCGATAGAGCGGGGCGCGCGGGCGCGGCACATGCCGGGCTGAGCCCATGCGCCGGCTTGCCCTCGCACTCGTCGCCGCGCTGCAGGCCGGGCCTGCGGCCGCCTGGCTCGACATCCGCATCGACCTGTCGGACCAGCGGATGACCGTGCTGCAGGACGGGGCCGTGCTGCACGCCTGGCCGGTCTCCACCGCGCGGCCCGGCAAGGTCACGCCCACCGGCCTGTTCGTGCCGCAGACGCTGGTGCGCGATCATCGCTCGTCGCTCTATGATGGGGCGCCGATGCCGTGGTCGATCTTCTTTTCCGGCAATTACGCCATTCACGGCACCACGCAGACCGACCGGCTGGGAACGCCCGCCTCCGCCGGCTGCATCCGGCTGTATCCGTCCCATGCGCGGCTGCTGTTCGAACTCGTCCGCGACGAGGGGCTGGACAACGTGCTGATCGAGATCCGGCGCTGACCGGTCAGGCCGGATAGAGCGCGCTCCAGCGCCGCAACAGCCCCTGCTGCAGATTGCGCGCGCGCATGTTCCATGCCCGCGAGCCCCTGGGGCGATCCTTCTCGGCGCGGGTCAGCGTGGCACGGCGATCCACATCCGCGGTGAAGATCGCGAAGGCCAACTGGCGGCCATCCGGCGCGGTGACGTAGCCGGCCAGGGCGCTGACGAAATGCAGCGTGCCCGTCTTGGCCCGGATTTCCACCGGCTGGGGGCGCATCGGACGCCCCTGCCCGTCGGTCAGGGGAATGTCCTTGAGAATGGGGCGCAGCGTTTCCACCCGCCCGGCGGCCAGCAGCGCCTTGCACATCTCGGCGGCGGAGACCCGCGAGGCATCGCCCAGCCCGGAATGATCCACGAAACGCGCGCCGCTCATGCCCAGCCGCGCGCCGGCCCAGCGGCTCATCTCGGCGGCCGAATCCACCAGCCCGGCAGGCACCGTACCCAGCCGCGCCGCAGTCGCGCTCAGCCCGACGACCTCGGCGGTCAGGTTGGTGGAATATTCCAGCATGTCGGCAAGGATCTCGTGCAACGGCGCAGAATCCCGCTGCGCGAGGACAGAGGTGTTCGCAGGCAGGTGCGCCAATGCCTCCGGTGCCTCCAGCGCGATGCCCTCGGCCCGCGCGAAGGCCTGGAACACCTCTCCGGCGTAGAGTTCCGGCTTGCGCACCGGCAGCCAGCGCGCGCCGCTGTCGCCCAGCGCGCCGCGCGCCACCGTCCAGTGATCGCGCCCGCCCTGGTCATCATAGGTGTAGACCGGCGATCTCCGTTCGGCCAGGGCCATGCGCGCCATCTGCACCTCGGCCCGGTTGCGCGCGGACCGGGCATCCATCGTCACCTCGTAGCGCCCGCCATCGCGTCGCCAGCCGAAATAGACCCGGTTGAAGTTCAGGTTGAGCCCGGACAGCGCCGGGTTGTAGCCCACGTGATCGGGCTGGCCCGGGTCGATCTGGCTTGCGAAGGGCAGCGCGCCGCCCCAGACCACGAACCGTCCCCGCACCTCGCGCAGCCCCGCCCCCTTCAGCCGCGCGGCGAGTTCGGCCAGCCCGTCGGTATCGAGGGTCGGATCACCTCCCCCGGCCAGGATCAGGTCGCCGTTCAGCACCCCGGCCTCCACCGGCGCCGTGGCCAGCACGCGCGTGACGAACCGATGCCCCGGCCCCAGCGCCTCGAGCGCATAGAGCGCCGTCACCGCCTTGGCGACACTTGCCGGCGGCAGGGGCGTGCCGGCGCGGCCCTGTTCCAGCATTTCGCCGGTGGTGACATCGGCCAGCGCGAAGCAGGCCGTCCCGCTCAGGCTCGCGCGCGCCTCGATCTCGGCCAGGCTGTCCACGGCGAGCCCGGCCAGATCGGTGCCCCGGGCCACCGGGCGCAACGAAACCGCCGGCGCACCGGCCAGTGCGGCCCCCGCCGCAGAGGACAGGGCCGCGCCAAGAAACAGCCTTCGGGAGAGCGAACGGGTCATGCGGCAGCGCTACAACATCGGTTGAGGGGATTAAACCAATCCCCGCGCCCCGGCACAAGCATCGCGATCCGGCTTTTGCCCTGCCGCGGGGCGTGCTAACGCCGCAGCCATGTGGAAAGCCGCGGGCATCATGTTCGTCGCCATGTCGCTGGTGCCCTCGGGCGACGCGGCGGGCAAGCTGCTGACCGACGGCGCCGGGGTCAGCCCCGTCTTCGTCGCCTGGTCGCGATTCGGGCTGGGGGCGTTGATGATGCTGCCCTTCGCCCCGCCGGGTACGCTGCGGCTGATGGCGAACTGGCGCATCTGGCTGCGCGGCCTGCTGCTCGCCGCGGGTGTCACCTCGATCCTCACGGCGCTGCGCAGCGCGCCGGTGGCGGATGTCTACGCCGCCTTCTTCATCGGGCCGATCGTGTCCTACGCGCTGTCGGCCGCGCTGCTGGGCGAGCGTGTCACCTCCGCGCGCACCGCGCTGGTGCTGCTGGGCTTCGCCGGTGTGCTGCTGGTGGTGCGGCCCGGCTTCGACGCCGCGCCCGGGATCGGCTTCGCCGTGCTGGCGGGCTTGTGCTACGGCGCCTATCTGACCAGTTCGCGCTGGCTGTCCACGCTGGCGCGGCCGCGCGCGCTGCTGATCTCGCAGCTGGTGATCGGCGCCTTGCTGCTCACCCCGCTTGGCCTGTCCGCGAGCCCGTCGCTGTCGGCGGCGATCGCCTTGCCGATGGGGCTTTCGGCGCTGTGCTCGATGCTGGGCAACCTGCTGCTTCTGGTGGCCTATGCCGCCGCGCCGGCCACCCGTCTGGCACCGCTGGTCTATTTCCAGCTCCCCGCGGCGGTGGCGCTGGGATGGATGGTATTCGGCGACCTGCCCGACGCGATCACCTGGACGGGCATGGCGCTGGTTCTGGGAGCGGGGCTCGGCTCGGCGGCGCTACGGGCCCCGCCAGTCGCCGCGCGCCCGGATCGCGCTTGAACTGACCTCCATCAGCGGCACCTCGACGAAGCACCATGCCGGGGCCTCGGCCCGCGCCAGCAGGCGGCTGGCCTCGGCCGGGATCCGCGCGGCGCGGTAGCGGCGCGCGGCCACCGCGTTGCGCCCGGCCAGGCGTTGGCCCGGCCGGGCCAGCACACCGATCGGAACGGTTTCCATGATCGCGCGCCAACTGTCCCAGCGATGGAACTGCACCAGGTTGTCGGCCCCCATCAGCCAGACGAACCGCGCGCCGGGACAGGAGGCGCGCAGCGCCGCCAGGGTCTGCGCGGTGTAGCGGGTGCCGGCCCGCGCCTCGAAATCGCTCACCTGGACGCGGGGATGATCGATCAATGCCCGGCAGGCCGCAATCCGCTCGGCGAGGGGCGCGGGGCCATGCGCCTTGAGCGGGTTGCCGGGGCTGACCAGCCACCACACCCGGTCCAGCCCGAAGCGTTTCAGCGCCTCGCGGGTGATATGCGCATGGCCCTCATGCGGCGGATCGAACGACCCGCCCAGAAGTCCCACGCTCTGGCCCCGCCCCACCGGCGGCAGACCGCTTTCGCCCGGCATCATCTCGTTCGGCCCCCTGCCCGCATCGCCGCGCGAAACAGCCCCAGCCCCGCGCCCGTGTCAATCGCCCGCGTTGATGGCCCGGATTGCCCCGGACCGCCGGCTTCGGTATCACGGCGCACGAACCCCACCCTTTCGCGAAGGACCGAACGCCAATGGCAAGCTACCAGTACGTCTATCACATGGATGGCCTCTCCAAGACCTATCCGGGCGGCAAGAAGACCTTCGAGAACATCCGCCTGAGCTTCCTGCCCGGCGTGAAGATCGGCGTCGTGGGCGTCAACGGGGCGGGCAAGTCCACCCTGCTGCGCATCATGGCGGGCATCGACACCGATTTCACCGGCGAGGCCTGGGCGGCGCAGGGCGCGAAGGTGGGCTATCTTCCGCAGGAGCCCGAGCTGGACCCGGATCTCAACGTGCGCGGCAACGTGATGGAAGGCGTGAAGGCCAAGCAGGCCAAGCTCGAGCGGTTCAACGAATTGGCGATGAACTATTCCGACGAGACCGCCGACGAGATGGCCCGGCTGCAGGACGAGATCGACTCCGAGAACCTGTGGGATCTCGACAGCCAGGTGGACGTGGCGATGGAGGCGCTGCGCTGCCCGCCCGACGACGCCAGCGTCGACAGCCTCTCGGGCGGCGAGAAGCGGCGCGTGGCGCTCTGCAAGCTGCTGCTCGAAGCGCCGGACATGCTGCTCCTGGACGAGCCCACCAACCACCTCGACGCGGAAACCATCGCCTGGCTGCAACAGCACCTGATCGACTACAAGGGCACGATCCTGATCGTGACCCACGACCGCTACTTCCTCGACGAGATCACCGGCTGGATCCTCGAACTCGACCGCGGCCGCGGCATCCCCTACGAGGGCAACTATTCCAACTGGCTGGAGCAGAAGGCCAAGCGGCTGGAGCAGGAAGCCCGCGAGGACAAGGCCAAGCAGAAGACGCTGGCGCGCGAACTGGAATGGATCCGCGCCGGCGCCAAGGCCCGGCAGGCCAAGTCCAAGGCCCGGATCAACGCCTATAACGAGATGGCCGGCCAGTCCGAGCGCGAACGCGTGGGCCGCGCCCAGATCATCATCCCCAACGGCCCGCGCCTGGGCGGCAAGGTCATCGAGGTGGAGGGGCTGCGCAAGGCCCATGGCGACAAGCTTCTGATCGAGGATCTGTCCTTCTCGCTGCCGCCGGGCGGCATCGTGGGGGTGATCGGGCCGAACGGCGCGGGCAAGACCACGCTGTTCCGCATGCTGACCGGTCAGGACACGCCCGATGCCGGCAGCATCGAATACGGCGATACGGTGAAGCTGTCCTATGTGGACCAGTCGCGCGACGCGCTGAACCCCGATCACACGGTCTGGGAGGCGATCAGCGGCGGGGCCGAGGTGATCCACCTGGGCGATGCCGAGATCAACAGCCGGGCCTATTGCGGGGCGTTCAACTTCAAGGGCGGCGACCAGCAGAAGAAGGTCGGGCTCCTGTCGGGTGGCGAGCGCAACCGGGTGCACATGGCACGGCTGCTGAAGGAGGGCGGCAACGTGCTGCTGCTCGACGAACCGACCAACGACCTCGACGTGGAGACGCTGCGCGCGCTCGAGGACGCGCTGGACGATTTCGCGGGCTGCGCCGTGGTCATCAGCCACGACCGTTTCTTCCTCGACCGGCTCTGCACCCATATCCTGGCCTTCGAGGGCGAGGCCCATGTGGAATGGTTCGAGGGCAATTTCGAGGCCTACGAGGAAGACAAGAAGCGCCGCCTGGGCCCGGATGCGGTGGAGCCCAAGCGGATCAAGTACAAGAAGTTTGCGAGGTGAGCGGCGGTTTCCCTCGTCCCTCGTGACATCCGCCGCGCAACAGTCCCGCAGGGCAGGGTCACGCCCGCCCTGCCCTCGCCCCGAAGCCGGTCAGCCCTCCTTCTTGGGCGTGTCTTTCGGGGCGGCGGGCGCGGCGGGTTTGGCGGGATCGGGGGTACGGGCGGCGTTCTGGGCCTTCACGAAATCGTTGTAGGACATCCTGGGCGTTCCTTCCCTGCGCCGCGCGGGCTGCACGGCTGTCGTCCCATCCCACGCCCGGGCCCACCGCGCAATCTTCGCGTAGGGACCCAAAGCTCTTTTCGGCCCATCCGCCGATTATCCTTGCCAGAAGGTCCCGGACCTGTCACAAGGACAGGGCTAACGTTATTCTCATTCGACCTGCTGTCTCCCTTCAAACCGGCGCTCAGTTCCTCGATACAGACCGACTGACGCCAGGCTGCCGCACCCTGCGGGCAGCATCTACTGGGAGACCACGGATATGGCCAATGGCACCGTGAAATGGTTCAATTCCTCCAAAGGCTTCGGCTTCATCGCGCCCGAATCGGGTGGCAAGGACGTGTTCGTCCACATCTCGGCTGTCGAGCGTGCGGGCCTCACCGGCCTGGCCGATGACCAGAAGGTGACTTACGATGTCGAATCCGGCCGTGACGGCCGTGAATCCGCGATGAACCTGCAACTCGCCTGATCCGGGCCGAGACTGCATTCGGGGCGCGCGGCGGAGCGATCCGCCGCGCGCCCTTTTCGTGTCCGGTGCTTGACAGTACAGCCATGCGGGCCGAACACTCAGCCCATGCCGATGCTTGCCATCCTCACCAACTGCCCCGACGAGGAAAGCGCCGACGAGATCGCCCAGGCGCTGATCCTGGCGCGTCTGGCCGCCTGCGCCAACCGCTACGCCCCGATCCGGAGTCTCTATCACTGGAATGGCGAGGTCGCCTCGGAAACCGAGGTGCCGCTGCTGCTCAAGACCCGGCCCGACCTGGGCGACGCGCTGGAGGCCGAGCTGCGCGAGCTGCATCCCTACGACACGCCGCCGATCCTGCGCATCCCGATGGAGGCCAATGCCGATTTCCTGGCCTGGATCGCGGAAGAAACCCGTCATCCCTGACCGGGCCACGCGGACAGGAAAACGGGCGCCACCCCTGAAGGTGGCGCCCGCCGTTTCACATCCCGGTCGCGGTCAGCCCTCGTCGGGCGACTCGCCCTCCGGTATCTTTTCGCGCGCGATGGCATTGATCTGCTCGCTCAGATCCTCGTCGCCCTGCGCGGCCTGGCCAATCGCGTTATACGTATCGACATCGATGCCATCCGTGGCATCCACCGCGGCGCGCATCTCTTCGGTGGCCTGCTCGGCCAGATCCTCGCGTTCACCCTCGTCCTCGGCCGATTGCATCCGCGCCTGATAGGTCTGCCGAAGCGCGGCCACCTGCATCGCGGCGTCGACGAAGCTTTCAAGCTCCTCCTCGCTGAAATCGGTCTCCATCTGCTGGTCCGACGGCATCTCGCTGTCATCCTGGGACTGTGCCAGCGCCGGGCTGAGCGGCGCGGCGAGCGCCAGGATCGAGGCGGCGGCGGCAAGCTTGCTCCGTAGGGTCATGTATCCTCCATTCACGTCAAGCATGATCAGGCCCCTGCGGGCCTGCTCGGCAAGCCAACGCGACCCGGCCTCCCAACGTTCCGCGCGGCTGACATTTTCGTCACCTGCCGAACTTCACGGCCGCCGATGCGTTGATTTCCCCGAATGCCGTGGCACACTGCCTCGGTCCGATCAGACCCGATGCGCAACCAGAAAAAACGAGTGGACCAGATGATTCCCCGCAGAGATTTCCTTGCCGCCGCCCTGGCCGCGACCGCGGTGCAGACGGCGCTTCCCGCCGCCGCCCAGACCCGGCGCCAGCCGGAATACGGGCTGCATCCGAAGCTGATGCCGCAGACCGTCCGGGTCAAGCCGGACCTGGAACCGCAACAGATCGTCGTGCTGCCGAAGAGCCACTTTCTCTATTATGTGACCGAGCCGGGCCGCGCCCTGCGCTATGGCGTGGGCGTCGGCCGCGCCGGGCTTGAATTCACCGGCACCGCGGTGATCGAGGTGAAGAAGGAATGGCCCACCTGGCGGCCCACCGACGAGATGATCGAGCGCGACCCGGAGGAATACGACCGTTTCAAGGACAATGACTACGTGCAGCCGGGCGGTCCGTCGAACCCGCTGGGGGCACGCGCGCTGTACCTGTTCGAGAACGGGCGGGACACCTTCTACCGGATTCACGGCACCAACGCGCCGCGTTCGATCGGCACTTCGGTCTCCAACGGCTGCATCCGGATGCTGAACGACCACGTGATCGACCTCTACGAGCGGGTGCCGATCGGCACCAAGGTCACGGTCATCATGTGACCCTTGGTGCGGGGCCTGCGCAAAACGCGCCCCGTGCCCAAATTTCGCCCGAATCTGCGGGTTAACCTTCGGTCAAGGTGTCGGGGGCTAACCTGCACGCGGAGGACGACAACATGGCATTCGGCGGCATTCTGATCGGCAGCATCTCCGGCCTCGTGGCGGCGGTGCTTGCCTTGTCCCTGTTCGGTGCGGGCTGGATCGCCGCGCTGGGCATCTACGCTCTGGGCGGCACACTGACGGCGCTCCTTGCGATCGGCTACGCGATGCTTTCCCGCGAACGGTCTCAGACGGCGATGCCCGCACAGGCGCAAGGATTGCGCCTGCGCGGCTGACACGGGGCCCGGACGCGGCCCTGCCCCTGCAAAGCCGGCCGCGCGCACCTGGCCGGTGCCCGGGACCGGGCCTCAGCCCAGCGCGCGTATCCAGGTCACGATATCGGCGGCGCGCATCGCGCCGCTCTGGCGCGCGGCTTCGCGCCCGCCCCTGAACCCGGCCATGGTGGGAATCCCCCGAATTCCATAGCGTTGCCCGGCCTGCGGGTGGTCCTCGGTGTTGAGCTTCACCAGCCGGGCCTGGCCCTTCAGCGTTTCCGCTGCGCGGGCGAATTCGGGCGCCATCATCCGGCAAGGCCCGCACCAGGGCGCCCAGAAATCCACCACCAGCGGCAGATCATCCGTACGCGCGGCCTTTTCCAGGATCTTCGGATCCACCTCGGCCACCTTGCCATCCACCAGCCGGGCGCCGCAGGTGGCGCATTTGGGGCCGGCCTCCATCCGGTCGTCCGGCACCCGGTTCACCTGCCCACAGGCAAGGCAGGTCAGTTTCTTCGCCGCGCTCATCCACGCGCCCTCCGTCAACAATTGCGATTTCCTGAATATATAGGTGACGGCGAACAGGGTGTGAAGCATCGCCGGTGCTTGTCGTGACGCTGCGTCCCCGCCCGGGGAGGCGCAAAATTCTTGCAAGACAGCCTGCAGTTATTAGTCTTTCGAAATGGTCGCGCAGGCAGGCCGCCCGCAAGAGGCGCCGCCGGCACAGGCCGACAGGGAGGTCCGGTACATCCCCCGGGATGTTCGCCGGAAAGGGAGAAGCGACCACGTCATGCTGAGCGTGAGCGACCTGCATCTGTCCTTCGGCGGCATCAAGGCGCTGCAGGGCATCGGCTTCACCGCGCGCGAGGGCGAGATCACCGGCGTGATCGGCCCCAACGGCGCCGGCAAGACCAGCCTGTTCAACGCCATATCGGGGTTCTACTCGCCCGATCGAGGCCGGGTGGATTTCGACGGCCGCGACATCACCGCGCTGCGCCCCGACAGGCGCGCCGCGCTGGGGCTGGCGCGCACCTTCCAGAACATCGCGCTGTTCCGCGGAATGACCGTGCTCGACAACATCAAGCTGGGCGGACACACGCGGCTTCACGCCAATGTCTGGACGGCGATGACCTATTTCGGTGCGGCCAGGCGCGAGGAACTGGCGCTGCGCGCCGAGATCGAGGAGCGGGTGATCGACTTCCTGGAGATCGATCACATCCGAAAGGCGCCGATCACCGCCCTGCCCTACGGGCTGCAGAAACGGGTGGAACTGGCCCGCGCGCTGGCCATGCAGCCGCGGGTGCTGCTGCTGGACGAGCCGGTGGCCGGCATGAACCGCGAGGAAACCGCCGACATGGCGCGCTTCATCCTCGACGTGCAGGAGCAGTTCGGCACCACCATCCTGCTGGTCGAGCATGACATGGGACTGGTGATGGACATCTGCAGCCATATCGTCGTGCTGAATTTCGGCCAGCAGATCGCCGAGGGCGCCCCGCGCGAGATCAGCCGCAATCCCGACGTGATCGAAGCCTATCTCGGCAGCGCCGCCTGACAGGGAGAAGACATGGGCCAGTTTCTGCAATTCGCCATCAACGGGGTGATGTCGGGCGCGATCTACGCGCTGATCGCCGTGGGTCTGGTCTCGGTCTTCAAGGCCACCAAGGTGGTGAATTTCGCGCATGGCTACATCATCATGTTCGGGGCCTATTTCTATTACAGTTTCGCCGTGCTGATCCCCGGCATGGAATGGGCGCCGTCCTGGCTGGCTTCCTGGCGGCCGGGCTGGATGGAGGCGATGCGCGCCGACCTGCCGATGATGTCGCCCATGAACGCGGTGCTCGACTGGGTGGCGAACCTGCCGCGGATCCTGCTGGGGCTGGCCGGCGCGGTGCTGGCCAACGCGGTGGTGGGGCTCGTGATCGAGCGGATGCTGATGCGGCCGCTGATGGGGCAATCCGTCTTCGCCATGATCATGGTCACCGTCGGGCTGATCTCGATCCTGGCCGGCGCGGCACAGCTGATCTGGACCGCGGATGCGGATTTCGTGCCGCATATCGCCCCCAATACGCCGGTGCGTTTCACCGCCTTCGACACCCAGATCTTCCTGTTCGGCGCCGATATCGTGAACATGATCGTGGCACTGCTGATCTTTGCCGGAATCGTCGCGATGGTGCGCTTCACCAGGTCGGGCGTGGCGATCCGGGCCACTGCCGAGGACCAGTCAACCGCCTATTCGATGGGGATCTCGGTGCCCAGGGTGTTCTCGCGCGCCTGGGTGCTGGCGGCGGCGACGGGCGCGGTGGCGGGCGCGATCCTCGCCACCCGCAACGGCATCTCGCCGAGCCTGGGCCTGTTCGGCTTCTCGGTGCTGGCGATCGTGCTGATGGGGGGCCTCGACAGCTATGTGGGCGTGTTCATCGCCGCCATGGTGGTGGGCGTGCTGGAAGCGATGACGCAATGGAAGCTGGGCGGCGACTGGGCCGAGATCGTGCCCTATGTCGCGGTGCTGATCGTGATCCTGATCCGGCCGCACGGGTTGCTCGGCCAGAAAGAGGTGGAACGGATATGATCACCGGCAACCTCAAGTCCAGCTATGCCGCCGACGAAAGCATCTTCGACAACCGCAACAAATGGGCCTTCTTCATCGGCGCGCTGCTGCTGCTGACCGGAATCGCGCTCTTTGCCAATGATTATGTCGTCCTGGTCGGCTGCAAGATGGGCATCCTGCTTATCGCGGTCGTCGGGGTGAACGTGGTGACGGGCTATACCGGCCTGATCTCGCTGGGCCATGCCGCTTTCGTGGCGGTCGGGGCCTATGCCGTGACGATCTTCCATGCTCTGGCCGGGCCGGTGGTGCCCGAGGGTCTGCTGACCCTGCTGGCAATCATCTTCGCGGTGGCGGTCTCGGCCATCGTCGGGCTGATCGTGGGCCTGCCCTCGGTACGGATCAAGGGGCTCTACCTCGCCGTCGCCACGCTCAGCGCGAATTTCATCGTCATCTTCCTGATCGAGCAGGATCTCTTCGCGCCCTGGACCGGCGGGATGGTCGGTGTGGACACGCCCTCGGCGAACCTGCTGGGCTGGCAGGTCGACACAAGGCGCGAGAACTTCATCCTGATCGCGGTGTTCTCGGTCCTGGCGCTGCTGACGGTGCAGAACCTGTTCCGCACGAGGGTCGGCCGCGCCTTCATCGCGATCCGCGACCGCGACTATTCGGCCGAGATCATGGGCATCTCGCTGCTGCGCTACAAGCTGACAAGCTTCGCGATCTCGGCGGCGCTCTGCGGGCTGTCGGGGGCGCTTTTTGCCTATTTCTTCGCCCGGATCCTGCCCGAACAGTTCGAGCTGGCGCTGTCGCTGGAGCTGGTGGCGGCCTTGATCGTGGGCGGCATGGGGCGCACCATGGGCCCGGTGTTCGGGGTGATCGTGATCGTGATGGTGCCCGAGGTCATCAAGGCGCTCTTCGGCGTCGTGACCGGGGGCGAGGCGAACAACGCACAATTGCTGGCGCCGCTTCAGGAAATCGCCTTCGGCCTGCTGATCGTGCTGTTCCTGCTGTTCGAGCCGCTGGGGCTCAACCACATGGCCGACCGCGCCTTGCGGGCGATGAACCGCTGGCCCTTCGCGCGCTAGCCGACACGACAAGAACAGGAAACTGCAACATGACCAAGACCCAGGGAGAGAGACCATGACATTGAACAGACGTTCCTTCCTTGCCACCGGCGCCGCCGCCACGGCCGCGATCGGCTCGCCGATGATCCTCAAGGCCCAGCCCAGCGAATACGTGTTCGGCGCCTCGCTGCCGATGACGGGGCCCTTCGCCACCGCCGGTCAGCTGGTGGCGCCCGCGCTGAAGATGTTCGAGGACCTGGTGAACGAGGATGGCGGGATCGGCGGTGTGCCGATCCGCACCACGGCCGAGGATTCGGGCTATGTGCCGCAGAACGCGCTGGCCAACTACCAGCGCGCGCTCGCGACAGAGGAGAACCTGGTCTACTACTATGGCGACTCGACCGGGTTCATGAAGCTGGTGGCCCCCGAGCTGCGCGGCGAGAATGCCCGCCTGATGGGCTCCACCTCCTTCGCCTCGGAACTGGCCAACCCGGAGGAAAACCCCTACCAGTATCTCGCCGGCCCGTCCTACGAGGACCAGTTCGACATCCTGCTGCAGAATATCGCGGACGAGGGCGGCTCCAGCGTCGCCTTCATCTATTCCAACACCGAGTTCGGCCGTGACCCGCTTGAAAGCGGCCGCGCCAAGGCCGAGGAACTGGGCATCGAGGTGGTGCTCGAGGAGAGCACGAAAGCGCAGGGCGCCGACGTGCCGACCCATGTCACCAAGCTCGCGCAGGCGAATGCCGAATACTGCATCCTGCAGGGCTATGTCACCGGGGTCTGGCCGCAGCTGATCGGCGGCGCGCGCCAGTTCGGCCTGCCGACAAAGTTCATGGGCACCTTCTGGGGCATGGAAAAGCTGATCGCCGACCGCGTTACCGCCGAGGCCGGCCCGTTCCTCGACGGCTATCTCGGCGTGATGCCTTACCGCTATTCCTACGACGACGAGAACGCGCCGCGCTATGCGCGCTACGCGGAATACCAGAAGGCCAATTTCGCCGGCACCCCGCTGGAAGACTACATGCCGACCTGGGGGCTGCAATCGCTTTGCGCCATGGAACTGGGCGTCATCGCGCTGCGCCAGGTGGCCGAGGCGGGCAAGGAGCTGACGGCCGAAAACGCCGCCGAGGCGCTCGCCTCGATCCAGGACTGGGAGTCTGGCGGCTTCTTCGGCACCCCGGTCAGCATGAAGGGCAACAAGATCGGCACCGGCCGGGTGTACCGCTATTCGGCCGAGACCCGGCTGTTCACGCCGGCCTCCGAGTGGTTCACCGTCTGAGGCGGAGGGCCCGGGCCGCATGGCCCGGGCCGCCCTTGCGCGGCGGGGGCATGTGCGGAACAAGGCAGAGCGGGGCGCGAACGTGCTGACCATCGAGAATATCGAGGTAACCTATCACCACACGGTTCAGGCACTGCGCGGGCTGTCGCTGGAAGTGCCCGACGGCAAGATCGTCACGCTTCTGGGCACCAACGGCGCCGGCAAGACAACCACGCTCAAGGCCGCGAGCAACCTGCTGGCGCTGGAAAATGGCGAGATCGGCGAGGGCCGCATCCTGTTCGACGGCAGACCGATCCGCAACATCGCTCCGGACCGGCTGGTGCAGCAGGGAATGTTCCATGTCCGCGAGGGGCGGCGCATCTTCGCCGAGATGACGGTGGAGGACAATCTTGTCGCCGCCAGCTACGCGCTGCGGGGCCGGGACGAGAAACCCGACTTCGACAAGGTCTGGGCGTTCTTCCCCGTGCTCAGGGATCGGCGCCGCCAGGTGGCGGGCTATCTGTCGGGCGGCGAGCAGCAGATGCTGGCCTTCGGCCGCGCCATGATCGCCCGGCCCCGCCTGATCCTGATGGACGAACCCTCGCTGGGCCTGGCCCCGAAAGTGGTGGAGGAGATCTTCGCCACGATCCGCCGGCTCAATGACGAGGACGGCGTCTCGATCCTGGTGGTGGAGCAGAACGCGGGCGTGGCCTTCGGCGTGGCCGATTACGGCTACATCATGGAGCATGGGCAGATCGTGCTGGAAGGCCCGGTGGACAAGCTGAGAAACGACCGCGACATCCGCTCCTTCTACCTGGGGGTGGCGGACGAGGGCGATGAACGGCAAAGCTTCCGAAACGTGAAACACTACAAGCGCCGCAAGCGCTGGCTGAGCTGAGGAGGAAACCGCCCATGTCGGCCCGCAGCTTCCGCACCCAGGTCGAGATCATCGGCTCCCACGCAGGCAGCGCCCCCGAGCGGGTGGCGATGCGCCAGAAGAAATACGGCATCTGGCAGGAGTTGAGCTGGGCCGGTCTGGACGAGCTGATGCACGCGCTTGCCGCGGGGCTGATCGAGCTGGGCATGCCGGCCGGTGCGCATGTGGGTATCCTGTCGGAGAACCGGCAGGAATGGGTGATGGCGCAGTTCGGCATCTCCTGCGCGGGGGGCGTGATCGTCGGGATGTATCCCACCAGCCCCGCCGCAGAGATCGAGCACCTGGTGAACGCCTCGGACACCGAGATCCTGTTCATCGAGGACCAGGAACAGCTGGACAAGATCGACGCGCTGCGCGGGCGGTTGCCCAGGCTGCGCCAACTGATCGTCTTCGACCCGCGCGGCACCGCCGGCAGCGACCTGCTGAACCTCGCGAGCTTCGAGGACGTGCTGGCGCGCGGCCGCGCCGCGCTGGACGGCCGCCGCCCCGAGATCGACCGTCGCAAATCCGCCGTCAAGGCCGAAGACACCGCGATGATGGTCTTCACCTCGGGCTCCACCGGGCTGCCCAAGGCGGCGATGATCAGCCATGCCAACCTTTCGGCCGCGGCGGATTACGCGCGGCAGATCTTTGCCGATTTCCCGCCCGGCACCAACGTGCTGAGCTACCTGCCGCTCTGCCACATCGCGGAGCAGAACGTGACCGTGACCAATGCGCTGGCCGGGCAGATGGTGATGAACTTCGGCGAATCGCTGCGCACCATCCGGCTGGACCTGCGCGACGTGGCGCCCGAGATCTTCTTCGGCGTGCCGCGCATCTGGGAAAAGACGCAGGCCGAGATCAGCGTGCAGGCGGCGACCGCCGGGCCGGTGCGGCGGCCGATGATCCTGAAGGCGCTGCAGGTCGCGAAAGAGCTCGGCGCGAAGCGGCGGGATAGCTGGAGCGCGGCCGAGCGGCTGCGCTGGCGCTTCTGGGATCTGGTGATCTACCGCCACATCCGCGCCTACCTGGGGCTCTCGCGCTGCCGCTTCGCGATCACGGCCGCCGCGCCCATCTCGGAGGACCTTCTGGCCTTCGTGCGCGGGATCGGAATCAACGCGCGCGAGGCCTGGGGGATGTCGGAGACCACCGGCGCGGCCAGCATCCAGCCCGACTGGGGCTGTTCGGACGGGCGCGTGGGATTCTTCATCGAGGGTGTGGAGCACCGGATCGCGCAGGACGGGGAACTGCTGGTGCGCGGCCCCATCGTCTTCAAGGGCTACTACAGGAACGAGGAGGCCACCGCGGAGGCGCTGACCGGGGACGGCTGGCTGCACACCGGCGACGTGGCCGAACATGCGCCCGACGGCTCGATCACCCTGATCGACCGCAAGAAGGACATCATGATCAACGCGGCCGGCAAGAATCTGTCGCCCTCGCTGATCGAGAACGTGATGAAGGCCAGCCCCTACATCAAGGAATGCATTGTCATCGCGGACCGGCGGCAATACGTGACGGCGCTGGTCCAGATCGACATGGATACCGTGCGGATCTGGGCCGAGAACCAGGGGATCGCCTATACCACCTTCCGCTCGCTGGCCGAAAATCCGCGCGTGCAGGCGCTGATCGAGGACGAGGTGGCGCGGCTGAACGGCCAGCTCGCGCGCGTCGAGCAGATCAAGAAGGTGTGGTTGCTGCCCAAGGAACTCGACCACGACGATGGCGAAGTGACAGCCACGATGAAGGTGCGGCGCAGCAGGATCCAGGAGGCCTACGCCCCGCAGATCGAGGCGCTTTATGCCTGACGGGAGGCGGCAAGATCCTCCATCAGGTCCAGAAGCCGATCCGGCCGCCGATGGCCTTGGCGATCTTCAAGATCGTCGCAGAACATGCGATGACAGATCTTGTGAACTTTGAAAGCCATGCCCCTGATATTCCTTCTTTTTGCAGCGATACGACCTCGCCGGGCATGACGAACGCACGACCAGTTTTCCACAGCCGTCCACACCGGGCCGATCGCCTTGTGCGAAGCATCAGGATGACACTCCAAACTATTGTTAAAAATGAAGAATACTTGGAAACGCTGGGATGACCGACCCGCGGGCCAGGGCGCCGCAAAAGGCACCGGCGCTCGGTGCTGAAGCTGGCCCGATGCCTGCCCTGCACCGCATCGATCGGACATGCCATTGCCGTGATTTCTCTGGATGCGGATGCGCCAAGCTTGACTCGACTCGGCCGGCACGCCATATCTTAGGAGCGACGTTACAGCTATCGACCACACTGCTCCTTCACGGCCAGTCACTCGATTACGCACGGACTGCGCCGCGCTGCCGCACTTCCGCGGGCAGCATGTTAAGGAGAAGAGACGATGGCAACTGGCACCGTCAAATGGTTCAACACCACCAAAGGCTACGGCTTCATCGCGCCCGATGGCGGCAAGAAAGATGTGTTCGTGCACATCTCTGCTGTCGAACGCTCGGGCCTGACCGGTCTGGCCGACAACCAGAAAGTCACCTTCGACATCGAAGCCGGCCGTGATGGCCGCGAGTCGGCGGTGAATATCGCGCTGGCCTGAGCCCAGCCGCCGGTATTCGAAACGGGCGCCCTTCGGGCGCCCGTTTTGCGTTGCGACCTGTGGTCAATCGTCCAGAACGAAGGTCACCTTCATGTGGACGCGGTATTCGTCCACCTCTCCGTTCTTGACGGTGACCTCCGAGTCCTTGATCCAGGCGGACTGGACGTTCTTGAGCGTCTCGGTCGCCCGCTTGATCCCCTGCTTGGCCGCATCGTCGAACGAATTCTTCGAGGCGGCGCTGATCTCGGTTATGCGTGCAACAGCCATGAAATCCTCCTTTCCTGACTTGCCATCCGGCGACAGGACAACGCGGGCAGGGCCCGGCCCGTTCCTCAGTCGGAGCGGCCGGCCGCCTCGATCCGCTCGACCAGCTTCAGCACGTCCGGCCCCAGCTCATCGACGATCCGCGCGACGCCCTCGGCATTGGGGTGGATGCCGTCCCCCTGCATGAAGCGCCGCATGGCGGAGGAATCCTTCGCCTCGCCGCGGATGCCGGCAAGGAAATCCGGCGCAAGAAGGGCATCGAATTCGTCCGCCAGCTCGGCATACATGGCGTCGAAGGCGACCTTGTAATCCTGGCCGTAATTCCCGGAAGCCTCCAGCCCCACCAGCAGCACCGGCACCTCTTGGTCCTCCGCCACCTCCAGGATGCCGCGCAGATTGGCCCGGCTCACCTCCGGGTCGACACCGCGCAGCAGGTCGTTGCCCCCCAGCGCGACGATCATCCCCTCGATCTCGGGCGTGAGCGACCATTCCGCACGGGCCAGCCCACCTGCGGTCGTATCGCCCGATACGCCGGCATTGACCACCGAGACCTCGGCGCCGTTCTCTTCCAGCCAGGCCTCCAGCTGCGGCACGAATCCCGCCTCTTCCGCCAGGCCGTAGCCCTGCGTCAGGCTGTCACCCAGCGCCACCAGGGTCACCTCCTCGGCCTGTGCCATGGTCGCAGTGCACAGAAGGATCGTCGCAGCCGCCTTGCTGCGCCAGCTCGATGCCCCATATGGAAAGTTCGACATGATTTCCGGACCTCACGCATGACCGAGACTGTTCTCGACCTCAAAGATGTGGCCCTCACGCTTCAAGGCAATGCCGGGCCGGTGGAGATCCTGCACGGGATCACACTGAATGTGAACCGGGGCGAGTCGATCGGGCTCGTCGGGCCCTCCGGCTCGGGCAAGTCCTCGCTGCTGATGGTGATGGGCGGGCTGGAGCGCGCCACCGGCGGCAGCGTGCGCGCGCTGGGCCATGACCTCACCGCGCTGGACGAGGATCAGCTGGCACGGTTCCGCCGCGATCACATGGGCGTGGTGTTCCAGTCATTCCACCTGATCCCGACCATGACAGCCCTGGAGAACGTGGCCACCCCGCTGGAACTCGCGGGGCATCGCGACGCCTTCGAGCGTGCCGGCGCCGAGCTTGAGGCCGTGGGCCTCGGCCATCGCGCCGGGCATTATCCCAGCCAGCTCTCCGGCGGCGAACAGCAGCGCGTGGCGCTCGCCCGCGCCGCCGCGCCCCGGCCCCAGATCCTGCTGGCCGATGAGCCCACGGGCAATCTGGATGGCGCCACCGGCGAGGCCATCGTCGAGTTGCTGTTCGGGTTACGCGACCGGCATGGCGCGACGCTGGTACTGGTAACCCATGCGCCGGAACTGGCCGCGCGCTGCGACCGGGTCGTGGCGCTGGCCGATGGCCGCGTCGCGCCGGCCCGGCAGGCGCGGGCCGCGGAATGAGCCTGCCCGTCGCCGCCCGGCTGGCGCGCCGCGAGCTGCGCGGCGGCCTGCGCGGCTTCCGCATCTTCCTGGCCTGTCTCGCCCTGGGGGTGGCGGCGATCGCCGGCGTCGGCAGCGTGCGCAGCGCCATCGAGGCCGGATTGTCGGCGCAGGGCGCGATCCTGCTGGGCGGCGATGCCGAGGTGGAATTCACCTACCGCTTCGCCTCCGAGGACGAGCGGCACTGGATGCAGACCCATGCCGAGCAAGTCTCGGAAGTGGTCGATTTCCGGTCCATGGCGGTGGTGGACCGCGACGGCGCGGCCGAGCGCGGCCTGACCCAGGTCAAGGCGGTGGATGCGGCCTATCCGCTGCTGGGCGAGGTCCGCCTGTCGCCGGAAATGTCGTTGGATGCGGCGCTTGCCGGCCGCGACGGCACGCCCGGCGCGGTGATGGAACAGGCGCTTGCAGACCGCCTTGGCCTGTCGCGCGGCGACGGTTTCCGCCTCGGCTCGCAGGATTTCGTGCTCTCGGCGATCCTGACGGACGAGCCCGACGCGGCGGGCGACGGTTTCGGCCTCGGCCCGCGCACGCTGGTGCGCAGCGAGGATCTGGCCGACTCGGGGCTGCTCGCCCCGGGCACGCTGTTCTCCACCAAATACCGGATGGCCCTGCCCGACACGGCGGATGTCGACGCGCTGCGCACGATGGCGCTGGCCCGGTTCGAAAGCCAGGGCCTGCGCTGGCGCGACGCGCGCAATGGCGCGCCCGGCATCGCCGAATTCGTCGACCGGCTGGGCGCCTTCCTGGTGCTGGTCGGGCTTTCCGGGCTGGCGGTGGGCGGCATTGGCGTCTCGGCCGCGGTCCGCGCCTACCTGGCGTCCAAGACCGGGGTGATCGCCACGCTGCGCACGCTCGGCGCGGACCGCGCCACCATCTTCCAGACCTACTTCCTGCAGATCGGGGCGCTGTCGCTGCTGGGCATCGCGCTGGGGCTGCTGCTGGGCGGGCTGGTGCCGCTGGCCTTCGCACCGCTCATCGAGGCGCGGCTGCCGGTGCCGGCGGAGTTCGGGCTCTACCCCGCGCCGCTGATGGAAGCCGCGCTCTACGGGATGCTGACGGCGCTGATCTTCACGCTCTGGCCGCTGGCCCGCACCGAGGAAGTGCGGGCCGCCACCCTGTTCCGCGATGCGCTGGGCGGAGCAAGACTGCTGCCCGCACCGCGCTTCGTGCTGGCCACGGCGGGGCTGGTGGCGCTGCTGCTGGCGGCGGCGGTGTGGTTTTCCGAGGCGGCCGCGCTGACGCTCTGGACCGCGGCGGGGATCGTCGCGGCATTGGCCCTGCTGGCGCTTGCGGCGCTGGGCATAAGGCTTCTGGCCCGCGCGGCCGGTCCGGCCGCGCGCGGCCGCCCGGCCCTGCGCTGGGCGCTGGGCGCCATCGGCGGGCCGCTTGCCACGGCCGCACCGGTGGTGCTGTCGCTGGGCCTGGGGCTGTCGGTGCTGGCCGCGATCGGCCAGATCGACGGCAATCTGCGCGCCGCCATTGCCCGCGACCTGCCGCAGGTGGCGCCCAGCTATTTCTTCGTCGACATCCAGAAGGACCAGATGGCCGGCTTCCGCGAACGGCTGGACAGCGACCCGGGGGTCAGCAAGGTGCAGAGCGCGCCGATGTTGCGCGGCATCATCACCCGCATCAACGGGCAGCCCGCGC
>JBKHDP010000009.1:0-31229 GCA_046541255.1 Paracoccaceae bacterium | reverse complement strand
CCGCGCCGGCCTTGGTTGCCGCCAGCCAGCAGGCCACCATGGCCGGGTTGTTGGCCGAGCGGATCAGCACCCGATGGCCAGGCCGCACCCCGTAATCCTCCACCAGCGCACGGGCCATGCGATTGGTCCAGTCGGTGAGTTCCTTGTAGGTGCGGCGGCGGCCGTTTCCGATCAGCGCGGTGTGATCGCCGAGACCCTTTTCCACCATCCTGTCAGTGAGTTCGACGCCGATATTCAACCACTCGGGATAGTCGAACCCCTCCAGGCGCAGCTCGGGCCATTCCTCGGCGGGCGGAAGGTTGTCGCGGGCAAAGCTGTCCTCGTGGCCCGACGGCCCCAGTTCCATTGCGCTCATCTCGTCTGTCTCCCTGTCTGGCCCCGCGCGTCCCGACCCATGCTCAACCCATGGTCTGGCGCGCGATGATGATTTTCTGAACGTCGCTGGCACCCTCGTAGATGCGCAGCGCGCGGATTTCACGGTAAAGGCTCTCGACCACCTCGCCCGATCTCACCCCGTCTCCGCCATGCAGCTGCACCGCCGCGTCGATGACCTTCTGCGCGGTCTCGGTGGCGTGCAGCTTGGCCATGGCCGCCTCCCGGCTGACCCGGGCGGCGCCCATGTCCTTGGTCCAGGCGGCGCGGTAGACCAGCAGCGCCGAGGCGTCGATCCCCAGCGCCATGTCGGCGATATGGCCCTGCACCATCTGCAGCTCGGCCAGCTTCTGCCCGCCCACCTCGCGGCTCGACACCCGCGCCAGCGCCTCGTCCAGGGCGCGCCGGGCAAATCCAAGCGCCGCCGCGCCCACCGTGGCCCGGAACACGTCCAGCACCGACATGGCGACGGCAAAGCCCCGCCCGCCCTCGCCGATCATGGCATCGGCGGGCAGCTTGACCCCCTCGAAGGACAGCCGCGCCAAGGGGTGCGGCGCGATCACGTCCAGGCGCTCGGCCACGCGCAGCCCCGGCGTGTCGGCGGGCACCAGGAAGGCCGACAGCCCCCTGGCCCCCGGTGCCTCGCCGGTGCGGGCGAAGACCACATACACATCCGCGATCCCGCCATTCGAGATCCAGGTCTTCTCGCCGTCGAGCACCCAGCCATTGCCCTCGGCCCGCGCGGTCATGGCGGTGTTGGCCACGTCCGAGCCCGAGGCGGGCTCGGTCAGCGCGAAGGCCGAGATCGCCTGGCCCGCCCGTGTCCGCTCCAGCCAGGCGCGCTGGCCGGGCGTGCCGAAGAGCGACACCGCCCCCATGCCCAGTCCCTGCATGGCGAAGGCGAAATCCGCCAGCCCGTCATGGCGCGCCAGCGTCTCGCGGATCAGGCAGAGCGCGCGCACGTCGAGCCGCTCGCCCTCGCCCGCCCCGGAATGGCGCAGGAAACCGGCCGCCCCCAGATCCGCCACCAACGCCCTGCAGGCGGCATCCACGTCGGAATGATCCGCCGGCAGGTTGGCGGCGCACCACGCCTCCAGCGCCTCCACCAATTCGCGATGATGCGGCTCGAAGAACGGCCAGTCCAGAAAGCTGCGATCGGGCATCCGCGCGTCCCCTTGTCTTCTTCTTGGTCCAAATATCCCCGCCGGAGGCGAAAAATCTTCCAGAAGATTTTTCGCAAGTTCCTTCTTCAAAGGAACTTGCCGCCCTCAGTCGCCTTCGAAGACCGGCTTTTCCTTTTTCACGAACGCGGTGTAGGCACGCTCGAAATCCTTGGTCTGCATGCAGATCGCCTGCGCCTGGGCCTCGCTCTCGATCGCCTGGTCGAGGCTCATCGACCATTCCTGGTTGAGCTGCGTCTTGGTGATCCCATGCGCGAAGGTCGGGCCCGCCGCCAGGCGCCCGGCGAGCTTCAGCGCCTCCGCCTCCAGCGCCTCCGGCGCGTGCAGCGCGTTGAAGAAGCCCCAGGCATGGCCCTCTTCGGCGGACATCGCCCGCCCGGTATAGAGCAGCTCGGCCGCCCGGCCCTGGCCGATGATCCGGGGCAGCATGGCGCAGGCGCCCATGTCGCAGCCCGCAAGCCCCACCCGGGTGAACAGGAACGCCGTCCGCGCATCGGGCGTGCCCAGCCGCAGATCCGAGGCCATCGCCACGATCGCGCCGGCGCCCACGCAGATGCCATCGACCGCCGCGATGATCGGCTTGCCGCAATGGATCATCGCCTTGACCAGATCGCCGGTCATCCGGGTGAAGGCCAGCAAGCCCTTCATGTCCATCTTCGTGAGCGGGCCGATGATGTCGTGCACGTCCCCGCCCGAGCAGAAATTGCCCTCGTTCGAGGCGAAGACGACCACATCCACATCGTCGGCATAGACCAGCGCGCGGAACATGTCGCGCAGCTCGGCATAGCTTTCGAAAGTCAGCGGGTTCTTGCGATCCGGGCGGTCGAGCCGCACCGTGGCGATGCGATCCGACACGGACCAGTGGAAATGCTGAGGCGCAAGGCCGGCCATCTGCGTCATGTGTCCCTCTCTCCTATCCGCGACAGAAGCCGGACCAGGATGTCCAGCTCGTCCTCGTCGAAATCCGCCAGCAGGGCGTCCACCCAGGCCTCGTGCCGACCTGCCATCTCGGTGAAGCGCACGCGGCCCTCGCCGGTCAGGCGCACCCGCATCGCCCGGCGATCCCCCTCGACGCGGATGCGTTCCACCATGCCCTCGCCCACCAGCCGCTCGATGATCCCGGTGACATTGCCGTTCGAGACCTTGAGCATGCTCGACAGGTCGGACATGCGCAGCCCGTCGGGCTTGCGCGCCAGTGCCGCCAGCACGTCGAAGCGCGGCAAGGTGGATTCGTAGCTTTCACGCATCTTCTCGCGCAGGCGCGATTCCATGTACCGGTTGGCGTGAAGCAGCCGCAGCCACAGGCGCAGCCGCTGCTTGGACAGGGGCTCGGCCATACCTGGCTTTTCCGCCGACGCGGGGGTCTTGGTGCGGGGTGCGCCCTGCGTCATGTCTCGCCTCCCGAGATCGAGATCGACTGTCCCGTGACCCCCTCGGAGCCCGGACCGCAGAGCCACAGCGCCGCCGCCGTTACCTCGGAGGGTGCGATCAACCGCTTCTGCGGGCTGTTGCGGGCCAGGCTCGCACGCGCATCTTCGGCCGACATGCCGGTCTTGTCCATGATGTTGGCGATGCTGCGCTCGGTCATCTCGGTCTCCAGGAAACCGGGGCAGAGCGCGTTGACGGTGATGCCGGTCCTCGCCGCCTCCTGCGCGACCGCGCGCACCAGCCCCACGACCCCGTGTTTCGCCGCGGTGTAAGCCGAGACATAGGGGTAGCCCTTGAGCCCCGCGGTGGACGCGACCGCGATCAGCCGCCCCCATTGCGCGCCCTTGAGGCGGCGGTGCCCCTCGCGCAGCGTGTAGAAGGCCCCGGTGAGGTTCACCGCGATCATCTTGTCCCAGATCTCGTCCGAGGTGCGGTCGAACGGGGCGCTTTCGGCGGCGCCCGCATTGGCGATCACGATGTCGCAGCGGCCGGTGGCGTCGAACATCGCGGCCACCGAGCCCGGGTCGGTCACGTCGCAGGGCACCACGCGGATGGCGGCGCTTTCGGCCGCCACCTCTTCCAGCGCCTCGGCGCGGCGGCCCGAGATCCAGACCGTCGCGCCCTGTTCGGCAAAGCGGCGCGCGAGGTCGGCCCCGAGCCCGGAGCCGCCCCCCGTGATCAGCGCGGTCCTGCCCTTCAGAGTCATGCCCGAATCCCGATACCCTCGCCGCGCTCGGCCAGCCGCACCAGCTGCGCCTGCCCGTTGAGATAGGGATCGGGCCATTTCTCCTCGGTGTCGCCCAGCGCCGCCGCCGCGTGCAGCGTCCAGTAGGGATCGGCCAGATGCGGCCGTGCGAGGCACACGAGATCCGCCCGGCCCGCCATCAGGATCGAGTTGACGTGGTCGGGTTCGTAGATGTTGCCCACCGCCATCGTCGGCACCTTCAACTCGTTGCGGATCTGGTCGGAGAACGGCGTCTGGAACATCCGGCCATAGATCGGCCGCGCGCCAGTGGAGGTCTGGCCGGCCGAAACGTCGATGATATCGGCACCCGCGTCGCGGAACATCGCCGCGATCCTCACGGCCTCGCCACCTTCCACGCCGCCCTCGACCCAGTCCGAGGCCGAGATCCGAACGGACATCGGCTTGTCCGCCGGCCAGGCCGCGCGCATCGCCTGGAACACCTCCAGCGGGTAGCGCATCCGGTTCTCCAGGCTGCCGCCGTACTCGTCCTCGCGCACATTCGACAGCGGCGAGATGAAGGAGGAGATCAGGTAGCCGTGCGCGGCGTGCAGTTCGACCATGTCGAAGCCGCAGCGCGCCGCCATCTCGGTGGCGGCCACGAACTGGTCACGCACCATGTCCATGTCGGCGCGGTCCATCTCGCGGGGCACCTGGTTCTCGTCGGACCACGGGATCGGACTGGCCGAGATCAGCGGCCAGTTGCCCTCCGCCAGCGGCGCGTCCATCTTCTCCCAGCCCAGCTGGGTCGAGCCCTTGCGCCCGGAATGGCCGATCTGCATGGCGATCTTCGCATCCGTCTCGGAATGGACGAAATCGACCAGGCGCGTCCACTGCGCCTCGTGTTCGGGGGCGTAGAGGCCGGGGCAGCCCGGGGTGATCCGGCCCTCGGGGCTGACGCAGGTCATTTCCGTGTAGACCAGCCCCGCCCCGCCCTTGGCGCGCTCGGCGTAATGCACGAAATGCCAGTCGGTCGGGCAGCCATCCACCGCCTTGTACTGGGCCATGGGCGAAACCACGACGCGGTTCTTCAGGCGCATGTCGCGCAGCTGGAAGGGGGCGAACATCGGCGCGCGGTGGCTGCCGGCATTGCCCGCCTTCTTCTGGAACCATTCTTCCGCCTCGCGCAGCCATTCGGGATCGCGCAGGCGCAGGTTCTCGTGGCTGATGCGCTGGCTGCGCGTGAGCAGCGAATAGTTGAACTGCACCGGGTCGAAATCGAGATAGCGCTCGACCTGCTCGAACCATTCGAGGCTGTTGCGCGCCGCCGATTGCAGCCGCAGCACCTCCAGCCGGCGTTCTGCCTGGTAACGCTCGAAGGCGGCCTCCATCGTCGGCTCGGAATGCAGGAATTCGGCCAGGGCGATGGCGCTGTCCACCGCGAGCCGGGTGCCCGAGCCGATCGAGAAGTGCCCCGTGGCCGCCGCGTCGCCCATCAGCACCACATTCTCGTGATGCCATTTCTCGCAGATCACGCGGGGGAAGTTCATCCACACCGCCGAACCGCGCAGATGCGCCGCGTTCGAGATCAGTTCGTGCCCGTCCAGGTGATCCTTGAAGATCTCGGTGCAGGTGGCCACCGTCTCTTCCTTGGACATGTGCTCGAAGCCCCACTTGTCCCAGGTCTCCTGCGTGCATTCCACGATGAAGGTCGCGGTGTCGTCGTCGAACTGGTAGGCATGCGACCACAGCCAGCCATGCTGCGTTCTCTCGAAGATGAAGGTGAAGGCATCGTCGAATTTCTGATGCGTGCCCAGCCAGATGAACTTGCAAAGCCGCATGTCGATATCGGGGCGGAACACGTCCTCGTATTCGGCGCGCACCGCAGAGTTGATTCCGTCGCAAGCCACCACGAGGTCATATTCCTTGCGGTATTCCTCGGCCGACTTGAACTCGGTCTGGAATTGCAGGTCGACACCCAGTTCGCGGGCGCGCTCCTGCAGAAGAACCAGCAGCTTCTTGCGGCCGATACCCGCGAAGCCATGCCCGCCCGACACGATGCGGGTGTCGTCCTTCACCACCGCGATATCGTCCCAATAGGCAAAGTTGGAGCGAATCGCCTCGGCGCTTTTCGGATCGTTGCGCTGCAGATTGCCAAGCGCATCGTCCGACAGGACGACCCCCCAGCCGAAGGTGTCGTTGGCACGGTTGCGTTCGAGCACGGTGATGTCGTGGGAAGGGTCGCGCAGCTTCATGCTGATCGCGAAATAGAGGCCCGCTGGGCCGCCGCCGAGACAGATGATCTTCATGTGGTCCTCCGGGTGGCTGGACACTGTCGGGAATGAGGGTGGCACCGGCAGCATCATATTTCAAGCTTAAAGTTTTAGCCTTGAAATATACTTCGGCAAGGGGCAAACTGATCCTGTCACAAAGGAGGGTCGCATGGCTACGATCACGGTGCAGCCGGAGGGCTGGAAACAGGCGAAGGGTTACGCCAACGGCATGGTGGCCGAGGGCCGGATGCTTTTCGTCGGCGGTCAGATCGGCTGGAACGCGGATCAGGTGTTCGAGCATCACGACTTCATCGGCCAGACCGCCCAGGCGCTGCGCAACATCGCCGCCGTGGTCGAGGCCGCCGGAGGCCGGATCGAGGATATCACCCGGCTCACCTGGTATGTGACAGACAAGCAGGTCTATCTCGCGCATCAGAAGGAAGTGGGCCAGGCCTATCGCGAGGTGATGGGCTACCACTTCCCCGCCATGACCATGATCGTGGTCGCGGGCCTTGTCGAGGACGAGGCGCTGGTCGAGATCGAGGCGACAGCGGTCCTGTCCTGACGGGGTCGCGCCGGGACTTGCTTAGAGGCGTGACGGAAGGGCCGACCCGCCCGGTCGCGCGACAAAGCTGTCCGTGCCCTGTGCCGCGATATCAGCCTTCGGCCCCCTCGCGCGCTGCCGCGACGAAATTCAGAAGCGTTCGCGCCCGGTTCGTCCGCTTCCAGACGAGCACCGTCCGGCTGACGAAGCCCGGCGCCTCGATCGGTCGGGCTTCCAGCCCGGGCGGCAATGCGGAGGCCAGGCTTTCGGGATAGATCGTCACCCCCAGCCCACGCGCCACCAGCCCGCTGATCGCCAGCGTGTTGGAGGCCTCCAGTGCCGGACGCGGTGCAAGCCCCAGCGGCGTGAACAGATCGTCCAGCCAGAAGCGGTACTCGCCCCAGTTCCGCACATCGCCCAGCACCAGCGGGCGCGCCATCAGCCGCGCCGGCGTCACCGGCCCGCCCTCGAACAGCGGATCGCCGGGCCGCGCCACGGCGAATAGCCGCTCCGAGCGCAGCATCAACGCGTGATAATCGGCATTCTCGAAGGGGCCGATCAGCAAGCCCGCATCGATCTCGTCATTGGCCAGCGCCACCTTCTGGCCCTGGGTGCGGATATAGCGCAGGTCCAGCGCCACATCCGGATGACGCGCCCGGAACAGCGCAACCGCGCGCGGCAGAAGATCCGTCGCCGCGAAAGCCATGTAGCCCACCCTCACACGCCCGGCCCTGCCCTCCGCAATGCGCCGCGCCTCGTCGAGCGCGCGGCCGGTCTCGGCAAGGATCGCGGCGGCCGCCCGGTACAGGCTGCGCCCGGCCGGGGTCAGGCTCACCTCGCGAGTGGTTCGCTCGAACAGCGGCGCGCCCACATGCTCTTCCAGCTTGCGAATGCGGCGGCTGAGCGCGGATTGATCCAGCCCGAGGCGGGCCGCCCCCCGGCGGAAATTCAGCTCCTCCGCGACGGTCACGAAGGAGTGCAGCAGCACGGTTTCGGGCAAGGCGCGCATGGCGGCTCCTTCGATTGATGCAAAAGGTGCATCAATTCAGGCCGAGGCGTCAATTCCCCTGGCCCCGGGTTGGGCGCATCCTTCCGTCAGCACCCCCGCGCATGGCCGACTTTCCCGCCCGCGGTGGCCGCTGCAATCCCGCGCCAGGAAGGACACCCCATGAATTCCATCGACGACCGCGAACTCGACCGCATGCTGCAGGCGGCGTTCGACGCCTCGAGCAAACTCTATCAGGAGCGCGGCTTCCAGCGCCGCGTCGGCTTCGGCAAGCGCCCCGCACTCGTCAGCGTGGATCTCGCCAATGCCTGGACGCGTCCGGGCAACCCCTTCACCTGCGACCAGGAGAAGATGGATAACGAGATCATCCCCGGCATGCAGCGCCTGCTGGAGGCGTTCCGCCGCAACGGCCTGCCGGTGGTGCATGTCACCACCGCCTACGAGATCACCGACCGCGACGCGCCCTTCACCGACATGGGCCTGTGGCATGACAAGATTCCGGTGGAAGCGGTGAACCTGACGGACAGCGAACTCTGGGCGATCGACAGCCGCATCGCCCCGGTGGCAGGCGAATATACCCTGCTGAAGAAACGTGCTTCGGCCTTCCACGGCACCGAACTGGGCGGCCTCCTGCGTGCCAATGGCGTGGATACGATCCTGGTAACCGGCGTGACGGCCTGCGCCTGCGTGCGTCAGACCGTTTGCGACGGCATCGCCGACGGCTTCCGCCCGATCGCGGTGCGTGAATGCATCGGCGACCGGGTGCCGGGCGCGGTCGCCTGGAATCTCTTCGACATAGACGCGAAATTCGGCGACGTGACATCCGTGGCGGACTGCGTGGCCTATCTCGACGCGGTCGGCCAGGGCCGATTGGCCGCCGAATAGGCGCCGGGCGCAGCCGGAAAGCTGCGCGCGGCCTTCCTCGGGGACTTGCGGCCATCGGTGTCTCAGGCGGCCCCGCGCAGCGGCCTCGGCCAGGTGTCGCGGCCGCTGCCAGAAATGGCCCTCCGACGGGCCCAGCCCGGAAAGCGGGCCATCGCAGCGCCGCCCGATCGCGTGCCAAGCGAGGACCCTAGCCGCTCCAGGCAGAATTGCCCGGCAGGCCGCGCCTAGCCCGGCCGGGTCTCCTCGGGCCCCGCCTCTTCGTCGCCGGGCCGGGTCTCCTCGGCAGGGCTTTCCGGCGGCTCCGACGCCTGCGCCACAGCGGACAGCCCGTCATCCACCTTGCCGGCCAGCGCCTCGGCGCGGGCGGCCAGTTCCGCAAGCGATTCAGTCACCTGCGGCGGGATCACCGGCACCTCGACCCGCTCGGGTTCGGGGGCGGGGCGGGCGCGCAGCTCGTCGATCTCGGCCTGCGCCGCGGCCAGCCTGTCCTCGGCCTCGCGCAGCCGGTCCTCGAAGCCCGCGGTCTTGTCGGCCAGCATCAGCCCCGCCATCAACAGCAGCCGGGCCTCGGGCAGCCGCCCGATCTGGCCCATCAGCACCCGCGCCTCGTCGTCGAGCATCTTCGCGGCGGAGCGCAGGTAGTGTTCCTCGCCCTCCTGGCAGGCCACCTCGAAGTTGCGGCCGCCGATCTCGATCTGCACTTCGGGCATCATGCGTCCTCCTGCCGTGGGGCGGTGGCCAGCGGTTCGAGGCGTTTCAGGATCGCCTCGGTCTCGGCCGCCTCGGCGCTGCGGGCGGCGCGCAGCGCCTCCAGCTCGGCCAGCATCGCCTTGTTGATCAGATGCGGCTCGGCCAGCCCCTCGGCATTGGCCTCGCGCAGCGCCAGATTGCTGTCGCGCAGCTGCTGGTTGACCTTGCGCAGCTTCTGCAGCTCCTCGTCCAGCGCGGCCAGCGCCCGGGTGGACTCGGCCACCTGCGCCTCGAGCTGCGAGACGCGCGTCTCCTGGCGCTCCTTGATGGCGCGCACCCGCTCCTCGAGCTGGGCATTGGCCAGCCGCTCGTCCTCCAGCGCCGTCTTCAGCCGCGCCAGTTCCTCGGGATCGGCCTCGGGCGCCGGTTCGGGCGCGGGCGGCGGCGGCGGCGTCGCGGCCTTGTCCACCAGCGCATCCACCCCGGCGCCGATCCGGTCGAGCGCGGCGGCGATCCGGCGTTCGAGCTCGTCAATCTGAGTCATGCCCGTCACCCTTCTGCTGCGGCGCCGGCGCCCGGTGTCCCGGCGCCGGCCTCCCTGCCTGCGCGGCCCGCTCCCGTCGCGTTGGCCCGCGAATCGGCGAGGCCGCTTCCGCCCGGATATTACCCGAGCCATTTGGAAATTGCGCCCCCTTCGCCGTCAAGGGCTTAGCGCCTGCGCTTGATCTTCGCCCGACGGCTGCTATTGAAGCCGCAACCCGCCCTGACCCAAGTGAAGGAATCCCGCCTTGGATATCGATGCCCTCCGCACGTCCCATCCCGACCACTGGCTTCGCGCCGCGGCCCTGCGCACGCTGACGCTCGACGCGGTGGCCGCGGCGAATTCCGGCCATTCGGGGATGCCCATGGGCATGGCCGACGTGGCGACGGTGCTGTATTCGAAACACCTGCGCTTCGACGCGGCACGCCCCGAGTGGCCGGATCGGGACCGTTTCATCCTGTCGGCCGGGCATGGCTCCATGCTGCTTTACGGGCTGTTGTACCTGACCGGCTCGACCGAGATCACGCAGGACGAGATCCGCAACTTCCGCCAGTGGGGCGCCAGGACCGCCGGCCACCCCGAGAATTTCCTGGCGCAGGGGATCGAGACCACCACCGGACCGCTGGGCCAGGGCCTGGCCAACGCGGTGGGCTTCGCCATCGCCGAAGAGGCGCTTCGCGCGCGGTTCGGTGCCCGGCTGGTGGATCACCATACCTATGTGATCGCCGGCGACGGCTGCCTGATGGAAGGCGTGAGCCAGGAGGCGATCGGCCTTGCCGGCCGGCAGGAACTGGGCCGGCTTGTCGTGTTCTGGGACAACAACAACATCACCATCGACGGCCAGGTGGACATCGCCGACCGCACCGACCAGATGGCGCGCTTCGCCGCCTCGGGCTGGCAGGTGCAGGAGATCGACGGCCATGACCCGGCGGCGATCGACGCGGCGATCGAGAAGGCCAAGGCCAGCCCGCTGCCCTCGATGATCGCCTGCCGCACCCATATCGCGCTGGGCTCCAGCGCACAGGACACCGCCAAGGGCCATGGCGCGCTGACCGATGCGCAGCTGATCGCCGACACCAAGGCCGCCTATGGCTGGGACTGCGGCCCGTTCGAGGTGCCCGCCGAGGTCAAGGCGTGGTGGGAAGACATCGGCCGCCGCGGCGCGGCAGAGCGCGAGGCCTGGCAGGGCCGGGTGGCGGCGCTCTCGGCCAATCGGCGCGCCGAGTTCGAGCGCAGCCTGACCGGCGCGGCGCCGAAGCGCCTGGTTCCGCGCATCCGTGCCTTCAAGAAGCAGGCCGCCGAGGAAGCCCCCAGGGCGGCCACGCGGAAATCCTCCGAGCGGGTGCTGGAGGTGATCAACCCGATCCTTCCCGAGACGCTGGGCGGCTCGGCCGACCTGACCGGATCGAACAACACCCGCACCAAGGATCTGGGCGTGTTCGAGCCCGGCAACCGCAAGGGGCGCTACATCCATTACGGCATCCGCGAGCACGGCATGGCCGCGGCGATGAACGGCATGGCGCTGCATGGCGGCATCCGCCCCTATGGCGGCACCTTCATGTGCTTCACGGACTACGCCCGCCCCGCCATGCGGCTGGCGGCGCTGATGAAGGTGCCCACGGTATTCGTGATGACGCATGATTCCATCGGCCTGGGCGAGGACGGCCCGACCCATCAGCCGGTCGAGCATCTGGCGATCTCGCGCGCCACGCCCAACACCTGGGTGTTCCGCCCCGCAGACACGGTCGAGGTGGCAGAGGCCTGGGAGCTGGCACTGACCTCGGAGGGCACGCCGTCGGTGCTGGCGCTGTCGCGGCAGGATCTGCCTGCGGTGCGCACCGCGCACAAGCCCCGGAACCTGTCGGCCCAGGGCGCCTATGTGCTGGCCGAGGCCGAGGGCAAGCGCCAGGCGATCCTGATCGCCACCGGCTCGGAAGTGCATGTGGCGCTGGCCGCGCGCGACCTGCTGCAGGCAGAGGGGATCGGCACGCGGGTGGTCTCCATGCCCTGCATGGAGCTGTTCGCGGCGCAGGACGAGGCCTATCGCCGCCGGGTGCTGCCGGGCGGCGCGGTGCGCGTGGGCATCGAGGCCGGCGTGCGCCAGGGCTGGGACCGCTGGCTGCTGGGCGAGCGCGGCCGCGAGGCCAAGGCCGATTTCGTGGGCATGGAGGGTTTCGGGGCCTCCGCACCGGCCGAAGTGCTGTTCGAGAAGTTCGGCATCACCGCCGAGGCCGCGGCGGCCCGGGTCCGCGCCCTGCTGGGCTGAGCGCCGGTCCAAGAGTTTTCAGGAAAACTCTTGGCAAGACCCTTCCTCAAGGGTCTTGCCCCCTACCCCGCCTTGCGCGTGAAAAGCCCGGCAACGGGCTCGATCACCCGCGCCACCAGCGGGATCAGCGCCAGGCCCAGGGCAAGGCCCAGAACCCCGTCGCAGAGCGCCGTCACCGCCCAGACCAGCGCCTCCGACGCCCCGCCCAGCGCCTCGGCCAGGTCGTGAACCGTCTCGTAGAGCCACGGAACCCCCAGCGCCGACAGCCCGTGCACGATGATCGACCCGCCCACCCAGAGCATGGCCGCGGTGCCCACGGTGGTCAGCAGTTTCAGGAATCCCGGCATCCCCCGCACGATCCCGCGGCCCAGCCAGCGGGTCGGGCCCAGCCGTCCGCGCTCGGCCATGTGCAGCCCGACATCATCGGCCTTCACGATCACCGCCACCGCGCCATAGACCAGCGCGGTGATGCCGATGGCGACCAGCGCCAGCGTCGCCGCCTCCATCCAGAAACCGGATTTCGGGATCGCCGCCAGCGCGATGGTCATGATCTCGGCCGAGAGGATGAAGTCGGTCTTGATCGCCCCCCGCGCCTTCTTTTCCTCCAGATGTGCCGGATCCCGGACCTCGTGCTGCCGTGCCGCGTGGCCCGCCTTTTCATGGAACAGCGCATGGGCCACCTTTTCGGCCCCCTCGAAGCACAGATAGGCCCCGCCCAGCATCAGCAGCGGCGTGATCGCCCAGGGTGCGAAGGCCGACAGCGCAAGCCCCGCCGGCAGCAGGATCAGGAGCTTGTTGCGGATCGAGCCCCTTGCGATGCGCCAGACAATGGGCAATTCGCGGCTGGGGGCGAAGCCCTGCATGTATTTCGGCGTCACCGCGGCGTCGTCGATCACCGCGCCGGCGGCCTTGGTGCCGGCCTTGGCGGCCTGGCCCACCACGTCGTCGAGCGAGGCCGCCGCCACCTTGGTCAGCGCCGCCACGTCGTCCAGAAGTGCCAGAAGTCCGCTCATCCCCGCCCCCGTTCCTTTCCGACTCACCCTAAAGGAAGCCTTGGCGCGGGCAAGTCGCCCGCCGCTTTCGTTAGCGCAACCATGCGCCGGGGCGGGCGCGCGCGCCGGAGTTTAACGCTAACACATTGCCAGGCAAGGCCGAATGGGCTTTGCCTGCGGCCCCCGTCTGGCTATACCCCGCGCGAGAGCAGCGCATCAGGAGACCCCCATGACCGTCACGCTCGGGATCAACGGATTCGGCCGGATCGGCCGCTGCACCCTGGCCCATATCGCAGAGGCCGGACGCAACGACGTGCAGGTGGTCAAGATCAATGCCACCGGGCCGATCGATACCAACGCGCATCTTCTGCGCTACGACAGCGTCCATGGGCGTTTCGGCGGCGACGTGAAGGTCGAGGGCGACACCATGGATATCGGCCGCGGACCGATGCGGGTGATGTCCAGCTACGACCCGGCGGAGCTTGACTGGTCGGGTTGCGACGTGGTGCTGGAATGCACCGGAAAGTTCAACGACGGCGAGAAGTCGAAGATCCACCTGGAGCGCGGGGCGCGCGCGGTGCTGATCTCGGCGCCGGCGAAGAACGTTCAGAAGACCATCGTCTACGGGGTCAATCACCGCGATCTCGTGGCCGGCGACGTGATGATCTCCAACGGGTCCTGCACCACCAACTGCCTGGCTCCGCTGGCCAAGGTGCTGCACGAGGCGATCGGGATCGAGCGCGGCATCATGACGACGATCCACAGCTATACCGGCGACCAGCCCACGCTGGATCGCCGGCACAGCGATCTCTACCGCGCGCGCGCCGCCGCCATGGCGATGATTCCCACCTCCACCGGTGCGGCCAGGGCGCTGGGCGAGGTCCTTCCCGATCTCAAGGGCAAGCTGGACGGCACCGCCATGCGCGTGCCCACGCCCAATGTCTCGGCGGTGGATCTGACCTTCGAGGCCAGCCGCGACGTGAGTGCGGCGGATGTGAACGAGGTGGTGCGCGAGGCGGCCGCGGGGCATATGGGAGCCGTGCTGGCCTACGATCCCGAGCCCAAGGTCTCGGTGGATTTCAACCACACGACACAAAGCTCGATCTTCGCGCCGGAACAGACCAAGGTCGTGGGCGGGCGCATGGTGCGCGTGCTGGCCTGGTATGACAACGAGTGGGGTTTCTCGGCGCGCATGGCCGATGTGGCCGCCGCGATGGGCCGGCTGCTGCACTGACAGGTCCTCGCGGGGCGCGCGGGGACCGGCCTTCTGTGTCCGAACCGCCCTGCTCACAGCCCCGGAGCGTCGCCATGACCAATTCCATCGCCATCATGCTGGGGCTCGCGATCATCGGGGCGCTGGCCGCCGATCAGGTCTGGAATGACGGTCTGGCGCTGATCTTCCTGATGAAGAAGTTCTTCGCGATGTTGGAGTGGCTGGCCTTCTGGCGCTAGGCACGGGCGCGGCGGACCGACGGCCGCCCCTGCGCGCTCACGCGAATCTCTGCACCAGCGCGTCCTTCACCGGCGGCGGCACGAATTTCGACACGTCCCCGTGCAGCCGGGCGATTTCCTTCACCAGTTTCGAGGCGATCGCCTGGTGCCGCGCTTCGGCCATCAGGAACACCGTTTCGACGGAATCGTCGAGCGCGCGGTTCATGCCGACCATCTGGAACTCGTATTCGAAATCGGAGACCGCCCGCAATCCGCGGATGATCAGGCGGGCGCCCACGTCATGGGCGCAATCGATCAGCAGGTTCTCGAACGGGTGAGCGACGATCTCGGCGCCGGTCTCCTTCGACAGCGCCGCGCATTCGGCCTCGATCATCGCGACCCGGGTCTCCAGGTCGAACAGCGGGCCCTTGTCGCGATTGATCGCCACGCCGATCACCAGCCGGTCCACCAGCATCGCCGCCCTGCGGATGATGTCGATATGCCCGTAGGTGATCGGGTCGAAGGTTCCCGGGTAAAGGCCGATGCGCATGGGTGCTCCCCCCTCGCGGTGTCGCAACTCCGGCGCAGGCAACCCGACCGGGGCGCGGATTGCAAGAGGTCAATGCCCCATGATCATGCCTTCGAGCGCGTCCTTCTCCATCGAAAGTTCCATCAGCCGCGCCTTGACCACGTCGCCGATGGTGACGATGCCGGCCATGGCGCCGGATTCCTCCACCGGCATGTGGCGGAAGCGGCCTTCGGTCATCCGCGCCAGAACCGCGTCGGCGGTGTCGGACAGGCGGCAGGTCTGCACCTCTGTGGTCATCACGTCCTCGACCTTGTCGGTCAGGCAGACCGCGCCGCGCGCGGCCAGTTCGCGCACGATGTCGCGTTCCGACAGGATGCCGCTGGCGGCCTTGCCGTCGGGGGACACGACGACGGACCCGATCCGCCGCGCCGCCAGCACTGCCGCCGCCTCGGCCAGGGTGCTGCCCGGCGCGATCGTCACGACCCCGCTGTCTCCCTTGGATTTCAGGATGTTCTGGACCTGCATGGCGCTCCTCCCGTTGCGCTGCCCGCTTCGATCCAAGGGTCTACGGACCGCGACATCCTGTCAAGTCAGCGCCTCCAGACGGGCCACTTCCCGCCGGAGCCCCTCGGACAGCGCCGCGGCGAAACGGTTCATCCGGTCCAGCCGCCGGTCATCGGCGTGGCGGATCAGATAGAAGGCGCGGGTCAGGCGGATCCGGTCGGCCAGGATGCGCCGCACGCCCCGCGCCGAGGGCAGCGCGAAATCATGCACGATGCCCAGCCCGCCGCCCTGGCGGATCCAGTTGACCTGCACCGCGACCGAATTCGAGGCGAGGTGCACCCGGTCCACACCGAGTTCGGACAGGTAGTCGAGTTCCCGGTCGAAGATCATGTCGGGGATGTAGCCGATGACCCTGTGACCGCGCAGATCCTCGACCGACCGGATCGGCGGGTGACGCCGCAGGTAACCACGCGCCGCGGCCAGCGACAGGCGGTATTCGGTGATCTTCTGCACCACCAGGCGCCCCGCGCTGGGCGGGCTGACCCCGATCGCCATGTCCGCCTCGCGCCGCGACAGGTTCACCACCCGCGGCAGCGCCACGATCTGGATGTCGAGATCGGGATTGGCATCGGCGATCCCGGCGCAGACCTGCGGCAGAAGGTAATTGGCGCAGCCATCGGGCGCGCCGATCCGGATCTGCCCCGAAAGACTGTCGGCGCGGCCCGCCAGCGCCTCGACGCCGGCACCCATCGCCTGCTCGGCGCGCTCGGCATGGGCCAGCAGGCGCTGGCCCGCATCGGTGAGCGCATAGCCCTGGGGCGACTTGGCGAAAAGCGGCGCGCCCAGCGCCTCTTCCAGCCGGGCGACCCGGCGCCCCACGGTGGCCGGGTCCACCCGCAGGCGGCGGCCGGCCTCGCTGAGGCTCTCGGCACGCGCCACGGCAAGAAACACCCGCATGTCGTCCCAGTTCGGGCCCATGCCACCCCCCTTTGCATTGCTGCAAAACCTTTTTGGAAGCTTGCCTCTATCGCCTGCAATCCTGCAAGCCTATCCTGCGCGGGAAAGATGGAGGATCCCCAGATGACCGACCTGACCCATTATATCGGCGGCGCGCATGTTGCCGGCTCGTCCGGCCGCTTCGCCGATGTCTTCAACCCGGCCACCGGCGAGGTGCAGGCCCGCTGTCCGCTGGCCTCGGGCGACGAGCTGGCCAAGGCCGTCGAGATCGCCGCCGCCGCGCAGCCCGCCTGGGCCGCCACCAACCCGCAGCGCCGGGCGCGGGTGCTGATGAAATTCGTCCACCTTCTCAACCGCGACATGGACAAGCTCGCCGAGGCGCTGAGCCGCGAACACGGCAAGACCCTGCCGGATGCCAAGGGCGACGTGCAGCGCGGGCTGGAAGTGGTGGAATACTGCATCGGCGCGCCGGAACTGCTGAAGGGCGAATTCACCGACAGCGCGGGCCCCGGCATCGACATGTATTCCATGCGCCAGCCGCTGGGCGTCTGCGCCGGGATCACGCCCTTCAACTTCCCCGCCATGATCCCGATGTGGATGTTCGCGCCGGCGCTGGCATGTGGCAACGCCTTTATCCTCAAGCCGTCGGAGCGCGATCCTTCGGTGCCGCTGATGCTTGCGGAACTGATGGAAGAGGCCGGCGCGCCCCAAGGCATCCTGCAGGTCGTCAACGGCGACAAGGAAGCGGTGGACGCGATCCTGGACCATCCGGTGATCCAGTCGGTGGGCTTCGTGGGCTCGACACCGATCGCGGAATACATCTATTCGCGCGGCTGCGCGGCGGGCAAGCGCGTGCAATGCTTCGGCGGCGCGAAGAACCACATGATCGTCATGCCCGATGCCGACATGGATCAGGCCGCCGACGCGCTGGTCGGCGCGGGCTATGGCGCGGCCGGAGAGCGCTGCATGGCGATCTCGGTCGCGGTGCCGGTGGGCGACGAGACCGCCGACCGGCTGATCGAGAAGCTGGTGCCGCGTATCGAGAAGCTGAAGGTCGGCCCCTACACGGCCGGCGATGACGTGGATTACGGCCCCGTCGTGACCGCCGCGGCGAAGGAGAAGATCCTGGGCCTCGTGCAATCGGGCGTGGACCAGGGCGCCGAGTTGGTCGTGGATGGCCGCGATTTCAGCCTGCAGGGCTATGAGGACGGCTTCTTCGTCGGCCCCCATCTGTTCGACAGGGTGACCCCCGACATGGACATCTACCGGCAGGAGATCTTCGGCCCGGTGCTGTCCACGGTGCGGGCGGGCAGCTACGAGGAAGCCCTCCAGCTGGCGATGGATCACGAATACGGAAACGGCACGGCGATATTCACCCGCGACGGCGACGCCGCGCGCGATTTCGCCAACCGGATCAATATCGGCATGGTGGGCATCAACGTGCCGATCCCGGTGCCGCTGGCCTATCACACCTTCGGCGGCTGGAAGAAATCGGCCTTCGGCGACCTGAACCAGCACGGCCCCGACAGTTTCAAGTTCTACACCCGCACCAAGACGGTCACGGCGCGCTGGCCCTCGGGGCTGAAGGAGGGCGGCGAGTTCCATTTCAAGGCGATGGACTGACAGGCGGCGCGCGGGCAGAATACCCTCGGCGGCCGGGGGCACTGCCCCGCGCCCGGCCCGTCGAACCCCGCCAGCGCAGGCCCCGAACCCAGGGAGGGAGGCGCGACACCGATGCCAGCCAGCTTTCGCATCCTGCCCGATCTGGGGCTGGTCCACGTGCGCTACGAGGGCGCCGTCCGGCTGGCGGAAACCGCCGCCCTTTTTGCCGAATATGCCAGGCATCCCGATCGGGGCGCGGGCCAGAAACAGCTGGTGGACCTGTCGGCCATCACCAGTTTCGAACGTGACTATGTGACACTTGTGCAGCTCCAGGCCCAGAAGGCCGACATCTTCCCGAGCGGCGAGGGCGATACGATGATCGTCTACCTGGCGCCCTCCGACATGGCCTTCGACCTCGCCCGGCTGATCCTGCGGTCCTGGGACGGGATTCCGGGCGTGATCGCCACCGCGCAGCGCAGCGAGGCGGAGGCGCTGTCGCTGCTGGGGCTGGACGGCATGACATTGGCCGACCTGGCGCGGAGGCCGGCGTGATGCCAGCCGATTTCTCTCTCGGCATCGAGGAGGAATATCTGCTGGTCCGCCAGGACAGCCTTGCGCTGGCCGAGGCGCCCGAGGAGCTGATGGCGGCCTGCGCGGCCGAACTGGAGGACCAGGTCAGCCCTGAATTCCTGCAGTGCCAGATCGAGATCGGCACCCGGGTCTGCGCCGATATCGGCGCCGCGCGCGAGGATCTGCGCCGCCTGCGCGCCACGGTGGCCACTGTGGCTGGCCGCTACGGGCTGGCGCCCATCGCGGTGTCCTGCCACCCGCTGGCCGACTGGAAGGATCAGCACCATACCGACAAGGACCGCTACAATGCCCTGCGCCGCGACCTTGGCGGGGTGGTGCGGCGGATGCTGATCTGCGGGATGCATGTGCATGTGGGCCTGGGCGAGAACGCGCTGCGCGCCGACATCATGCGCCAGCTGGGTTACTTCCTGCCGCATCTGCTGGCGTTGTCCACCTCCTCGCCGTTCTGGCAGGGCGAGGATACGGGCCTGGCCTCCTACCGGCTGACGGTGTTCGACAACCTGCCCCGTACCGGGCTGCCACCGCCGTTCCAGGCCTGGGAGGATTACGAGCGCTCGGTGCGCGCACTGGTGGATCTGGGCCTCATCGAGGACGCCTCGAAGATCTGGTGGGATCTGCGGCCCTCGGCGCGGTTTCCCACGCTGGAGGCGCGGATCTGCGACGTGCAGCCCCGGCTGGAGCACACGCTGTCGCTGGCTGCGCTGATCCAGAGCCTTGTGCGGATGCTGTGGCGGCTGCGCGCGCGCAATTTGCGCTGGCGGGTCTACGATCCGTTCCTGATCGGCGAGAACCGCTGGCGGGCGCAGCGCTACGGCATCACCGAGGGGCTGATCGATTTCGGCCGCGGCGCGATCGTGCCCTTCCCCGAACTGCTGGACGAGCTGATCGAGCAGGTGGAGGAGGATGCCGCCGCGCTGGGCTGCCTGACCGAGCTGGAGCGCGCCCGCGAGATCCTCTCCGAGGGCACCTCCGCCACCCGACAGCGCGCGGTGCTGGAGGCCGCCCGCGCCGCCGGCGCCGGCCACGAGGAGCAGATGCGCGCCGTGGTGTCGCACCTGATCGAGGAGTTCCACGCCGACCTTTAGGACAGGGCTGCAAAATTCCTGTAAGGATCGCAAACTAAACGGCCGTTCAATTCGGATCGGAGGAGCCGCCATGGATTTCGCGCTGAGCGAGGAACAATCCGCCATCTTCGAGATGGCCCATGCCTTCGGGCAGGAACATATCGCCCCGCATGCCCGCGACTGGGAGGCGCGCGGCACCATCCCGAAGGATCTCTGGCCGAAGGTGGCCGAGCTGGGCCTGGCCGGCATCTATGTCGGCGAGGAACATGGCGGCTCGGGGCTGACCCGGCTCGATGCCACGCTGGTCTTCGAGGCGCTGGCCATGGCCTGCCCCTCGGTGGGCTCGTTCCTGTCGATCCACAACATGTGCGGCGGGATGATCGACAGGTTCGGTTCGGACGAGACCCGCGCGAAATGGCTGCCGGACCTGTGCAGCATGCGCAAGGTGTTCTCCTACTGCCTGACCGAGCCGGGCAGCGGCTCTGACGCGGCGGCGCTGCGCACGAAGGCCGAGCGCACCAACGAGGGCTACGTGCTGAACGGCACCAAGGCCTTCATCTCGGGCGGCGGCTACTCGGATGCCTATGTGGTGATGGTGCGCACCGGCGCGGATGGCCCGAAGGGAATTTCCACGGTGGTTGTCGAGGCCGGCGCCGAGGGCCTCAGCCATGGCGCGCCGGAGGACAAGATGGGCTGGCGCAGCCAGCCCACCGCGCAGGTGCAGTTCGACGATTGCCGCGTCCCGCATGACAACCTGATCGGCGAGGAGGGCCGCGGCTTCGTCTACGCGATGGCGGGGCTGGATGGCGGGCGGCTGAACATCGCGGCTTCGGCGCTGGGCGGCGCGCAGGCGGCGCTGGACCGGACGCTGGCCTATATGGGCGAGCGCCGCGCCTTCGGCAGGACGCTGGACCAGTTCCAGGCGCTGCAGTTCAAGCTGGCCGAGATGGAGGTGAAGCTGCAAACCTCGCGCGTCTTCCTGCGGCAGGCGGCGTGGAAGCTCGACCAGGGCGCACCGGACGCCACCAGGTTCTGCGCCATGGCCAAGCTGCACGTGACCGACGCCGCCTTCGAGGTGGCCAATGGCTGCCTGCAACTGCATGGCGGCTATGGCTACCTTGCCGATTACGGGATCGAGAAGATCGTGCGCGACCTGCGGGTGCACCAGATCCTGGAGGGCACCAACGAGATCATGCGCCTGATCGTCAGCCGGCAGATGCTGGAGGCGCGCGGCTGATGCGGGCGCGGCCGGTCTGCAAGCGGGGGAATGCATGACAGAGATCCGGATCAGAATCGAAGGCCGCGCAGGGCGCATCACGCTGTGCAGGCCCGGCGCGTTGAACGCGCTGTCCTACGAGATGTGCCTGGCGATCGACGCCGCGCTCGGAACCTGGGCGCAAGACCCGGCGGTGGCGCTGGTGGTGATCGACGCCGAGGGCGACAAGGCGTTCTGCGCCGGCGGCGACATCGCCGAGATGTACCAGACCGGCACCGCGGGAGATTTCGACTACGGAAGGCGCTTCTGGCGCGACGAATACCGCATGAATGCACGGCTCGCGGAGTTTCCGAGGCCGGTGATCAGCCTGATGCAGGGCTTCACCATGGGCGGCGGCGTCGGCGTGGGCTGTCACGGCTCGCACCGGGTGGTCTGCGAAAGCTCGAAGATCGCGATGCCGGAATGCGGTATCGGCCTGGTGCCGGATGTGGGAGGCTCGGCGCTGCTGGCGCGGGCGCCGGGGCGGCTGGGCGCATATCTCGGCCTGACCGGCACCCGCATGGGCCCGGCCGACGCGATCCTGGCGGGCTTTGCCGATCTTTACGTGCCGCGCGCCGCCTGGGCCGATCTGGTGGCCGAGCTGGAACGCAGCGGCGCGGCCGAAGCGGTTTCGCGCGCCGCCGAGGCCCCGCCCGAGGGCACGCTGGACGCCGCGCAACCGCGGATCGACAGGCTCTTCGCCGGTGTCGATCTGCCCGCCATCCGCGCGCGGCTGGCCTCCGATTCCTCGCCGCTGGCGCAATCGGCCGTGGCCGCGCTCGACCGGAACTGCCCGCTCTCGATGGGCTGCACATTGGAGATGCTGCGCCACCTGCAGGAAACCGGCGCGGGCATCCGCGACGCGCTGGCGCAGGAATACCGTTTCACCTACCGCGCGATGGCGCAGGGTGATTTCATCGAGGGCATCCGCGCGGCGATCATCGACAAGGACCGCAATCCGCGCTGGCAGCACAGGCTGGACGACCTGCCGCCCGAGGCGGTGGCAAGGATGCTGGCGCCGCTGGGCGCGGCGGAACTGACTTTCGAGGAGGAGGCGACCGGATGAAGATCGGATTTGTCGGGCTGGGCAACATGGGCGCGCCCATGGCCGCGAACCTGGCCAGGGCGGGGCACGAGGTGACGGGATTCGACACCGCGGGCGTGACGGTAGAGGGCGTGGCACAGGCCGCAAGCGCCGCCGAGGCCGCGCGCGGCGCCGAGGTCGTCATCACCATGCTGCCCAATGGCGCGATCCTGCGGCAGGTGGCGGACGAGATCGTGCCCGCGATGCAGGCCGGGGCGGTGTTCCTCGACTGCTCCACCGTCGATGTGGAAAGCGCCCGCGCGGTGGCCGACCAGGCCCGCGCGGCGGGGCTTTCGGCGCTGGATGCGCCGGTATCGGGCGGCGTCGGCGGCGCGACGGCGGGCACGCTCACCTTCATGGTGGGCGGCGATGCGGCCGGGTTCGAGACGGCGAAGCCGCTCTTCGAGGTGATGGGCCAGAAGGCGGTGCATTGCGGCCCTTCGGGCAACGGGCAGGCGGCGAAGATCTGCAACAACATGATCCTCGGCGCCACGATGATCGTGACCTGCGAGGCCTTCGCACTGGCCGACAAGCTGGGCCTGGACCGGCAGGCGATGTTCGACGTGGTCTCCACCTCCTCCGGCTATTCCTGGTCGATGAACGCCTATTGCCCGGCGCCGGGCATCGGGCCGAAATCGCCGGCCGACAACGACTACAAGCCCGGCTTCGCCGCCGACCTGATGCTCAAGGATCTGCGGTTGGCGATGCAGGCGGCCCAGGCCGCCGATGCCGACACGCCGCTGGGCGAGGCCGCGATGCAGCTTTACGCGCGTTTCGTCGAGGAAGAAGACGGCGCCGGACGCGACTTCTCGGCCATGCTGCCGCGCTTCGAGAAACGCGGGCGGGAATGAGCGGCTGGGTCGCGTCGGCCGAGGGGCTGCCCGCGCTGGAACCCGCCACCGCTGCCGCGCTCGACCGGCTGAGCCCGATCGAGGTGCCGCGCGGCAGCGTGCTGTTCCGGCCCGGCGAGGCGGTCAAGGGCTTCGTCATCATGCTGGCCGGACGGGTCGAGGTCTTCCTCACAGGCCCAACCGGGCGCGAGATCCTGCTCTACGCCGTGGAGCCCGGACAAAGCTGCGTGCAATCCACCCTGGGTCTGCTGGGCGGCGAGGATTACTCGGCCGAGGCGGTCACCCGCTCGGACTGCCGGGTCGTGCTGATCCCGCGCGAGCGGTTCCTGGCGCTGATGGAGGACTCGCCCGCATTCCGCGGCTTCATCTTCGCGGCCTTCGCCACGCGGATGCAGGACATGATGCAGTTGCTGGAACGGGTCGCGTTCCAGCGCGTGGAGGCGCGGCTGGCCCAGGCGCTGCTGGACCGGGCCGAGGACGACACGCTGCGCGCGACCCAGGCCGAGATCGCGGTGATCATCGGATCGGCGCGCGAGGTGGTCTCGCGCCGGCTGGATGCGCTGGCGCGGCGCGGGATGGTGCGGCTGGATCGCGGCCTGGTGCGGCTGCTGGATCGGAACGGGCTGGCGGAACTGGCCCGCTCCATGTGACCAGATCACAGACCGGCACATCGAATCGCGCTAGGCTTCGGCGCGTGACCTTTCGCCCTTTCGGGCTTCCAGAAAACGGAGACGACTCATGCTGAAAAAGAATGTCGGCAGCATCGACCGCGCCCTGCGCATCATCGTGGGGGCAGCCCTGCTCATGGGCTTCTTCCTCAATCCCGACGGCGCCTATCGCTGGCTCTACCTGATCGGAATCGTCCCGCTGGCCACCGGGCTGATGGGAAGCTGCGCGCTGTATTCGGTGTTCGGGATCAATACCTGCAAGGTGAAGTGATCCGGGGGCGGCCAGGTGGCCGCCCCGTTTCTTTCGACATGGCGCACCGGCTCAGTCGATGACGCTGACGCGCTCCATCACGTCGGGCTGGCCGGTGACGGACCCGTTCCGGCCCTGTCCGCGCTTGATCGCGTCCACCACCTCCATGCCCTCGGTGACGCGCCCCACGACCGTGTAATCGCCGTTCAGGAAATGGCCGGGCGCGAACATGATGAAGAACTGCGAATTCGCGCTGTCGGGGTCGCGGGAACGCGCCATGCCCACCACGCCGCGATCGAAGGGCAGATCCGAGAATTCGGCCTCCAGGTTGGGAAGGTCCGACCCGCCCATGCCGGCGCGGCCCATGTCGCCGCCCTCCAGCCGGCCGAATTCCACGTCTCCGGTCTGCGCCATGAAGCCCTCGATCACGCGGTGGAACACCACCCCGTCATAGGCGCCCTGCTCGGCCAGGGTGACGATGCGTTCCACATGCCCCGGTGCCACGTCTTCCAGCAGATCGATGGTGACGGTGCCGTTGGCCTCGCCCGCCACCTCGATGGACAGGCCGGTGGCGAGCGCCGGACCCGCCGCGAAGGTGAATGCCAGCGCCCATTTAAGCATCGGCGGCCACCTTCACGCTGATCATGCGGTCGGGCTCGGCCGGCGGTTCGCCACGGGCGATCGCGTCGACATGCTCCATCCCGCCGATCACCCGGCCGAAGACGGTGTATTGGCCGTTGAGGAAATGATTGTCCTTGAAATTGATGAAGAACTGCGAGTTGGCGCTGTCCGGGTTCTGGCTGCGCGCGGCGCCCAGCGTGCCGCGATCATGCGGGATGCGGCTGAACTCGGCCTTCAGGTTGGGCAGGTCCGACCCGCCGGTGCCGGCCATGCGCAGGTTGAACCCGTCCTCCATGTTGCCATGCTTCACGTCGCCGGTCTGCGCCATGAAGCCCTCGATCACGCGGTGGAAGGCCACGTTGTCATAGGCGCCGGCGCGGGCCAGTTCCTTCATCCGGTCGCAATGGCCCGGCGCGATGTCGGGCATCAGCTCGATGGTGACGGTGCCGTCCTTCAGCTCCATCAGGATGGTGTTTTCGGGATCCTTGATCTCGGCCATGCGCGTCTCCTGTCCTGGTTGTCCCAGAGCTATGCCAGCCGCGCGCGCGGGGCAAGACGCGGATTGACCGCCCGGCGGTTTCGGGGGAAACCCATGCCAGCACGACCGTGCAAGCACGACCGGCAGGAGGGATGGATGGGCTGGAAGAACCTCGACGCGATGGAGCTTGACGGGCGACGGGTGCTCGTGCGGGTCGACATCAACGTGCCGCTGGAAGACGGGCGGGTGACCGACGCCACCCGGATCGAGCGCATCGCACCCACCCTGCGCGATATCCTGGCGCGCGGCGGCCGGCCGATCCTGCTGGCGCATTTCGACCGCCCCAAGGGCCGGCGCGTGCCCGAGATGTCGCTCGAACCGCTGGCACCGGTGCTGGCCGGCACGCTGGGCATGGCGGTCCGCTTCGCCGCCGATTGCGTGGGGCCCGAGGCCGAGGCGGCCGCGCGCGACCTGCTCCCCGGCGAGGTGCTGCTGCTGGAAAACACGCGCTTCCACCCCGGCGAGGAAAGCAACGACCCGGATCTCGCAGCAGAAATGGCCAGGCTGGGCGAAATCTACTGCAACGATGCCTTCTCTGCCGCGCATCGCGCCCATGCCTCGACCGAGGGCCTGGCGCATCTGCTGCCCGCCTGCGCCGGCCGGCTGATGGAGGCGGAGCTGACGGCGCTGGAGCGCGCGCTGTCGCGGCCCGAACGGCCGGTGATGGCGATCGTGGGCGGCGCCAAGGTCTCCACCAAGCTCGAACTGCTGTCGAACCTGGTGCGCAAGGTGGATATCCTGGTGATCGGCGGCGGCATGGCCAACACGTTTCTCGCCGCCAGCGGGCTCGGCGTGGGCCGTTCGCTGGCCGAACATGACATGGCCGACACCGCCCGCGAGATCGCCGCCGCGGCGGAGCGGGAAGGCTGCGAGATCCTGCTGCCGCGCGACGTGGTGGTGGCGGGCGAATTCCGCGAAGGCGCGCCGCACCGGGTGGTCGCGGCAGAGGACTGTCCCGACGACATGATGATCCTGGATGCCGGTCCCGAAAGCGTGGCGCGGATCAATTCCGCGATGGAGCGCGCGCGCACGCTGATCTGGAACGGTCCGCTGGGCGCCTTCGAGATCGCCCCTTTCGACGCCGCCACCGTCTCCTGCGCGGCCAGGGCCGCCGTGCTGAGCCGCGAGCACGGGCTGGTCTCGGTCGCGGGGGGCGGCGATACGGTGGCCGCGCTCAACCGGGCCGATGCGGCGCGCGATTTCACCTATATCTCCACCGCGGGGGGCGCCTTCCTGGAATGGATGGAGGGCAAGACCCTTCCCGGCGTGGCGGCGCTGACCGCCTGAACGGGTCTGTTTGCGCCACCATAATTGCAAGCTCGTCCTGCTTTGCCTAGAACCGCGGGCAACGAACGCTCGCAGCCAATGACAAAAGGAACCGGGTCAATGCCGAACGCGCGCCAGGCCGAACAGATGACCTCTGGCCAGGGCTTCATCGCCGCGCTGGACCAGAGCGGCGGCTCCACCCCCAAGGCTCTGCGGCTCTACGGGATCGGCGAGGATGCCTATTCCTCCGACGCGGAGATGTTCGCCCTGATTCACCAGATGCGCGCGCGGATCGCGCAATCCCCCGCCTTCAGCGGCGACAAGGTGATCGGCGCGATCCTGTTCGAGCGCACGATGGATGGCGAGTTCGGCGGCAAGCCGGCCGCGCGCTATCTCTGGGAAGAGCGCGGGGTGGTGCCGTTCCTCAAGATCGACAAGGGCCTGGCCGAACCCGCGCAAGGCGTCAGGGTGATGAAACCCATTCCGGGACTGGAAGACCTGCTGAAACGCGCGGTGGCGGCGGGCATCTTCGGCACCAAGATGCGTTCGGTGATCGACGCGGCCGATCCGGAGGGCATCCGCGCCGTGGTGGGCCAGCAGTTCGAGATCGCGGATCAGGTGCTGGCGGCCGGGCTGGTGCCGATCATCGAACCCGAGGTGACGATATCGATCCCGGACAAGGCCGAGGCCGAGGACATCCTCCTGGCAGAACTGACCCGGCATCTCGACGCGCTGCCCGCCGACCGCAAGGTGATGCTGAAGCTGACCCTGCCGGAGAAAGCCAATCTATACGCGCCGCTTGTCGCCCATGACCGGGTGATGCGAGTGGTGGCGCTGTCGGGCGGCTATTCGCGCGACGAGGCGAATGCAAGGCTCGCGCAGAATGCGGGCGTGATCGCCAGCTTCTCGCGCGCGCTGACCGAAGGGCTGTCAGCCGACCAGTCCGATGCGGATTTCGATGCCGCGCTGGCCCGGGCGATCGAAGAGATCCACGCCGCCTCGCTGGCCGGCTGAGCGCGCGCGGCCCCAGGAAGGGCCGCACGCGAAAGCGTCAGTCTTCCTCCTGGGTGCGGCCGCTCATGTAATTGGTCATGAAGGCGGGTTCGCCGAGCTTCTTCAGCAGGTTGAGCTGCAGGTCAAGCCATTCCCAATGGCCTTCCTCGTCCTGAACGATCCGCTCGAAGAGGCGGCGGGTGCCGATATCGTCATCCTCGAAGGCCTGGCGCGCGGAGCGGGTATAGAACTCGATCGCCCCTTTTTCCTCGGCCTTGTCGGCCTCGAACAGCTCCTCGAGCGATTCGGCCTTCTTCGGCGTCTTGGCGGGCTGCACCACCGGCGTGCCGCCAAGAAACAGAATCCGGTCGATGAAGCGGCCGGCATGATCCAACTCTTCCTGCATCTCCTCGCGCATCCTGGCGGCCAGACGATCCAGCCCCCAATCGTCGAGCGTATGCGCGTGCAGCAGGTACTGATTGACCGCCGTCAGTTCCATGGCGAGCGCGGTTTGCAAGTTGTCGATGCTGGTGGTGGCGGCGTCCTTCATCCTGGTCGGTCTCCTGATCGATTTCGGTTGCGCAAACCAACGTCCCGCGCGGGCGCCCGGTTCCGCCCGACGCGGGATGCCGCCGGCCTTGTCCGGGAAGCCTTGGCGCAGGCCCGATCAGCCCGCCCCCAGACGGTCGAGCAGCACCGCCTCGTCGAGCCCGGTCACCGCGCCCGGCAGCGCACCGCGCGGCGCCCCCAGCCGCCCCGCGCAATAGCCGTCCGCCACCGCGGCCGGGGCGTGGCGGATCAGCGTCGCCGCGGTGAGCAGCGTGGCCAGGCTCTCGGCGAACCAGCGCGCCTCGGCCTCTTCGGGCAGGCCCGGCCAGCGGGCCTGATGCGCGGCCAGTGCCGCGTCATAGTACCGATCCGCACCCCGAGCGGCGGCAAGCTCGGCCTGCAGGGCTTCGCCGGCCAAGGGCTCGCGCGCCAGCGTGCGCAGGATGTCGAGGCAGATCACGTTGCCCGACCCTTCCCAGATTCCATTGAGCGGCGCCTCTCGATAGAGCATTGGCATCGGCGTGTCCTCGACATAGCCCATGCCGCCCAGGCACTCCAACGCCTCGGCGATCACGCCCACGCACCGCTTGTTGGACAGGTATTTCGCCAGCGCCACCGCGACCCGGGCGAAGGCGCGATCCGCCTCGCCCGCACCGTCGAAGGCCCGCGCACAGCGCAGCCCCAGCGCCAGCGCGCCCTCCCAGTCAAGCGCCAGATCGGCCAGCACCCGCCGCATCAGCGGCTGATCCACCAGCCGGCGCTGGAACGTCCGCCGCCCCGAGACCCACCAGGCCGCCTCGGTCAGCGCCGCGCGCATCAGCCCGGCCGGCGCCATCGCCGTGTCGAGCCGCGTATGATGCACCATGCGGATGATGGTGCGCACACCGGCGCCCTCGTCGCCCAGTTTCCAGGCCAGCGCGCCGTGATACTCGATCTCGGCCGAGCCGTTGGCGCGGTTGCCCAGCTTGTCCTTGAGCCGCACCAGGTGCAGCGCGTTGCGCCCGTCCTCCAGCCAGCGCGGAACGAGAAAGCAGGTCAGGCCGTTCGCCGTCTGCGCCAGGGTCAGAAACCCGTCGGACATCGGGGCCGAGCAGAACCACTTGTGCCCGGTCAGCCGCCAGGCCGCGCCGTCGGGCACCGCGCTGGTGCTGTTGGCCCGCACGTCCGATCCGCCCTGCTTCTCGGTCATCGCCATGCCCAGCGTCGCCCCCTGCTTGGCCGCGACAGGCGCGATGGCCGGGTCATGGACCCGCGAGAGCAGCTTCGGTCGCCACACCGCCGCCAGCTCGGGATCGGCCTCCAGTGCCGGCACGGCGGCATAGGTCATGGTGAGCGGGCAGCAGATGCCGGGTTCCACCTGGCTGAGCAGGTAGACCATCGCGGCATGCGACACATGCCCGCCCGGCGCGCCCTCCCAGGCCAGGCCGACATAGCCCACCGCCGCCCCGCGCGCCATGGTGGCGTGATAGCCTTGGGCATAGCGCACCTCGTCCAGCCGCCGCCCGGCCCGGTCGAAAACCTGCAGTCGCGGCAGATCCCGGCGCGCCTCGGCGGCATCGTGCCAGGACTCGGGCGTGGCGAAGCGGCGCGCCGCCTCGGCCACCGGCCCGGCATCGCCGCCCTGGGCGGCGACCTGCTCGCGCAGCGCCGGATCCGTCTGCCACAGTTCGGGGGCCGCACGCGGCTCGGGCTGGTTCTCGACCTGGTGGCCGGGCAGATCGGCCCGGGGCGGAACGGGATGCGGATCTGACTGCATGGGGCGCCTCCTTCGCTCGCGCCACCATAGCAACAGCGCGCCGGCCCGACCAAGGCCCGGTTCCCGGCAAAGGGCGCATCTTGCGGCAAGATAAGGGATTCACAGGGCGAATCGCTTGTGCCATAGTCGTCTCACGGCGCCCGGCAGAGGCGCGACATGAGGCAGACCATGAGATCCCCGCACAGCCGACCCGCCTTCGGAGTCATCCTTTTCTTCGCCGTGGCCGTGGGCCTGGGGCTCTATTTCACCTTCGCCGCGGTCCAGGGGAATTACGGCCTGTTCCGACGCGCGGAGATCGAGGTGGAGGCCGCGCGGCTGGGAGAGCGGCTGGCCGCGCTTCAGACCGAGGTCGCGCGGATGGAAAACCTCACCCGGCGCCTGTCGGACGATTACCTTGATCTCGACCTGCTGGACGAACAGGCCCGCGACGTGCTGGGCCTGATCCGTCCCGACGAGATCGTGGTGCGCTGATCCGCCTGCCCGGTCCGCGACCCCGGCCCGTTCCTGCGTGTCCGGCGCGCCCTTCCCGAGCCTTGCGGCTTTACGGCCTTGCATTCCCGCGCTACCCTGAGAGATAGTTTAATACTCAACAATCCTCTTGGGAGGCGCGCATGGCGACCCGCAAGTCGAGGGCCCAGCCCAATGTCTCGGCAGACGAGCTGAAACGCTACTACCGCGACATGCTGCTGATCCGCAGATTCGAGGAAAAGGCCGGCCAACTCTATGGCATGGGCCTGATCGGCGGCTTCTGCCATCTCTATATCGGCCAGGAGGCGGTGGTGGTCGGGCTGGAAGCCACGGCGGAAGAGGGCGACAAGCGCATCACCACCTACCGCGATCACGGCCACATGCTGGCCTGCGGCATGGACCCCAACGGGGTGATGGCCGAACTGACCGGGCGCGAGGGCGGCTATTCCCGCGGCAAGGGCGGCTCGATGCACATGTTCTCGAAGGAGAAGCATTTCTACGGCGGTCATGGCATCGTGGGCGCCAACGTGCCGCTGGGCGCCGGGCTGGCCTTTGCCGACAAGTACAATGGCACCGACCGGGTGACCTTCACCTATTTCGGCGATGGTGCCGCCAACCAGGGCCAGGTCTACGAGACCTTCAACATGGCCTCGCTCTGGCAACTGCCGGTGATCTTCGTGATCGAGAACAACCAGTATGCCATGGGCACCGCGCAGAAGCGTTCCACCTCCACGCCCGACATCTACACCCGCGGCGACGCTTTCGGCATTCCCGGCGAAGCGGTTGACGGGATGGACGTGCTGGCGGTTAAGGCGGCGGGAGAGAAGGCGGTGGCGCACTGCCGCGCCGGCAAGGGCCCCTATATCCTGGAGATCAAGACCTACCGCTACCGGGGTCATTCGATGTCGGACCCGGCGAAATACCGCACGCGCGAGGAGGTCCAGAAGATGCGCGAGGAACGCGACGCCATCGAGCATGTGCGCGAGTTGCTGCTGTCGGGCGGCCACGCCACCGAGGAGGATCTCAAGACGATCGACAAGGAGATCAAGGAGATCGTCAATGCCTCGGCCGAGTTCGCCAAGGAAAGCCCCGAACCCGCGAACGAAGAGCTGTGGACCGACATCTACGCCGAAGAAGTGCCGCAGGACGCCTGAGAGAGGGACGATAGAATGAGCACCGAGATCCTGATGCCCGCCCTCTCTCCGACGATGGAGGAAGGCACCCTGGCCAAATGGCTGGTGAAGGAGGGCGACACGGTTTCCGCGGGCGACGTGATCGCCGAGATCGAGACCGACAAGGCCACGATGGAATTCGAGGCTGTCGACGAGGGCACCGTGGGCAAGCTGCTGGTGGCCGAGGGCACCGACGGGGTGAAGGTCAACACCCCCATCG